>CAZHWZ010000041.1:0-12852 GCA_964535965.1 uncultured Candidatus Bathyarchaeia archaeon | reverse complement strand
TGGCTCCGCAGTTCGAATACCGCTGAGGCGTGATCACACAAACGTGGGTTGGAGCGAAAGACTGGCATAAGATGCATCCATAGAACTTGTCAACCTCCTCGTCCTTCAGCCCCCTTGCTCTTGCATCTCTTGCCTCATAAATCTGCAGAGCTTCACCGTAGAGCTCTCTCACCTTTTCAGGGTCGGTCATGAAAGTTACTTGCATCGTTTCAATTATCGGTAGTTCGCTCTTGAAAAGTCTGTGCAAGACCTTTCCAATGTAATCGAAGGAGTTCAAGCCTTTCTCGAAGGATTTTTTGCTCAATCTCAGCCAGATGTCATAGCGCTGGTTTAGGTGCATAAACCCTTCAATAAAGTTGCAGTAGGCGTGTATGCGCCTCTCGATGACTCCCTCAAGTTCTGGCTCGAGCTTTGCACCAGCGACTTCAATGAGGATGCCGAAAGGATAGGTTTTCCCTTCTTCCATGTCTTTTATGTCCAGCCCTATGATGGTTACTTTTCCGTCCTCAATCTCTTCAGGCTTCCTTACTCTTGCCAGTTCGAATTTCTCTTTTATGTCCGGTCCGCCGAGCTCAACGTACATGTCTTTTCTGCGGATTCTTTCGCCTTCATAGATTACGCCCACGTCGACCGGAATGTCCTTAAACATTGACATCTTCCTATCTGCCTCCTTCTTCAAACTTTTCCATTATTAATTTGAGGTTTTCCATCCAATCTTTAACGGAAATGTTCGCGAAAGACCAACTTGCATGTGGATGATAAACGTTATCCAATGTTATAGTTTTAAGGTTTAGGGCGAAATGCTTCAGCCCAGAAAGGATGGCCCACTCCATGTAATACGGGAGCCCAACAAACAAGGCTAGGTCATGCGGCCCCTTACCATCAATCCCCATCCACTCCGAGTCCACAAGCCTGTTTCCAATGTCCACAGCTGGCATAAATCCAGCTGGCTTATGGTCTCTCTTTGAAAACTCGCTGATCATGTGGGCTGTTGCCACAACTGGAATGTTGGCTTTGCTTGCAAAATCAATCATGTAGTCAATCAGCTTTTTGTCTCCCAGTTCAGTTTCAGCAGCCCTATGACCCACAATTAGTATTGGATGCTTAGCCCTCTTAATCATCGCAGCAACAACTTCAGGTTTCGTTATAACCAAAGCCTTTTTGGGTCCAGGAATCTCTGCGGTTTGCCAAGGTTCAGCTACTGCCATACGCTTTCACTCCTTACGCTTCCTAATCATCCGTGGAAGAAGTGTCGGGTCAGGAATAACCGTCTCCTTCCAGCCCTTCTCCTCAAGAATCTTCACAATCTCATCCTTCATAGTCACTGGCACATCAGCGATTGTGCGCACGAACAAGTGTATGTCTTCAGGCATTGTTCCATACAACCTCTTGTGCAAGTCAATGTAGTGAGTAAGCTTTATGGCCCTTCCCTTCATCGTATCGTTAGGCCTCATGCAGAGCTTAGCTATCATAACCATAGCCTCTTCCTTCGTTTCAGCCGTATAGAACAAGTGCTCAGGCGCTGGTCCAACATACACCTTTTCACCTGTTCGCGCGTCATAAACATACCAGTCTTCCTCACGGTCAGTCCTTCCGAGAAGCATGCGCCGATACTTGATTCCATGAGGGCCAACGATAACTGGCACACCTAACCGCCAGAAGCCACTTGCAATGGCTGCAGCCTTCTGGGAGTAAGCACCCCATGCCACACCAACAGCGCCTACACGGTTCAATATATAATCAGCTATTTCCTCATAGTTAGCCCTCAAATTTCGCTTCGCAAATATGTTCGCGATCTTTATTGCGGCCCCAGCGATATGCGAGTTTGCAACACAAGAGCCAACATTTACCAGACAGCCCGAAGTGAACTCTCCTGTGAAAATCTCGTAGGGAGTCTTTCCCTCTTCATTTTTGTACATGGCAGCCGACATCGCTGAACAGCCTGATGTAACAACTATGTAGCGTCTGTTGGCAAATTCTGTACAAATTTCGGCAACTTCCACTCCACCCTTTGGATAGTTAGAGCATCCGACAACAGCAACCACACCCGGAATCTCGCCGAGCACAATCGGGCTTCCAACATTCCTTATTTCCACATCTTGTATTGCTCCTCTTCCAGCCCTCACCTTGTAAGTTTCCTGTTTCAGCTTCTTCTCTCCAGCCTTCACAATAAAACTATGAACTGGTAAACCAACCGGACATGCATGTTCGCATCGCCCACAGCCAACGCACAACTCGTACAAATCCGCAAGTTTTGCCAAGGTTCCCTGAGCAGCGGCTTTCATTGCCTCTGGAATTTGCAAGTCTTGTGGGCATGCCCTTCTACAGTCGACGCATTGCCTGCACTCCTTTGCTTTTTGAATAACTTCGTCAACCTCTGGAATCGCCTTAAACTTCTTCCGCAAGGGCGCAACCTTTAAAGCCACTTTTACAGCAACTTCTCCAACTTTTTCAGGGTCGAGAATTAATGCTCCAGGCGTTTTACCGCTTACCAGATCTTCAACTATTGCGTCTGCTGGGTCGTTGGTGCGGTTTGGCAAGCCCATGCAGTTCTTCTCGGATGCGACAATCACTGGTGCTTTAATATTTTGAGCTTCATAGAAGGAGTCTGCTCTGATGCACTGCTCGTCTAACACAACAACGTCTGGAACGCCGCTTCTTATGAAGCGCAGTTGCCATGAAATCGGTCCGATAATCTTACCGCGTTTATAATATCTTGTTATGTCGTGGGCTGTGCAGCAAAGTCCACAGACCTCGATTTCGCCGTCAAATCCATTCTCTTTCATGTAATCTATTATTCCTACAGAGGGAACAACATTATGACCAATACAGAGGATTACGGGTTTCTCCACGTTTATTGTTCCGTATCCCAAATCCACGAGCGGAGCTTCCGGGTCTGCCTTTGGAAAGCCGTAAGCCGCTATCTGGGCGATGTCTGCAACTTCTAAACCTATATGGTCTATCATGCCAGCATGGAAAACCTTTGACTCGAAGTCGATGTTGCTTCCCTCCTGCCCTGTATGCGTAACAGACAACAGATGGGTAAGTTGGGTTTCAGCATAGTCCAAAACTTCCTCCAAGTCACCGAGCGTTTCTGGTTTCACTCCACAAATAAGACGGGTTATTGGCGCCTCCACCTTAACATTTATTCCGCCTACATCAATTGGGCATCTACGGCCGAATTTTTCGATTAAATGCTCAACCAAGTGGCGGGCGTGTCCAATATGGGTTGCTGTTCCTATACAGCAGGCTAAAAGCACTATCCTTGATTGCTGAGCCGACATGTTTATTCCGCACGCTCCACGCTTGTTCCCTGTTAAGTCGCATTTGCCAAAGGTGCAGAGGCAGCATACATCGCAGTAAGGCATGTAAAATGGTTTGTAACGTTGGAGAATCTTCATGTCCCACTCTCGTAATGCTGTTAGTGAGGGGAAAGGCGTCGGTCCTATGGGCTCGGCCCAAGTTTCCTCAATAAGTTTGCCGATTGAAAGCTGAAGATTCTTAATAAGTCCAACATCGGTCTTCAATTCGTCAATCTTTACATTGACACCTTTTCTATTCACTCATGAACACAACCTAAGGGTTTAGAAAATGTATCCTATCATAGCGTTATTTTAAGCTTTTCTAGAAGTCTTTTCTATTAGCCACACTTCAAAAGTGACGTAATCCCTTATCCTTTGAAGTAGCCAGCTTTTTCCAGTATTCTCTTCACGGAAACGTACGCTGGAGAATCTGGAGGCAACCCCAGCAATGATTTCCCGGCAAGAACGTGCTCCTCAACCGCTTCATCATAGACTATCTTACCAAGAAAATCAAGCTTTAACAACTTTTCAGCCTGGCTCTCTAAACTTTCTGGAAATCTAAAACCGCCAACAGTGTAAAAGTTTTTGAACTCTATCTTGACTTCTCTGGCTATGCGATATGCACGTTCAACGTGGTGAAAGGATTTTTTAGAGGGGTCGAGGATGTCGAGGATGTCATCCACTTTTGACGTGATTCTACGGTTCAGATGTTCCAGACCTGCTGGTGAGTCTATTAACACGTACTTGTAGTTTTTTGTTAATGATTCCAAAGCTCCTTTTAGGGCTGCGTTTGGCAGGCAGTAGCATCCTTCAATCCACTTTGTTCCAAGGGCGATGAAATCGAAATATTCGCTCTCAAACATGCCATGCCCCCAAATTCTGCTTTCAATTCTTTCGGTGGGCGGGACACCAACAGTGGTTCCACCCTGCTCCAAGAATGTTTCCACAAGCAATTCTGAAATCGTCTTCTTTCCCGCTTCTTTCAGGTCTACGCCAACCATTTCGCCTAGGTTTTGGTCTGGGTCAGCGTCCACCAATAATAGAGGCATGTCTCCAACTTCGATAAAGTATTTCGCCATTAAAGCGACAAAGCTTGTTTTTCCCGTTCCTCCGCGCCCTATGGTAACGAGCGTTTTCATGTTTTATCGCTCCTTTGTGAATAAGGTTTGCTTCCAGCTTATTAGGTATTTTTCGCCATAAGTTTACCACACAATTTTTCTATGGTGCGTAAGGCTTCGGATTCGTTGTATTTAAGCGGGGTTTCTCCTAGCATTTCAGCCTCTACAACTTTTTGGTCAAATAGTACAAAATCCAGAATTTCCAAACCGTTCTTTTCAGCGAACTTCTTGATTGTTTCTTTTTGAATATCGCTTTCAATTTTGTTTCCAACCAGAAAAATGTGCCTCATACCCGCCTTATTGCCCAACTCATATATGTGCTTGGCAGTTTCGAGGGACTTCATATTTGCGTCCACGACTATAAGCATCGTATCTACATGTTGCGCCGTTCCTCTTCCAATATGCTCGACACCAGCCTCCATGTCGAGAACTACAGCCTCGTTTCGCTCCACCACCAAGTGACGAAGCAATGCACGGACAACGGCGTTTGCTGGACATGTGCACCCCGAACCCATCGACCGAACAGTACCCATAACGATTAAGTTCACACCAAATGGGGTCTTAACGGAATAATCGCGGACGATGTCGTCAACGGTGAAGGATAAACGAAAAACACCCGAGTATCCCATGCCCGTTTTGGATTCAACCAACTCTTTGTTCTCTGAAATTGGCAATATTTTTCGTGCTTCCTCCGGCGACAAGCCCAAAGTCAAGGCAAGATTCGGCGAGGGATCAGCGTCAATAGCAATTGTTTTTAGTCCTTTATTTACAAAGAAGTAGGCGAGACCTCCAGCAATTAACGTTTTGCCAACGCCGCCTTTTCCTGAAACTGCAATTTTCAACTTGGTTTATCTCCATTTTCAAAGTTTTCTATGCAAACAAAACGCAATTGCTTATTTACAGTTTCTGAAACATGTTTGGAATTTTTATAAAAAGAGGTCTTTCTCTTTTGGTCTTATTAGTTCGGTTGCCTTTGCATCTTCTGATTTTGGGTAGTTGTATCCGCGGATTATTGCTACTGGAGCTCCCTCGTCTGCTTGTCCTATAACTAGTTCAGCGGCTGAAGATAGCTCATCGGCAACCGCTGTTTGTTTTACCCTTAAAACGTATCCAAACAAGTCTTTTTCGCCTCTTCTGTCTCTTATCGGCTTTATGCCAGCAACTCCCACCGCCACGTTTATTTCACCTTCTCTTAGTGGACGCCCATGCGTGTCTGAAATAATAACTGCAACATCACAGCCTGTCAACCTCTTTATTTCCCGCCTAATTCTTTCGGCGGAACCATCAGGGTCTTCTGGCAACAATGCAACTAGTCGTTCTCCTGGAACATTGGATTTGTCAACACCTGAGTTTGCACAAACAAATCCATGCTTGGTTTCTGTGATGAGTTTTCCGTCTCCCATACGTTTAATGCTTTTTGATTCTCGAAGAACAACCTCAACTAGAGCAGGGTCCTTTTCATACTGCCCAGCTATTTTTTTTGCAAATTCAGATGGCACAACCTCATCGAGGTTTACAACTTTTCCTTCGGCACGCGAAACAATAACGTGTGTAACCACGATTATATCCCTGTCTTGTATAGGAGTCCCTTGCTTCTCGGCTGCTTTGAGGATAAGCTCAGCTAGGTTGTCTCCTGTCTTTATAATTGGCAAACCCTCAATTCCGATTATCTGAACAACGTTCATAAGGAGCACTTCCCTCTTGCAATTATGATATACTATCTATTTAAGTGTCAGTTCAGTTCAAATTTCTTAATTTAGGGATGACCAGCACTTACTCAGGTAGAACTATTTTTCGTTTGTTTTTGTCGCAGCGTAATCATCGTTGTTGTTGCGGTGAGGCCGGGTATTTTCCGTAGTTCGTTGTAAATGAAAAAGTTCAGCTCTTCAATTGAGTTGGTTTCGGTTTTCACTACTATATCGTATTCTCCGTATACGGGTGTAACTTCTTTCACAAATCGTAGCTTCTTCATCTTAGCGGCTATTTTTTCAAGTTTTGAATGTTCTACTCGAACAAGTGTGTATGCCGAAACTATCATGATCCACTTCACCTTTGACCGTTAAAGCAGTGGCCTAAAAGAAATCAATACATGAAAGGCTAAAGCACGTAGCAAATCTCGTTGAGTGACTATTCCAACAAGCTTTCCCTTCTCTAACACGAGCAAACGCCTCACCTTGTTCTTCTCCATGATCCTTATCGCATTAATTATAGGCATGTTCCCGTTAATGGTTATTAAGGGCTTGCTCATAATATCCTTCATCTTCACCTTTGATGCGTCCAAACCTTTCGCCACAACTCTTTGAAGTACGTCTCTCTCAGTTGTTATACCTACAGGCTTTCCTTTGTCCGTAACTACAATGGAACCTACGCCTTTTTCGCTCATAACTCTGGCTGCTTCGAAAACAGAGTTATTTTTGTCAACTGTTATGACTGGTTTTGCCATGACGTTCTTCACAATTGAAGGTGGCTCTTTATCTTCTGACATGCTACTCGCCTGGAACCTTTATAGCGATAAGCGTAGTTGAGCTTTCCACTCCTTTTATGGTTCTTATAGTATCAAAAATGAATGAGTCTAGCTCATCTAATGCTTCAACTTCTACCTTAAGGAGCATATCGTATTCTCCATAAAGTGTTTCCACAGCCTTTACTTGGACGAGTTTTTTAACATTATGTAGCACATTTCTATCCATTCCGGGCTTAATTCTCATCAAAACATAAGCAGCAATCATCTTCTTTCCTCCATTCATTTCTTGAAGTGCGGAAATACTTGTGTGGCTATTGTGTTAATTGATTTTCGCATATTTGGACCTATTGGCGAACCCGCCACTATCTGGTCAACTCCGACTTTCACAAGCTTATCAATCTTCTCTACGCATGTTTCAGGGGTGCCGCAGATAGAAAAGGCTTCCACCATATTGCCATCCACATAAGAGAAGGCTTCCTTCCACTGGTCATGCACTATGGCTTCTCTAATTTCACCTGCAAGCTCCACTGAAATTCCATGTCGCTCCAATATCATCTCAGGAGAGCCTGCAACAATGTAAGCCACAACCGGAACCACCGACTTGAATGCTTTGTCGTAATCGGATGCTATGGAGAAAGAGGTGTAAGCGCTGATGCTTAATTCATCAGGTTTTTTGCCAGCTCTCTCCACACCTTCATGAATAAATTTCATAGCATTTTCAACATCTCTCGGATGAGAGGCGTTAATCAAGACCCCGTCACCTATTTCCGCTGCTAACGCTAACATTTTTGGACCTTGAGCACCTATGAAAATGGGAACAGGACTAGTTACCTTAAAGTTCAGTTTTGCTCCTGAAATCCTGAAAATTTCGCCACGCATCTCCAACGCCCTTCCAGAACTAATTTCACGGATAATACGCGCTGACTCTTGTATTGTGGCTAAGGGTTTTGTCTGTTCTGTATTAACCATCACTAAAGTGGTCTTGTCTCCTACCCCGAGTCCGCAGACAACTCTGCCCGGCGCTATTTCGTTAAGTGTGGCTACGGCTTGAGCAGTAACTACCGGATGAACTAGATATGGATTTGTGACACCAGGACCGAATTTTATCCTTTCAGTATAGGCGGATATTATTGTCAAGGAAACGTACACGTTTCTATTGTTGAAGTGGTCGGTAATCCATAGGTAATCAAATCCTATTTTCTCCGCTTGAATTGCATAGAAGGTGGTTTTCCAGTAAAGGTCTCTAGGAACAAACTCTATTCCAAACTCAACCATAAAGAATGCTTCCTTTATGGCAAGAAGTAATAACCTCTTCCCTTTAAAATTTTATAAAAAGAAAATGGGAGATTAGTGGTTTTGTCCTTTATTGTTTCGATGTTTCCCTTAGCATAGCTACGATTTCTGGTAGCCCTAACTCTTCCATTAGGCTGACGGTTTTCTCAGGCTCCAAGATCATAGCAGCCTCAAGGAGACGTTGCAACCCGACTTCAGTGGCAAGCTGATCTCTTTGCCAATAGTAAAGTATTGTTTTTGCAAGGTCGCTAGGCATTTTGCTTGCATTTGGCGAGTTTAGAACGATGTCCACCAATTTTTCTGATGCTTCATTCCACAAGGATGCAGGAATGTTTCGTGCAATTTTTTCTAGAGCCATTTTCCAAACACCTTAAAACTGTGCCTACTTCATAATATTATGTTCATCGAAAAATAAGCTTTGCTATAATTAAAATCGTCACAGCAATGATGTCTTTGCTAAAATAAATATTCAAAAATATATGTAAATTTGCGGAATTAGTTGATACAGTTGATATTATTAATGATTTTGCTATACGCATTTGCTTATTTTTACTTATTAAAAATACGAAAGACGTATAAGAAAGACGCATAACTAATTAATCTTCTACACGATGGTGATAGGGATTGGTGTTTATCGACATACTTGATATGAAGATAATTAAAGCCCTTCAAGCAGATGCTAGAAAGTCCATAATTCAGTTAGCCAGAGAAGTCGGTGCAAATGAAGCCACTGTAAGAAGGAGAATAGATAAACTTTTGAAGGAGAGAATAATTGAAAGATTTACAGTTGTTTTAGATTATCACAAATTAGGGCGCATTATAAAGGCATTCATCGGTCTGCGTGTACAGCCAGCTAAACTTAAAGAAATTGTTGACCATCTTTCGAAACACCCGGACATTCAAGTATTGTACAGAACAAGCGGAGACACAGACATTTTCGCAGAAGTCATCTTCGAGAAAATGGAAGACCTCAACACCTTTCTTGAAGAAGAACTGAAACTCGAAGGAATCCTAGGAACAATCGTTACAATCGTAATTGGGCCTTACAAAAAATGTCCTTGGACAAGACTCTAAAGTTCACCCAAACCCTTACTCTTTTTCTTTTTTTGCTACGAATATGTTGATGTTTGGAATTTTCGATGGATGTCTTTCAAACGGAATTC
This sequence comes from uncultured Candidatus Bathyarchaeia archaeon, assembly GCA_964535965.1. GTDB lineage: Archaea > Thermoproteota > Bathyarchaeia > Bathyarchaeales > Bathycorpusculaceae > CAZHWZ01. Next base: position 3,512 of record CAZHWZ010000041.1, on the reverse strand, counting down.
CAAACATTCCCTCAAAATAACCTTGTAAATATGGTACTGGAATGAGACAAGACTCCACTTTTATTTCATTCTTAAACTTTGAGAACCTCCCCCAACCCATAACTTCAAGTTCGCTTAGCACAATTGACCAGTTTTCTGTATCTGAAAAATCCACATCTCGGAAAAATGGATTTGTAAGTTTCCTCTTGAAAGCGCTTGCTTTTCCAGCGTTAAAAATTTCGATGTTTGACAGCCCATGAAATAAATCAGAGAGCATAGCGATATCCATGAGGATGACGCGGCCTCCACCCATACGATATACAAATGGAAGCCAATCGTGCATGGCGAGCTTTTTGTAAAATTCTAAAGCCGTGCTTAGGGCTTCTTCTTTGCTCTTTATGAAACGCGCTTTCTCAAGAAAAGTTAGATATTTGTAAAGGTTGTCAGAAACTGTTACGACCACTTCTTTCAAGATTTTCACCGCATACGTTTCGAATCATTCCAAAACATTTAAACTTAAACTTATAGGTTATTCTTTTCTAAAAGTGGTTAATCATGAGCATTAGTAAAGTAAGCTTTGAAGAATCTATAGGAAATAACGTTGTTGCACCTGGAAAATGCGTCAGCTGCGGCATGTGCGTGGTTGTTTGCCCCTTTAACTGTCTAGAGTACAAAGAAGAAAAACCTAATCTAATAAATGAGTGCAAAGTATGTGGAATTTGCCCCCAAGCTTGCCCCCAATACGAGTGGTCACAGTCTAAGGCTGAAAATTTCGTGTTTGGTAGAGAGAGAAAAGCAGAAGAAGAGTTCGGGGTTTATCGTAGACTTGTTGTGGCTCAAGCGAAAGATAACAAAATATTGAAAGTTTGTCAAGATGGGGGAGTTGTCACCACACTATTGTTGTTCGCTTTAGAAAATGGGCTTATTGACGGCGCAATTGTTTCCGGAATCAGCGAGGAAAAACCTTTCTACCCAATTCCGAAATTAGCGACAAACTCTAAACAGATTTTAGAGTGCGCAGGAACAAAGTATTCCTATTCGCCTAACATCCTTGCTCTGGCTGAAGGAATCAAGCAGAAAAAGGCAAGCATGGCGTTTGTGGGAACGCCTTGCCAAATTCACGCCATCAGAAAAATGCAAATGACCGGTCTGAAGAGGTATACGGCTCCTTTAAAATTTTTAATCGGTCTTATGTGCTCTGAATGCTTCAATTATGAAGGGCTTATGGAAAAGCACATTCGAGAAACACTAGGCATTAACTTGAATGGCATAAGGAAAATGAATATTAAGGGAAAGATGCTTGTCACAACAGAAACTGGGGTTCAAACAATTCCCCTTGCAGACGTGAAGCAATACGCCCGGAAAAGCTGCAGATTCTGCGATGACTTCAGCTCCGAGTTCGCAGACATCTCAACAGGAGGCTTAGGATTGGACGGATGGACATTCACAATTATCCGCACAGAAAAAGGCGAAGAACTATTCTCAAACGCTGAGAAAGCCGGATTTCTCAGCACTAAAACCGTAGATAAGGAAATAAACGCCTTAAATTTATTAATTAAACTCTCAAAGAAGAAGAAAGAAACAGGTAAGGCTTGCTGAAATAAAAAATTATCAAACACTTTGAGAAGAATGCAACGAGCCTTGTTCATACATAAAATCATATTTCGCGGATTTCACATTGAAGCTTTTTGATGATTTCTTCAGCCTTTGCTGGTTCAACCTTTAGAGTGTAAAGTCTCCTTGGTGTACGAAGCTTTAATTTCACAACATCTTTCAATCTTTTCACCGCACAATATTCGGCTCGCTCGCTCATCCCGATGAATTTCTCAATGTCGAAGATTTCTGACGGCATACTCATTTTCCTCAACGTTAGCGTTCTTCTTTATAGTTCACGTTTTTATCAGTTTTGGTGAGTTTTCAAGGAGCAATAAACTACTTTACAAGTTACTTCTAATGCTATTTAAGGCTACTTTAGCTAATTCAACTTTGTCCTGTAGGGTTTTCATAATGGTGTTTGTCACGACTACATTCAACCCCATAGCTTCCATCCTCGTTTTTTGGACGCTATCCACATTATCTATTATGAATACATCTAGAAAGTCTTTGTAATGAGCTGCAACTGCATACGCGGAAACCTCTAATCCCAAGCCGCTCATGAGTTTGTCAGCAGGTCCCTTAATTGGGGCGCCGCCAACAATCGGGCTTATCGCAACAACCCTAGCCTTTGTTGCTTTGAGTGCCTCGCGGGCACCCTTAACTGACAGAATGGTGCCGATGCTTACGATTGGATTGCTGGGACATATGACCACAGCCTCCGAGTTTAGAATGGAATCGAGAACGCCGGGTGAAGGACTAGCAAAATCTGCGCCTTCAAACTCGACATTGACAACTTTATCTTGAGCGCTTCTCTTGACAAGATATTCTTGGAAATGCATTTTCCCCTTATCCGTCACAATAATCGTTTTAAATTTATTATTGGTCATCGGAAGAATCCTCATTTTTAACCCCAGGGCTTCACAGAGCATTTGGGTGACCTCTGAAAGCTTGAAACCTCTTTTTAGAAGGCATGTTCTATGGATATGTGTGGCGAGGTCTCTGTCGCCTAAGTTAAACCAAGTTTCGTATCCGTATTTTCGGAGAGTTTCAAGGCAGTGAAAAGTGTCTCCCTTAATGCCCCATCCCTTTTCTTCATCGACTATTCCGGACAGCGTGTACATAACTATGTCAAGGTCTGGGGAAATATGTAGGCCATAGAGTTCAATGTCATCGCCAGTGTTGACGATTATTGTAAGCTCTTCTTCTGGAATGAGCCTTATTAACCCTTGAAGGAATCTTGCTGCTCCAACTCCTCCAGCCAAGGCTGTTATCATTTTGTCTCCCTCCAATAGTTATGGCGCACAACGCTTTTTAACGGCTTTCTCGGAGGAGCTTCTGGCCTCTCTGCGGGGTATCCGATGGTTATTAACGCCTGAGGTTCGACGTTTTCGGGCAGCCTCAAAACTTCTTTAACTGTCTTCTGGCAGAACAATGGGGCACAAAACCAGCACGTTCCTAAACCTTCGGCGTAGGTTGCTAAAAGCATGTTCTGAATGGCGGCTGCTACGCTCTGGACGCCCATCAAGTATTCAGCCCTCTGCCTCCGCTTGTCTGGATACCTATCCATATCTTCCATGGTTAAACATGCAACAATAAGGTTTGGAGAGCTGGTAAAGGTCTCAAGGGAAGCCTTGATTAAGCGCTCACGCTCGCTTACTGAAACGCCATTTTTACGTAAATCTTTATCCCAATCGCTTGCCATGGCCTCAGCAAGCTTCCTCTTAACCATTAAATCCTGGATGACTATAAACTGCCAAGGCTGTGCATTATGCGCTGAAGGAGCCCACCTAGCAGCATCTAAAACACGCCGAAGAACAACCTCAGGGATGCCTTTCTGTAGGTATCTATGTATGCTACGTCTGCCCTTTAGAGCACCGTAAATAGCTGAAGTTAACATATAACCCCCTAAAGTCTGGTGGGCCGGACCGGATTTGAAC
>CAZHWZ010000040.1:0-13066 GCA_964535965.1 uncultured Candidatus Bathyarchaeia archaeon | reverse complement strand
TCCAAACAGGATTACAAACCATGAAAAGAAGATACCGCAACACAAAGCGCAAACTTGTTATCCTGCTCTTCCCTCTTATTCTAATCGTATTTTTTACACTGGCCTATGGAGCATGGCAAGACTTTGTCAGTCTAAACATAAGTTTTACCGTATCACAAGAACCCACAATCGAGGTCACTAGCTTCCTCCTAAACGCTCCAAATAACATAGTCACCCTTATCGTAGACAACACCACAAAAACCATCGAAAACACAGACCCAGACCCGCTTCAAATCCTAATCAAAATAATCAACAACGGCTCAACCCCCATAACCAAACTCGTAGTAAACAACACATTCCCCACGGACTGGAACCCAGTCCAACAACCACTCATGCAATACATTCAAACTGACGGAACTACCATCCTGATCGACCCCACTTACTTTACGGTTGTATATGACCCAACAACCAAAACCCTATGCATCTCATTGCCAGACATAAGAAAAGCCACAGGCAAATTCCTAAATCAAAACGAAACAATCTTCATTTCTTTAAACACAGCCTACGCTCTAATCGGAAACCAACTTCCACCCGAATACGAAAACACCATATTGGTCTACACGAACAGCGTAATCACTACCGCCTATTTCACAAGCTGGCAAAGCAAACCCACAACCAGCACTTCAATCTTCACAACAAACATAAGCTGGATATAGAAACGATTTACTCGCCTTCTAGGTGCCTTCACTTCTTTTTGGAAACCCTTAAATTCAGCCGAATCGTATATATTACGATACACGTTGCCAAAAGCACCCAGATTCTATGTGATAACAGTCATTTTTGCAGTAAGCACAATGGCATGTGCCTCTTTTGCAAGCTTATTAACACAGTCAATAACCCTGCCCGCCACAGGGACCATTACATATACATCCTCTCGTACAATTATAGTTCAAGTATCTGCAAGCCACGATGATGCAGGTGCTTGGTGGGATTGGGCCGGGGTCTACTGGACTTGGACTTTAGACAAATCTCACGTTTCTGTAGGTCATTTTGAATTCGGCGACCGCTATTACAATGGTGGTCTCCGATTTAGAAATGTGAACATTCCTCAAGGAGCCAAAATTGTTTCGGCAGTGTTGAAATTTTGCGCCGACCAGAGTTGCGCGGGCACCCGTGCCAGATGGAACACTTACGGCCAGAACTCCGGCAACTGCAACGAATTTTCAACCATAGACGATTTCTTAGCAAGACCCAAAACCGTTGCGGTTGTAGACACAGGTTTTTGGGGAATGTGGACTGAAGGCGAATGGTACACGAGCCCAGATATAGCCACTATCATACAGGAAATAGTGAACAGGTCTGACTGGAACTCTGGGAACGCCTTAGCCATCCTTCTTTACGGACACCCTGAAGCCGGGACAACCCACGAAATAAGAAGCTATGACGCTGATCCAAGTCAAGCCGCCGTACTTGAAGTTACATACAAAATAGGGTGAGAAGACACTTAGCTGCCGATTCCAACCATGTGACAAGGTTTATACTGACAATAGCTCTACAGCCGTATCACGTTTGCTCTGTTCCGGTTATAATTATGTCGAAACTGAAGTTGGTAACACCACTGATGGCTGACGAAACCGAAAGAGTCAAAACAGCCTGGGCAACGGACCCGGGGCTCAACAGGTAGTTTTCACGATTCCAGCTTAACGTTATATAACTTGAAGCCGACGCAGGATTCCAATTGTTAGTTGTCATGCTCAGCTTCACCGTAACGCTTCCCTCATTCCTAACATAAATCGTCACGCTCTTCACGGCACCAGGATCTAAAGCCCCCCAACTAATGGAGGAAGTCACATTAGTGCAACCACTGTCCCAATACACACCAACCCCAATTCCCCTCATATTCCCAGTATTAGAGATCGTACGCGTAGCAACAAGCACACTCAAAGCACTAGCAACCATCCCCATCACCGCAATCGCTAGAACCGTTCCTACAGTTATTTTCTGCATAGCCATATTATTCACTCGCCGATAAAAAGAATCGTAAGTCTTAATAAACCTTGCCGTCTACTCGTACTACACAAACACAGTTCCGCCATTAAAACGAACTGGCTAGTGCTCATAGAAGTTACTACCATAAACCCTTAGTAGCTGTTCCCATTCATTATTACATTGTATCAAAAATCCACCCATGAGAGACTGAAGGAGAAAAAAAGCAGTGGCTGCATCTGTCACACCCTCAAAAGCATTCAACATAATCACTTCAATCCTACTATTCATCATTGCCTTTACACTTTGGCAAGTTTACGACTTAATCATGTTGCACATCAGCCCTCCCATTACAACTATATACCTGCTATACTTGGCCATCCCAGCCATCAGCCTCGCAACATTTTTTCTATTCACAAAGCTAGCCAAATCAACCCTCGGAAAACATGGCTACAAAAAACCAACCACCCTCAAAACATCAAAATGTCTGCTCTTGAGCACTATTTTCATACTAATATACGTGCTAATTTATCTGTTTCCTGCCTTTTCAACAGGAAACTTTTACTACCAAGGAATCTCAACAAATCCCTTCATAATTATGCATCGCATTGCCTCTGCCATACTTTTAAGTCTTGCCACTGAATCTATCTTCCGCGGCTACATCTTCCGCAACCTGCTCAGAAACCACGGCTTCTTCACGTCCCTCTACGCATCCTCCATTCTGTTCGGCTTGTACCAGATTTCACTAAAAGACGTGATAGGCGCATCCCTCGATCGAATAGTCATCTACGCATTCACAAACGTCCTACCCTCATTCGCCGCCGGATTGTTCTTGAGCTTCTTCTTTTATAAAATCGGATGGAGCCTTCTAGGTCCCGCAACCTTTCGCATAGGCGTCCAATTCTTCCTCGACCCCTTGCCAATTGTTTCCCCAGCCAGCTCACCACCCTGGTGGATGGCCCTCACACTCGAAATGATGTCATATGTAGTCTTGATTATCATTGTAGACTCCATAATCAAAGAACCTCGTTATCTGAAAAGACGATACGGTTTCGAGGACTAAACAAGAGGGCATAACTGATTAATGAGACCTAAACAGCCAGAAAAGCTCAAAAAGAGAACCCTGCATAAACACAGACTCCACTTCAAACAAATCTTGCTAACACTTGTTCCGCTTATATTTATTGCAACCTCAATCAATACCATACACATTAAAGTTTCAGCAAAACCCGACTTTCCCATTCATAATATAGACACTGGCTTGGATTATGAAACAATACAAGAGGCCATAGACGCGTCTGAAACGATGAATGGACACACAATACTCGTTGACGATGGAATATACAAGGAACACGTGACCGTAAACAAAACTGTTAGGTTGCTTGGCGCAAGCCAGAGCACAACAATAATCGATGGCAACGGAACTGAAAAAGTAGTTTCCCTTACAGCAAATAACGCCGAAATAGCTGGATTTACAATACACAATGGAAGTTGGGCCATAGATTTACATGATGTTCAGAACGCTAGTGTGACTGAGAACAAGGTGCTCAACTGTTCCTACGGAGGCATCTTGGTTCACGGCTGTTCAAGATGCAGAATTGCGAACAACACAGCCATTTCGACTAATCAGGCTGGCATCTATCTGTGGGAATCCGTCGAAATCGTAATCACCAACAACACCGTTGCAAACACCTCTCATGGAATATACCTTCTCGTCCATTCTACAAATAACATCATAAACAACAACTTCGTCACAAACAACCCCCAAGGCATTGTCTTGTCATTCAATTGCAATAACAACACCATTGTGGGCAACACGGTAACGTTAAGTCGCGTCGGTGGACTAGTCATGGGAGGAGCCCACAACAATACAATTTACCACAACAATGTTCTCTACAACGCTATACAAGCTTGGAGTTACGGAGATTCGTCAAACTTCTGGGACAATGGCGCCGAAGGTAACTTTTGGAAGGATTACCTAGCTTCTGACTTGGATAAAGACGGCATCGGAGAAACCCCCTATACTATCGACGAGAACAACAGGGATAATCACCCTCTCATGGGCACTTTCACGGATTTCAGTATCAATTGGGAAAAAGAAACCCACCATGTATATGCAATCAGTAATTCTACAATTTCAGACTTCGAGTTTAAAGTAACCTATGAACCAGAGCTCAGAAAAGCAATAAGTTTCAATCTTACAGGAGAAGATGGTACTGTAGGCTTCTGTAGAGTTATGATTCCAACAGCGTTGCTGAACTACTCATACACCGTTCTAGTCGATGGAGAAGAAGTTGATACCACCATACTGGACATTTCAAACAGCACACACGCCCACCTATACTTCACGTACAACACAAGCACTAAACACATCCTTATAGTACCAGAATTCCCATCAACCCCAGTCTTACCTTTATTTCTGATCTTTGCCGTTCTTGCAGCTGTATTTCAAAGAAAAAGACAACAACAGTCTCATAAAATACGGTTGAGACATCTTTGTTATCTGAGGAAAAGGGCATGATCACGCCCGAAGGAGTTAATACTGTGGCTACGTCGCAACCTATATATAAGAGATTAAAAACGAAACTTTTGCATACATGTGAAGAAACTTATAGAAAAGGGAGTTAAATGAATAGATTAGTTATCACTGTTCTACTTATCCTATTCGCAATTCTGACTTTGACATCAAGCTTAATAGTATTTTGCACCTACCAAATTCCAACCGAAAAAACATCTGTCGCCACATTATATACATACGGAAACTATGGGTCATTCAACTATACCGCCACACTCAGACCAAACACAATCTATAACAACAAAACAACGCTTCAACTAGGCGAGGGACCCATTTTCACAAGAATTACCAATGCTATCAACGTAAACTTCACCTACACCTTTCAAGGCAGTGCACCAGCAAATCTAACAGTCCATTACAATTTGGGCAAATACTTAGAGACGCCAATATGGCAAAAACAAATAGGTGAGGTACAACAAGAAACTATAAACACCACAGGAACAAGTACGAACCTAAATATAGGCAACATTTCACCCATCAACATTTCCTCAGCCCAAAACTTAGTCAGCGACATCACAAAAGAAACTGGAGTAACCATAACTCAATACAATGTAACAGTAACAATAAACATGAACATCGAAGCAAACACCACAGAAGGCTTAATCAACGAATCATTTGCCCCAAAACTGACAATGCGATTCACGTCAAGCTTCGCTGAGGGAGACATCATATCAATTGAGGGCATTCAACACTCAAAAACCGGAGAAATCACAAGAATCGATACTATATATCAGGATTGGGTAAACCCGCAACGATACGGCTCATATGCTCTCTTTACAATATCCTTCATTGGATTATTGGTGATGATCCGGGTCTATGCAAGAAGCAAACCAGCCAAACCCACAAAACCTGAGGCACTAATTGAAGAAGTTATAGAACCCTTCAGAGAAATCATTAGTGAAACAGTCCAAGAACCACAGTTCAAGGAACGCTTCACGACAATCACCATGAAGACCCTAGAAGACCTTGTCAAAGTAGCAGACACCCTTGCCAAGCCAATAGTCCATACCCGCAAACCCCCTGAAACCCACATCTTCTACGTAATTGATGAAACAACACGATATGAATACACCATGACCGAATCAAGCATCCTTGAAAGAATTAAAAAAGAAGAGGAAGAATGAGAAATTGATCGCACAACTTAAAATAAAGAAGGCACAGATCCGTGAAGCTCAACCCCAAACACCGAAAACTCATGATTGACGTTTCGGTGATAGCTGTTGTCATTCTTTCAGTTATAGGGATTTATTTTTTATTTCGAATCATTCTAGCTACCGCAACTCCATTGGTCGCTGTAGCCTCTGGAAGCATGAGCCCCGCCCTAGAAGTCGGAGACCTCGTCATAGTTCAAGGAGTCCCACCAACCAGCATCCAAGTGGGAGACATCATAGTCTTTGACCCGCCACAAGGAAGCCGCACAATCCACAGAGTAACAAAAATAGAAACCCTACCAAACGGAACAATCCGTTTCAAAACAAAAGGAGATGCTAACCCCAGCGAAGAGCTGTATTGGATATCCCAACAAAACGTCCACGGTCGAGTCTTGTATCGAATACCCTACATAGGATGGCTGGCACTAGACCCAACGATCCCAATAATAATCATAGCAGTCATCGTAATCATCATTCTTCTCTGGCCCGAAAAAACCAAAAGATCACACCGCAAGCCTTAACCTCCCCTAACACCCACGAATATTTGACCCCAAATAGAGGGTCTAGAATAATTGCACACATTCAGATACTGCCCCGTATGCCCATTTCTAAAACAATCAAATCAACAAATCACACAATAGTTTCCTCCTCAAGATTTCTCTTTTTTTATTCGCCTGTAAACAACTCTTCCTCTAGGACACCATGACAGAACCAGAAGTTCAACCTATTTATAGGGGGCCATAACCAACACCGAGAACAAAGACTTAACAATCTAAAATGCTACTCTGTTTTTGCACTCATCAAAAACAACCCCAACACAATCAATATAACGCTTAAAAACCCGAAAAGCCCTATGAAATTCCTCAACGCCTGAGCGCTAGTAAGCGTGTAATACGTAGCCAAGGCACCAATAATAAGAAGCATCAAACCAAAAAATTTCTCAGCAAGCGTTAATCCAAAACCACCTTCCTCACTCATAACTTAATCCATCCCTTTCCAATGTGCTTCCTTACATAGAACATGAAGTATTATTTTAAATTTCCCTATTTCGTCTCTTCAAGCTTCGCTGGCAAATACTCATCCACAATATACGTCAAGCCATACCTGCTAAAAGCCTCCTGCTCCGCCTTCCTCCTAATCTTCATAAACGTCTTAATCTCCCTCTGCCACAGCGGATCCTCTTTATAACGCGGGTCCTTCTGCAACTCATAAAGCCTCTTCATGTCCACCTCATCCAGCGGATCAGTAGGCAACTTATATTTGACAATGTCTGTTGCCCATACACCACTCCATTTCGCATCAGGCGTTGTCAACTCTCTTAAATGCGCAGCGTTCGCAGAACCCGAAATTATCACCATAGCTATGTGCATCCCCCACGGGTCGCCATCCGTGAAAACAAACAACGGAAGACTCAACTCTCTGTTAAGCCTCCTAATAAAGTGGCGCGTCGCCCTCGGCGCCTGTCCAGCCGTCAAAACAAGTATCGCGTTAAACTTCTTATGCACGTTCTCCTCTATAAACCGCGTGAATAAACCGCCCTTTTCTATAGCTATAACCTTGTCCGCAGTTGTTTTCGCAAACTCGGCTGAGGTCAAGGCTGGCCCAATCATAACACCGTCCGGATGCGAGGTCAAATTCAAAGTCTTTCCCTCATAACCAGGTACAGTATACTCTATAGTTAGGTCTCCGAAAACCGCAGAACGCTCTTCTGGAAAGATGCTGAAATCTTCCCGTGACAATCCCAAAACAGTCTCCAAATCCGTTACGATATTGTTTGATTCCTGCTGGTCCGTAAAACTCATGTCATATGCTTGCGCAGAATAATAAACATCCCTCAGAGTCGATGTCTTACGTTGAGAAGTGAGCTCATGCGAAAAGGTAGCAGCCCAAACAATCTGTGTGAAAGGCTTTAGATGGCGGATGTTGCGGGCGCTTCTCCGAATCTTCCTATCTCCTAGGATGAACTGCCTAAGCTGTGGGTCATAGTAGATGTTTTCTGTTGAGCGACTAGGCATCGTTATTGATGGGAAATATCCACCGTCAAGTTGCTCATAAATTCCAGCACCAAGATTTTTCAAACCTGCTAAAACTTCATTCCTTCTTTCCATTATACTGGTCTTATGCTTCTTCTTCTGCTCCAAACTTTTTCACACTCCTCAAAAGCTTTTCTATATCTGGAAGCTTCTCCCTACCAGCAAGCTGGGTGGAAAACTGGGCTATTTTCGGCAAATACTTACCAAAAACTCCAAGCCTTTTTCGCTCTCTGTCCACGTGCTCCCTTCGCGTCAAGAAATGCTGGAGTTGACGGGCAACCTCCCGCAGTCCATTGGCTATTTCCCTTCTGACTTCAGGTCTGTCCGCTATAAATTCCTTCCCAACCGTCTTGTACGGAACCTTCGTGCTGCAAATATGCACCAAAACTGCGATTGGCATGTCAGGCGTCACCTTGTACCTCCGCCAATTCATAGAATCTATCACCTTGACTGAAACATCGCTCGCCTCGTCATACAACAGTGGGATTCTGTTGGCAAAACGGTAAATCAGGAAGCTTCCTTTTTTGGGGATTTCCCCTCCGTAGGCGATTCCCACCTCGATGATGAAGGGGTGACCAGCATAGGTTGATGGCTTACGTTGATGAACAGCCACAAACTCGGGTTTTAACTCCTTCCGTACACCCGTCCTTAACAGTTCCTCACCCAAAGGCGACAGACAGCTCGCATCCGGCGGCAAGAACTCTCTAAACCTCTTAAGCATATGCATCAGCCTGACAATTTCCTCATGAGCGAGTCTCCTTGGACTTTTAGACGGGCTTACATCGCTGAACTGCAAAAACTTTCTTGCAGTGATTTCACCAACCCTGTGGAAATGATTCCTCAAAAACTCAAGCATGTTCTTATACGGTGTTATTTGTATGATGCGTTGAAGAAGCTCCACATCCACACCATACGGGTGAGGCAAAGTTTCCTTTGGCGGCTCAGGCATTTCCTCCGTAACTCTTGTGAATTTGTAGAGCCTGCCTTTAGGGTCAACAAAAGTCAAGTTGGCATAAGGGTTCACCATAGCTGTTTGCTTAAAATAATCTAGAATTTTGGGCATAGCCCTAAGGTAGTCCCCTTCCAGGCAGAACTCGACTATTGTTCCTCGCCACTGCTCCTTGTTTACGAGCACCTTCCTGTCAAGTATTATCGGCCGGTTTCTCTGAATGTCTAGCATAAGCTTATACATGTAAATCTTCGCAAAGCTTGTACTTGAAAAAATGCAGGCTGGCTGATGAGTCGTTATTTGTCCGTATAAAATTGCCATTTTCCCGCCTAATCCAAAGGTTCCCCTCTGCTGTTTCAACTTGTATTTCGAGCCAAAAAGCACCTGTCCAAAAGCTGACGGTATGTGCCTTGGCGGAACTCCCACACCGTTATCTTCAACTCTCAACCTGTAAATCTGAGTTTCCTTGCTAGCTTCTCCCTCATACGAAAGCCTAACGTAAATGTCCGGTGGTACTTTGATGCTTTCAGTGGCATCCAACGAGTTCTCAATAAGCTCCTTCACTGCTGCAAAAATGGCTCTGGTCGGATTTGTGAAGCCAGCTATGTCTCTGTTTCGATAAAAGAAATCTGAAGCACTTATCTCTTCGAACGTTGTCTGGACCACTTTAAGCTTCCACCAGCTCCTCCGTATGGCAACCACTCTACGATATGCCTTGCTAATTCTTTAATTTAACTACTTTTTTCAGCCAAAATTTTTCATTTTTCTGAAAGGAGACGGCAACAACTCCTCAACACTCTTTACTTCAACAGTTTCAAACGAGACCTCTCCATTCTCCGCTTTTGCCATAACAATTTTAATTTTAGAATTTTTAGCAAAATCATAAATGTGCTGTAAACAAGCCCCGCAAGGTTTGGGTTCACTTTGACTGTCAGCATCAACCACAACTGCCACTTTCTCAATTTTTCGGTTGCCATGCAAAATAGCGTGGTTAATTGAGCATCTTTCAGCACATATACCCAGCCCGGAAATCCAACTTTCAACATTACAGCCCCCATAGATTTTTCCGTCTTCTGCAAGCACAGCGGCACCAACCCTAAAACCCCAAAGCACGTATGCATTATTCATAGCCTTCAAAGCGGCTTCCAAAAGCTTCTTTTCGTTTTCCTCAATTTTAACCATGGCTATTCCCAGATGCTTCACTTTCCAAGTGAGCGTACATAGTAGTATTCTCCCATCTGTTTTTGAAACTTGTCAAGTTTTGAGCCTTCCTTATTAACCCTTGGTCTTTTGGTAGTAGGGTCTCTACGGAAGGTCACTTCCATCTCTTTCAGAAACATGTTCATTCCATCCCTTAGGCTTGTAGGCGGGTTCGCTGTACCCTTTATTCCGGGTTCTCCTGTGAAAACCATTAGGCGGTCAGCTATGAAGTCTTGAGCGACAACATCATGTTCGACAACAAAGGCAGTTACGTTATGAGCTTCAACAACCCTTCGAATAGCCCGCGCCATGTTCAACCGTTCTTCAACATCCAAGTAAGCGCTTGGTTCATCAAGCAGGTAAAGCTCAGCTTTGCGAGATAGGCACGCTGCAATCGCTACTTTTTGCAGTTCACCGCCACTGAGTTCAGCCACATTTCTATCCAAAAGCAACTGTATCCTTAAAGGTTGGAGGATTTCCGTCTTATGCCAGCTTGAAGAAAAACTCTCTTTGGCAACATTCATTAGAAGCTCTTTAACCGTGCCCTCGTATTCTGCTGAGATATACTGTGGCTTATAGCTTACCGTCAATTTGCCAAGCTTTCTTTTGTCATCAGCCTCTTCGATTCCAGCTAAAATCTTTACAAAAGTTGTTTTGCCAATGCCGTTGGGTCCAAGAATTCCGATGATTTCTCCCCTTTTTATTTCTCCAGGGTGGGCAACAAGTTTAAATTCCTCATACGTTTTTTCTATTTGCCTCCATTTTAGCAATGTTTCGCCTACATCAAAACTTACTGTGGGCGGCTTTTCATGGAATATTATTGATTCTTTTCTAAATCGAACGTTCTCGTCTGGAATGTAACCTTGCAAGTAGATGTTTATGCCAGTTCTAACACCGTGAACGTTAGAGACGATGCCGTAAACTCCTGGTTCTCCGTAAAAAATGCAGATTTGGTCAGACAAGTAATCTATTATTGCTAGGTCGTGTTCCGCCACGATTACCGTTTTTTCGTCGCTTTTTAGGCTCCTAATGGCTTTAGCTACCTCAAGCCTCTGCTTCACATCTAAATAGCTTGATGGTTCGTCGAAGAGGTAGACATCTGCTTCTCGGCATATTGCGGCGGCTACCGCTACACGTTGGAGTTCGCCTCCACTTAGCACTTCGAGAGGTCGGTTCCAAAACTCTCTAAGCTCAAGTTGTCCCTTGATATCATCAAGTTTTTTCCTTTCATCTACCTTTTCCAGTAGTTCTCCAACGTTTCCGGAAACGACTTTTGGGATTTTATCTACGTACTGCGGTTTATGCGAAACCCTGAGTTTATTCTCACTCATCTTTTGGAAGTAGTCTTGAAGTGTTGAGCCTCTATAATATTGGATTATCTCATCCCAATTAGGCGGTTCCTCATAGTTTCCGAGGTTTAACTTTGCCTCGCCAGAAAGTATTTTGAGCGTGGTTGTCTTGCCTATTCCATTTTGTCCAAGTAGGCCTAAAACCGTGCCTGGAGGCGGTGTTGGAAGCCTGTAAAGTTTGAAGGTGTTTTGTCCGAAACGGTGGCTGCAATCTTTCTCTAACTCGTCTGGAAGGTTAACTATTGAAATGGCTTTGAATGGGCATTTCTTTATACATATTCCGCATCCCGTGCATAGGGGTTCCACGATTATGGGTTTGTCATTTTCAAATCGTATGGCTTCTATGCGGCTTCGAACCATTGGGCAGAAACTATGGCATAACCTACCGCAACGTTTTGGTTTGCACTTGTCTGCGTCTAGCACAGCGACTCTTGTCATGGTTAGGCACGATAATGAATGGTCGTAACTAGTAGGTTATAAATATGAACCCTAAAATCACGTAAAAGATTGTCAAAAATTATTAGTTAGAGAAAAATCGCAAAAAGCTTAATTTTTCACCACTCTTCCTCTTCCCACTCTTCTTCCCATTCTTCCTCTTCCTCACCCCATTCTTCTTCCTCACGCATACCTTTTTTCACCTCCTTCAGTTTTTCTTGTTTAGGAAAGCAAGCTAAGCAAGCAACGCTTTAAGCGTTTTTGTTCGTTGATTGTCGAGAATAAAAATCAAAACATACATTTGCCCATCTCCTTTAGAGGTTTTATTTCACGATTTTCGCCGTTAAAGAAGTCACAGGCTCTTGTGTTTCTGGCGTGATGTAGCTCCAACATAGGTTTGGTGAATTGTGTGCTGCGCCGATTCTTCCGTGAACATCAATGGCAATTAACCCCATAGAATTGTATGTGGCTGTGTTTCTTCTGTTAACAAGTCTTATTGCCTGTTCAACAGCCTTCTGTGCAGTTTTTCCACTACTCATGTAATCACATACAGTCTTCGCTAAAACAAGCCTTATTGCTATCTCACCGATACCAGTTGCTGAACACGCGCCAGCCTGATTATCCGCATATGTGCCACATCCAATCAGTGGTGAATCTCCAATTCTTCCTGGAAGTTTTAGTGGGAAGCCTCCAGTGGATGTTGCAGCTGCAAAATTTTCATCCTCATCGAGGGCAACTGCGCCCACGGTTTCAAGGTCAAACAGTTCAGGATAGCTTTTAATTAAACTCAACAGCTTTGGCAATTCAAATTTTCTGTCAAGTAAGGCTTTTCTCTGTTGTTCATAATATTTTAACCTGAGCTCTGTTATTGGTTCCCTTCTCTCGAGATTAAAGATTTTTGCAAGTTTTTCCGCTCCCTCGCCTACCACAAGAACATGGTCTGTTTTTTCCATAACTATCCTTGCGAGGCGAACCGGATTCCTAACGTCTTTCAAAAGTCCAACGGCGCCGGCCTGCAATGTTTTTCCATCTATGATTGATGCCTCCATTTCTACACTTTTTTCAATGTTCAGACTTGAGCCATAACCGGCATTAAAAGCGCCATCATCCTCCATAACAGCAACGGCTTCCATGACACTGTTAACAGCGCTTCCTCCATTTTTTAAAATGTCAAAACCTACTTTAGCAGCCCTTTTAACTCCCTCTAACCCAGCTTGGCTACGTTCGGGCTGCCAAGTTCCAGCACCACCATGAACAGCAATTACTGGCTTTTGCTTTTCCAGCAATGGACTGCCTCTCTTTTAGTGAGACTAATGAGATTTTGTAGCATGAATTTAAGTCTAATGCTTTAGAGTCATCAAAATGGATAAATCTTCGTAGTGAGATATTAACTGTGGGATGATGTGAGG
>CAZHWZ010000039.1:0-13359 GCA_964535965.1 uncultured Candidatus Bathyarchaeia archaeon | reverse complement strand
TGGCTGCTCGGGCCCCCCAATGCATGTCTTTGGGTTCTGTGACAAATTTGACGCCTTTCTTTTTCAGACTTTCGTACGCCTTGTCTACGTCGTCTACCAGCAGAAAGATTTCCAACTTTCCTTTTTGTTCGAAACCAAAATGCACTTCTCCAACGTCAAATTCTGCGTAATTGGGCCATTCACCCCTCTTCTTAAGCCCAAGAATGTTCTCGTAGAATGCTACAGTTCTCTTTGTATCCGAAACGGGAAAGGTAATATGGTATAGCCTTTCAATCATGACTACTCACCCTAACTTCCATTAACGTGCTAGGCTTCATAAAATTTTCCTATCACAAAAATACTTCAAGATGACCTTGAAATAAGACTTTGCCGCTTGGATCTATAACTGCCCGTCAATCTCTCTTTTTAACCTCTCAAAAAACTTTCTCATATACTCTAATCTTTGTCTGCCAATCTCTCTAGCTTTTTGAGTATATAGTTTATCTGGAATATGCTTGAATTTTGTTTCGAACTCGAGGTTTGAGGCATGTTTCGTGGGGTCTTTGATTCTTCCGTTGGGTTTTCCACCAACAAGATTTTCTTTGATGTACTCATTTATCGGAGTGTCCGCATGGATTTTTTGACCACATTCTCCCCCGATTGTAAAGGATCTAGCGATTCCCGTTGCTCCTAAAACATCAAGTTTGTCGGCGTCGCTCAGAATTTTTGCCTCTTTTGTTTCCGGTTCAATTCCGCTTCTGAATCTGTGAGCAACAATGCAATGCTTGACATGTTTTATTTTTTCTTCTGGATAACCCAACTGCCTTAAGATCTTTTCACTCATCTCTGCACCGAGAATTGCATGGTCGACATCTAGAGCGGGGATTTGTCCTTTTTTGTCTTCTTTGGTTCTTGCAATGTCATGGAGTAAAGCTGCCGTTTTCAAGATATCTAGATCAACATCCGGTTCATAGCGTGCCAATTTCAAGCATAGGTTGTAGACTCTCATTACATGGTTAATGTCATGAGCAGGGCTGGCTCCTTCCATTTCCTTTTCAACGATCATTTTCAATTTGCGATATCTTTCTTCCATAATTGATTATGTAAAAGGAATCAACTTATAAACCAGACGAACCTTTTTGGAGAACAAATAATCAAAAATTCCTTTCTACAAAGACTATGGTTTGAAAGCTTGCCAAACTTAGGTTTGCTGGTAGCCCGGGAATTACCGCACGCTAGAGTTGAATTTATACTATTTCTCATTCGAATCTCTTTAATTCTTTGAGCATCTATGGATTGGTTGAGAGCTTTATTCTGCCAATTTCTTCAGAAACTCGATGCTGGTCATGACATGACCGTACATAAATGGCCATTGATGAGTTATTAGATGACTTTTGTGAGCCTGCTGCTCTTCATCGTCCATCGTTTCCACCAAGTCCGACAATATGACGGTGAACAATCCTTTGGTGAAACCATCGATAAGGGTTGCATTTACGCAAGCTTCTGCGAACACACCTGAGAGTAAATATGTATCCCATCGACGCTTTCGAAAGAGTTTTTGAAGACGAGTGTCCGCAAAGGCGGAATAAGTATTCTTTGTGAAAGTCTCATCGGCTTCGTGTGGACTAATACCATCAAAGAATTCAACAGATTCCTCAACGTCATGCTCAGTGTAGAAGGTTGCTTTGGGATTCTCATGATATAATCGATTGATGTTTTTAGGCAAATACTGCTCCCTCCAAGGAGTTGACCGAACCCAGATTATCGTACCACCAAGCCTGCGATACTCATCGGTAAATTTTATGAGTCGAGGAATCATTTGCCTTATTTTATTGAATGTAATATTTATTTCTGGGCGCTCAAACTTTTCACTACAGCAGGCATTCATCAGATCGACCGCAATCAAAGGATATAACTTAACTGTTGCATTGATGTCAGATTTTTCAATTCTGGATGTTTCAGTCATATAATATTTCATCTCGGACCAAGGAAAGTGATGACTTTGGTATCACTTCATATTAAGTCTTAGGTCAAACATGTCTGCGTAGTATTAATTAGACTCTGGAGTTTGGTAGCCCGGGAGAGATTTGAACTTCTGGTTTTCTACTTGGTTTTTTCGGAGACCAAGAGGGTTCCTGAACAATAACAGCACAAAAATGCTATTTTTATAAAAGGTATCTTAGAATAGGATTTTTTGCTAAATAATCTAAAATTCTTCTTTTTTATTGTGAAAATTGTTTAAATTTGGCTTCTTTTCCTCTTTCTAATCGGGGCCAGAGCTGTTTGGTGAGCGTGTCTGTTGATGATGTTCGTGACGTGGTTAATGTTAGCGCGACGGATATTCCAGACGCTAAAGTTTTGAAGATGATTAAGCGGGCTGAAGTCACATTAGAGCTTGAGCTCGGCAAGGAGATTGACTATAACGACTGCACCGATGCGGAAAAAGAGTTTATCACGGTATTGGCTGTCGTTTACGCCATTTGTTATTTGACCGGTGGCTCCGCGGTTGGCTTAAGCTTCAGTGTCGGAGATCAGAATGTTAGCGTTTTGGGTAAGGCTCCGCCCTTGGATGTTTTACAAGCTGAGCTTGAACGAATTCTGAACAATCTCAAACAGCCATATGTGGGGAGAGTTTAAGATGGGCACTGTTCCTGAAGCCTATCACCAGTTTGTTATGGATTATGCGCCCAACGTCTATGTTATTCCGGGTTCTGGACCAGACCCAGAATGGGGCAGAGCAGCTTTTGCAGCAGCCTTCGCCATAGATTTCCTTTACGAAGCCTACTTTGACTTTCAGTTCGAGGATCGAAGGGCTGAAATCAGCAACAAAATCGTGAGCCTAGCCGACTGGATTCTGTCTCAACAATGCACAGACAACACGAAAAAGGCTTATGGCGGCTTCAAAAGCAACGAAAACAGCACATACTATTATAGTGTTGATGCTTGCCGTGTTATTCCTTCGCTTTTGAGAGCCTACGAGCTGACGAATAATGCGAACTATTTGAATGCTGCTAGGCTTGCTGGAGCCACATTTCTGAAAGCCATGCAAGATAAACAGGCTTATGGCGGTTTCGCGCGGGCTGTCACGATTGAGGACGCTTGGCTTTTCCAAATGGATGTTGAATGCTTATATGGGCTTGTTGGTTTGAAGATGCTTGCTGAAAAGTATGACACAGCCAATGCTTCAACGTATCAATCCATTATCTCTAAGGCTGTTGGCTTTCTCCGTGAAGGCTTCGAGAACCTTTGGCTACACTACGACCCTGCAGACTCAAGATGGCATCGCGTAGGCTTAGCGGAAAACGAGATTTACGATGACCCGTTCGCATATGCATTAATCGGCTTATATGATTATGAAGGCTGGAGCCTCACATGCCAGAAGGTTTACAACTTCATCAACTCTGTTAGAGCTTCTGCACAGTATCCAGCTTATAATCCAGCCATATGCTGGGCGGGCTACCTAGATGTTGTTTCACGTTTTCCAGCATGCGACTACTATGACGCTGTAACAAGCGGAATCCTTTGGAAAATCCGCAAAAACCACGACAAGCCTAGCCTCGCCTTTAGCATGCAAATAATCGGCAAGCATCAAAACGAGTTCATGTTCTGGAGCGTTAAGCACACCGATTACAGTTATGTTGAGAATAAGCAGGCTATGGCTACGGTCTGCTGGCTTGCGCACTTATTCCTAAACTATGAGGAACCTATAACACGTTTCACCCAGATTCTGCGGTCTAAAGGCGAAAATATACTGCTTTATCCAATCAGAGAAGCAGCTGACAAGGTTTCTTACGGCGAAGGAGTTGACATCAAAGCCATAGTTTCTCCAGCAAGAGTTGATGAAATCTTAATCGAGCCAGGCTACATAATCAATGACTACCTAACCATTCACGTTTTTGCTCCAATAAAGCAGCATGATAAAATCCGCAGAAAAGGCGTAGACTATGAGGTTCTCAGTGTTCAGGCTTTCGACTTTGCCGGCGAAACCGCCTATTTTAAAGCGAATTGTAGGAGGCTTCTTGGAGCATGAGCGAGATCGAGGATGCTGTTACAACAGTGGTTAGGCTTCTCTGCAAGAACATGTGTGTGGTTAAGGATGACGGTTCAATAGCCAAAATCCACGTGAGCGATGAATGGTATGACAGGGAGCTTTTCAAGAACTATGATGGACAAGTGACTGTCGGCTTGACTGAAAGCAGAGACACGAAAATCGAGATGTCTGGAAGGATTCGGAGACGTTTAGGCTCTTTGAGGGTTAACGTTTGGGCGACAGACCGGGAGGCAACATCTGACCCTGGAAGGCTTATGCGAAAAAAGGTGGTTGAAGAGGTTAACCGCGTCATTAGGCAGAGCCGCAACAAACCCAATGAAACACTTTATGATTTCGCTGGTTTAGGCTATCCGGAAGGCGATTCTCATAAGGCTTTTCAAGTGGGGGCTTCGTCAGAACTTGCTCCGGAACACGCAGGCTGGAGTGAATTAACGAGTACGGAGTATCAGAAGATTTGGTACAGCGATGATACACGCTATTCAAAAAGCCACGATGTTAATGGCGAATACGCCTTAACGCTTTTCCGCTTCAAAGTTGAAAGCCGAGAACAAACTGTTAAAAAAATTGTTTTAGCCTTTGAGGGTTACGGCACTGCTCCTAGCGGAAATGGCGCTACAATAAAGGTTTGGAATCATGTGGCTTCTGCGTGGCAAAACGCTCAGGCTGGAACAGGTGGAGCAGACGAAACAATTACTATCACACTCACATCTACACTTGCTGACTACATTGATGATTCTGGTTATGTTTGGCTTCTCGCGAGAACAACAAACCCAAGCAACGGCGTAACAGCAGCCATAATATACTGTGATTATGTAAGTTGCACTGTAACCGTGAACGGCATAACCTACTTGGATGTTGTCAGTTTTCAGGATGCTGATCGTGTTGATGTTAAACCCTTCATCTTCAGAACCGAGTTTACCCTAAAATCATGGTCCTTTGAGGACATTGAAGGAGCATTATAAAAAGGAGTGTGAAAGAAAATGCCAGACACTTATGGTGCGCATGAAAGCCGCGTCTACTTCGTGCAGGAAAGCAACTATGGAGTGACACCGTCGAATCCGTCAATGGTTGGCGTAAACACTGAAGGCGTAGAACCGGGATTGGACCCTAGTTTAATAAAAATCAGAGGATTGGGAAGTAGAGACTTACAAAGCATTATCAAGGGTCTGCGGAGAGCGCATCTGAAGATTCCAAGCGTCTTAACAAGCGAGTCGCCAATAACTCTCATTCAGCATGCTCAAACGCTTCAAAGCCTAAGCATAGAAGTGCTTTACTATAAGGGCTTATTCGCGAATCCCACTGACGTGATTAGCTTTCTCTATAAAGGTTGCAGAATTAACAAACTCGAAGTGGAATGCAATATTGAAGACGTTATCAGAGCTGCCGTCGAATGCATCGGACAAAACGTTGCTGTTGGCACAGGCAAAATCACTGGCGCGAACTACGGCGATTATGCAGGCGCAGTTCCCTACAACGAAAGCTATGTTCAGAGGGGACAGCCAGACGGCTCGGGCTTGGCTGACGTAACTCGAGTAACAGACTGGAAATTCA
This sequence comes from uncultured Candidatus Bathyarchaeia archaeon, assembly GCA_964535965.1. Lineage (GTDB taxonomy): Archaea > Thermoproteota > Bathyarchaeia > Bathyarchaeales > Bathycorpusculaceae > CAZHWZ01. The sequence goes on along the minus strand of CAZHWZ010000039.1, from coordinate 7,778 downwards.
ACATTGAAAACAACTTGAAGCCTGTAACCGTAATCCGCTCCACTGATGCATACCTAATAAAATACTTGCCTGCTCGCCACCGCAACCTAAGCGGCGAATTAACCTTTGAGTTTGAAAGCAAGCAAGAGTTTGATGATGTCGTAAATGATAGCGAGTTCAGCCTCAAGTTTGGCTTAGGCGGAACATACAGCGCCTTATTCAAATATTGCAAGTGGGAAGAGGTGGCAACGCCTACTCGCATCGAGGACCTTGTCAGCCTAAAAGCGAAGTTTGTTGCAAGAGACGTTTGGATAAGCTAAACGGAGGCATAGCAAATGCGAAGTGAAGTTTTGGAGCTTGACGAACGGTTTGGCGATGAATACAAAGGTCGCTATGTCTTCCAAGAGATCACATGGGCTAAGCGGAGCCGCATAATCCAGAAATATACGAAATATCACTCGACCACGGGTCAAGTTGTAAGTAGCGACTTTATAGCCATACAAGCTGAAACCATTTGGGCTTCGCTTCGAGAACAGCCAGCTCATAAACCCATATCACTTGAAAAACTGTTAAGCGAAGACCAAGGCATTCCCATCGAACTTGGTGAATTATTTTCAAAAATTGTGAATAGGCTTAGTGGAATGAGCCATGAGGATCTGCGTTTTTTATTAGAGCAGTTAGACGAGGAAAGCCGCACTCAGCTCTTACAGAGTTTAGGCTATGTCAAACGTTCGGATGGACACCAAGGCAACTTGCAAAGCAGTCAGCCAAAACCATCCAGCAGTTTATTGCGATCTTGAACGAGTTAGACAGGCAGGCGGAAGAAGAGCGTCAAAAAATGGAGCGTGAGGCGAAATGGCGGTCGAAATGACATGCGACGTTGAGGGAATTGAAGAGTTTAAGACAGCCATAGAACGGTTTGATGGTGGAATGCAGCGTCAAGTTCACGTGTTTCTGGCTAGTTGGGCGGCTGATGTTAAGGGTGAGGCTATGCGTCTTGTTCCTGTGCGAACAGGGCATTTGCGGAGCACAATCTACGCTGAGATTAAAGAATGGATTGTTGAGATCGGTGCAGAAGCCGCTTACGCCTTGTTTGTTGAGCTTGGCACACGAAGAATGAGGGCTCAGCCTTACCTTTACCCAGCTATTCAGGAGCATTTGCCAAGGCTTAAGCAGATCATTTGCGAGGCTATTGACGCAGCTAAAGCGGAGGCTGGCTTAGAATGAGCTTTCGCGAAATAGCTGTAACCATAAGAGCGGTTAATCGTGCAAGCCACGAGTTTGCAAGGATTCAAACTGATGCCGAAGCTTTGAGTGTGCGGATTAAAAGTCTTGGCGCTGCTATCGCTGGTTTAGGTGCAACGGGCACTGCTATTGGGCATATAGCACATCAATTTGGCATTTTAAACGACGAGCAAGCTCGTGTTTTCAACTCAGCAATGATGGTTATTACTGTCATGGGCATGTTTATGCGCACAAGCTGGGGCGTAGCCGTAGCCCAGAAGGTTTATGCTGCTGCCTGTTGGGTTGCAACTGTCGCACAGAACGCGTTGAACATTAGCTATGCAACGTTTCTGGCTTTGACTGGTGTCGGCATAGCTGTCATTATAGCGGCTGCAGCTGCCATGTGGCATTTCGCCAGTCAAATGAATGCGGCAACAGCCTCTGTTAAGGAATACAATGCTGCAGTTGCTGAAACGTCCACACGCACCCGGTCTATAACTCGTGCTGGAGAGGAGGAACTCTATCGGCGAGGTGTCGAGTAATGAGCGTTGAGATCCCAAAAGTCGCGATTGCCTTCGGCGTTATTGGTGTTCCTCAAGGTGATGTCATAGATTTACGCGTGCATCTTGGCTGCACAAAGGAAGTTGGCAGCTTCGAGTGTCTGCTCCAGAACTGGGATAAGAGGTACAGCCCGAGCGGAACATCGCCTATTGACGTGGGCATGGACGGGCACATCGACATCGGAAGAGGCTCAAACGTTCCACAGATCATAACTTGTCGTGTTGAAAGCGTAAAGTATGAATCCACGCCAACGGAGAACTATGTTCGCGTTTCTGGGCGGTGCTGGGGAGAAAAGCTGTTCAGAAGAGTGGTCACGAAAACTTATGAGAATCAGAAAGGCGAGGAAATTGTTAAGGATTTGCTTGATAATTATGTTGGTTTAAGCCATGTTAGAGATTCGACTGAGCTTGTTGAAAACACGGATACGACGTATACAAAGCTGGAATATGACAACACGCCTGTCTGGGACATCATCAAGTATATTGCTGAAAGTGCTGACAAGGCTGGCGTTATAGGCTTTGATTTTCGCGTGGCGCCAGATGGCAAGTTTGAGTTTTTCCCAAAAAACAGCAAAGCCTCACCTGTAAGCCTCAGTGAGAAGATTGAGGTTAGCGAGTACCGTAAGGATATTCACCGTATCAGAAACAAGGTTCTCGTTTACGGTTTAGCTGACAAGAGTTATCCGCTTGACAAGGATGCTTGGACGGAGACCCTAACCCCTGCGGATGGCGCTTGGAGCGGAGACCCGGGTGATGTTTCTTTTGATACAACAAAAAAGGTAAGGGGAACAGGAAGTATTAAACTAAACGTTCCAGTTTCCAACTATTATGGAAGGGCCGTCTTCACACTTAACGCGGGAAGAGAAGCAAACGGCAACAAGTATCCTGTCTTGAGCTTCTACGCCTTTTTGGAGGAGTCGTATAGCGGAAATGTAGCGATACAGCTTTATGATGCTGCAGATAAAGGCGCAGAAAGAAATATCACAGTCGGGCCTGGCGAGTGGCGAAAGGTCGACTCCAAAGTTGGGAAGCTAAATGAGATTGAATGGGAGTACGTTGCACCAGGGTTTGATTGGATGCAGATAAAGAAGGTTATGATCCAATGCTGGTTTCCTGGCACCGGTACAGGCAGTTTCTGGGTTGACGCTTTGCATTTTGGCGGTTGCAGATACTCCGCCCTTCGTGAGGATTCTGGAAGCCAAAGCGCATATGGTTTAAGGGAATTGACGGAGACGGATGAGGAGCTCATAAGCGATAATGAATGTGACCTGAGAGCCAAAAGTCTTCTTGACTATTTTAAAAACCCAGCGGAATACGTGACGGTGACAAGTGCAGTAATTGACTATGGGAATACTCCGTTGTTAGCAGGAGATAAGATACACGTCGTATTACCAAATGAGAATGTTGACTCTGATTTTAGCATCGAAACCGTCGAATATCGAGTGGATGCAAAAACTCAAACGTTGGAAATAACGCTTGAACTTGGAAACGTGCCGCCCATGCTGGCTGATTATCTTTATGGCTTAAGAGCAACAACTGTAACCGTTGAAAAGCTTGCACGCACAAAACTTGGAAAAGGCATGGGCGCTTCAGGAGGAGGCGCATGGGCTCCAGACTGGATTTGGCCTACATTCATTGGTCCCAAGAGCGATGTTGCTGCAATAACTCAGTTCCGAACAAAGAATATAGCTGGCACTTCTCCTGTGAACCATCATTTTGACCCGAGTGATAATGAATACGGCCTTTTAGGCAGAGACGATTGTCGCTGGCTGGAAATTTGGACTAAATACCTTAACGTCACTGCTTCTGCGAAAGTAGGTCAGCTCAACATCAGCGAGACTATAGTTATCACGCCAACAAGGATTCTGCAGAATGTTTCTGCGGATGCTGCGATAATTACAAGTGGCAACTTCTTAGTGGATAGACTTGCAAGGGGCCCAGCTGGCTATGTTCTCGAGGTTCAAGGAGTAGACTACAACCCAATGTATGTGAACCCGAATTATCGTTATGAGCCTAAAAGCCACAGTCATTATCACTCTGAATTATTGGGTGTGGGGCCGGACGACCATCACGCTCAAAGCCATAATCACGCGGGAGAAGCGTTAAGCCCTAACTCCATAGCTGTAAACACTTTAAGTGTTGCAGTGAGTGTTAATTGTCAAAACTGGCTTAAGTCTGGAGACTTTATCTTAGCAAATGATTTTCGCATCACTGAGGCGGAAAAACTTGGCTTTCAAAAGGGTTTAGCTTTTCTCAGTGGCGAGGGAAAGGTGTTGATGGTTCTGGATGGTGAAGGCAACTTGAGCGTTGCTGGAAGAATTGCGAGGCTGATTTGAAGTGACGAGGAGTAAGAGGACTGTTGTTGAGGTTCGTGATGACTTGCACAGAGAGATTAGGAAATTGGCGTTGTTGAACGACCTGCGAATATACGAGTTGGCAAACGCGATACTGGAGGAAGCCCTAAAAGACCAAGAGAAAGTCAAGGCCTTAATTAGAAAGCTGAAGCTCTGATTTAGGCGAAGGGTGATTTTGCGTTGTGATAGAAGAGGAGTATGTTTAAATATGTGTTTAAACAGAATTTCGCGTGGTTGCCACTTTGACTAAGACTATTACTATTAGGGATGAGATTTATAGGAAGTTGTTGAAGATTAAGCGGGAGGATGAGAGTTTTAGCGAGTTGTTTGAGAGGCTTGCTGAGGGTATGAATCCTCTTGACACTTTGAAAAAGCTCAGGGGTTGTGCGGAGTTTAGGGATAAGGAGCGCATGCTTTCGGAGATTTATGCTGTGAGGGCTGAGCGTAGGCTATGATTATTTTAGATACGGATGTTTTGATTGAGGTTTTTGATAAGAAATCGGTTAAGGGTGATGAGGTTTTGCGTAGGCTTGACAAGAGTGGCGAGGATATAGCTACGACTGCGATTAATCTTGATGAGGTTTTGTATGGTTTGGAGAAGTATGCTAAGCCTGTTAGGGAGGTTTTGTTTTTGCCTGTGCTTGATTTTGCGAAGAGGGATGCTGTTTTGTCTGCGGGTTTGGAGTTGAAGGCTGAGGGGATGGGAATTTCTATTCGGAGGACTGATGCTATGATAGCTGCCATAACTATGAACAGGGGGGCAAAGCTCTACACGTTTGATTTGAAGCATTTTGAGCCTTTGAAAAATTTTGGGCTTAGGCTTCTTTCAAAATAGTTGGAGGGATTGGTTGTGAAGAGGTTGAAGCCTGAGGAGAGGGTGAATTTGGCTATTGGTATGAGTGACGTTTGCATAAGAGTTTGTGCTGATGGCGTTAGGGATCAGAATCCAGGTATCAGCGAGGAGGAGCTTATTGAGCGTGTTAGGGAAAGGCTGATGTTTGGTAAGAAGCATAAGAAGTGAGGGTTTAGGGTTTTGGAAGGTTTTGAGGGGTTTGTTAGAAGGGTTGTTGGGTGTTTTAATGCGGTTGGTTTGGATTATATGTTTACTGGTGCTTTGGCTGTGAGTTATTATGGTAGGGCTCGGACTACTGCGGATGTTGATGTTGTTGTTGCGGTTTCTGGTAGAGAATGGCGGGATAAGCTTGTTTCGGCTTTGAGAGATGCGGGATTAGTTGTTGACGAGAGGAAGATGGATGCGGCTTTGAAGTCTGGTTATGGGATAGTTACGTTTAAGGATAGCAAATCGCCTTTGACTGTTGACATTATCTTTTCTAGGGAGAAGTTGAAGAAGAGGGCTGGAAGCGTTTTGGGTTTGAGGACTTTTTATCAAACGCCCGAAGAGCTTATTTTGGCAAAGTTGCGAATGATTAAGGCAACCGTTCCTAGAGAAAGAGCTTTGAAGGATGAAGAGGATGTGAGGGCAATCTTGAAGTTTACGAAGGTGAATGTGAAGGTTGTAAAAGAACAGGCGAAAAGGGAGAACACACTTTCAATATTTGAAGTTCTAGAAGAAAGAAAAGAACGTGTTGAGCATTAGGAAGGTCAAAACTCTATTGGATATTGCTGTTCGGCGGGTTTTGGAGAGGGTTGAGGAGAGGTATGGGTTGAGGTTGCCGAGGAAGGTTGTTACGGTAGATTATGGCTGTGATGTGGGTGACCTTTTCATTAGGTTTAAGTGTGTTGAGCATAGTGAGGGAGAACCGACTGAGGATGGAAGAGTGATAGTTCATTATGACAAGAGAGGGAATGTGGTAGCAGTAGAAATAACAGACATAACAACCCTTTAACGAAATGCTTAAGTGTATTGTAAACGGTATTGTTTACGGTGGTTTGTTGACTCAGGTTCAGCTTAGACTGCCCGAAAAGATGGTTGAGGAGATTGATAGGTGGGTTGCTGAGGGGCGTTTTAAGAGCAGAAGCGACGCCATAAAGGCTATTATAAGTTTTTATGAGGAGCGGGAGAAGACGCGTGCTTTTTTTAGGATGCTGGTGAGGCGGAGCGAAGAGGCGAGGAAGCATCCTGAGGTTCTTGTTCCTTTAGAGGAGTTTTAGTGGCTTTTAAGGTATTTCTGCACCCGAAAGCAGCTAAGGCTTTGGAGAAGATTGAAGAGTCTATAAGAGTGAGGATAGTTGAGAAGTTGAGGGAGCTGAGAAGTCGTCCTGAGAGGGTTGGGAAGCGTTTGAGGTATTCTGATTTTTGGAGCCTGAGGGTTGGTGATTACCGGGCTATTTATGAGATTGACAGAGAAAAGAATCGGGTTATTGTATTGTTTGTTGGGCACAGGAAAAAAGTGTATGATGATTTCTCAAAGATCTTCTAAATGGCGTTTGGTGTGATGAGAATTTGTGTTTTTTAGCTGGAAAGGATTGGTTATTTTCTTTGATTTTTTGGATCCGGTGTTCAGTTCGCGGAAAACTTCATCGTGTTTCCTAAGCACTTCGTCGAGCACTTTCATCGGGTCCTTTCGTTTTGCCATGTTTTAGCCACGCTTCGATTTCGTCAGTGTTACGTGTAAGAAGTTGATTTGGGTCTTATAGCCATTTTGTTTTGATTTCTTTTATGGTTTTTATGTGGGGGTCGTCTGTTAGGCATGTTGCTTTTAATGCTAGGGTTGTGGCCGCTATTATGCTGTCTGTCATCGAGATAAAGAATCTGACGTCACAGACTCTTTCTTAGATATCTTCTTCTCTGAGTTTATCAAGAAGTGTCTTCATTTCTTTTGGGTTTGCGTGTTTTGCTCCAGAACCGGCGAGATCAAGCGTCGATTTTTGCTTCAAATCTTCCTTTATTTTTAGTATTTTCTTCTTTAGGTTGGTGATTTCTTCTTTTGCGACTTTCCATGTTAGTTCTAGGTCGACGCCGAAGTATTCGTGGATGAGGATGTCTCTCATTCCGGCTATTCTTTTCCAGGGGATGTCTGGGTGTTTTTCTTTTAGTTTTTCTGGGATGTTTTTGACGGCTTCGCCTATTGTTTCGATTCTTCTGATTACGGCGTCTTGTGTTTGACTTGAATTTAAAAATTGTCGTTTGTTCATGTTTTTGATGTATTCTTCTATTTTTTCTGTGCTGTCTATTATGTGTTGGAGGAAGATTTTTGGGTCTTTTTTCATAGGATCACTTTTTGTTCTTGTAGGATTTTGTCTTTTAGTAGTGGGTGCAGGGAGTTGTAGGTGAGGACGTCGACTTTTCTTCTCAGAACCTCTTCCAATTCTATTTTTAGTCCTGCGAGGTCGAGGAGGCTTTTTTCTCCTTTGAACTCGACGAGGATGTCTATGTCGCTGTCTTCTTTTTCTTCTCCTTTCACGAAGGAGCCAAAAACAGCTGCTTTTCTAACGTCATAACGTTTTAGTACGGGAATTATTTTGACTTTAATTTCCTCTAGTTCCATGTCGACCACTTACCTTTCACTGTGTTGCTCTATTTTTACGTTTTCATAAGGTTTAGGCGTGTGGTGCATTTGGAGGAAGAGCCGACTGAGGATGGAAGGGTGATAGTGTATTATGATAGGAGAGGGAGTGTGGTGGCAGTAGAGATAACTGACATGGCTGTCCTCTAACGTGGCAGAATAGGGAAATGGTTGTTTGTTCTGTTTTTGGTGGT
>CAZHWZ010000038.1:0-14571 GCA_964535965.1 uncultured Candidatus Bathyarchaeia archaeon | reverse complement strand
ATCCCCATCATACTTAATCTTATAAGCCATAACGCTCCCGCCTAACAGGATAAAAGGTAATGACAACTAAAAAGCCTTTTCTCCTCTCATAAACCACCCTCAACACATGCTCCGAATCCATACGCTTAACAGCAAAAAACTGCTCATTCCTCTTTTCCAGACGAGCCGGATTGAGAACAACATCGACAACTTGACGCTCACCAACCTCAAAACCATAACGCTTCAAAACCGTAAACTTCTCAACAGCATGCCTAGTAAACTTAACCTTCGAAGCATCAGCCAAAGACTCCCTTCCTCACAACTTAATAGAAACAAACTGCAGATAAAACTTTCAATATTCTCTGAACTAATTACAAGTTCAACCTATATATAGAGGGGATATAAACTGCACCGAGCGCAAAAACTAGCTGCCAATTTTTGTCTTAATTCTTGGAATGTAATCCTTTTGCATATGCACAATCCCAAAAGTCGTAATCCTAAACTTCTCATCAGCCGTCTTCACAACAATATCACCCTTAACAAGCTCTCCAAGACGTGTGCTCGTTATTTTTCCGCTCTTACCCAATTTCGCCTGCAACTCTTCTTTCGAAACAGCATCACCTTCAACCATGCCAAGCTGATGACCCACGTAATTGGCTAAAAGCCACAAAGCCAAAGTCTCATTATCCGTCAGCTTATCCCTAGAAACCAGCAGATTCGCACCTTCACGAGAAAAAGCAATTATCCCCTCACACTCTTTGACCAGCCTCTGCAAATCAACACTCAGCACAAGCTTATTCGCAATCTCAAAAGAAGGAACAAACTCACCAAAAAACTTGTTTAACAATAGCCAAACTTCTTCCATGCTGCCAGAAAAAGTTTTTTCAACATCCCTATACTTGATTTGAACTGACACCTTGTCCGCTTGGCTGCTCAACCCATCCTACCCCTAAGCCTAGCCAAAACATCATCCTCAACCCACCTCTCACCCTGCATCGTCAACTTAAACTCCGGCCTATTCGGATCAGGCTTAAAAACCAAACCCCTCTTAGTCATCTCATTCAACCGAGCCGGAACCATACACTTAATCCCACTAGACTCCAAAAGCTTAGCCATCTGCGCCGCCGTGCTCTTCTTATCATCCGAAGCATACAAAGTCAAACCTATAGCCTCATAATGAGTCAGATCCTCACGAGTTATCACAACAGGGCCTTCAGTTGTGAACTCAACTATGCCTCTCAGCTGAACCCCAGAAGGCATCAATCTCTGAGAAACAAAATTGGAAATCTTCTCCATAAAATTCTCTGGAAAAGCCTCAAGCATGCTGAGAACCTCTTGCGGATTCTCACCCTCGATCACAACCTCGCCGAAAGGAGTCTTAATTCGTGCCTCAACCTTCTTCATTTAGCCCTTCTCCCTCAAATCCAAAGTCTCTTTTTCAGCGAGTATGTAAACATAGCCAGCACTGGTATTCCAGCGCCTAACCATCCCTTTCTTGGCAAGTCCCATAAGAACCCCCGCCAAGACACGCCCAGGATAACTCAATCCATTAGCTTTAAACGCCTCTTTCAATTCTCCCACAGTTCGCGGCCGCCATTTCCCCCAATCAGTTTCAAGAACCCTCAAAACAGCTTCCTCGCAATTTTCCGGGCGCACTATCTTAGGATATTTCTGCATGAGAGCCTCTTCCTTAGCAGCCTCTGTTTTAACAGAGAGCGTTGCCACAGTCTTAGGCTTTAAACCTTCAAAAGCCTTATGAACACCCGTAAACAAGTTCGGCAAATCTCCAATAGTCCTCAAAACTTCCTCGCGCGCCCCGCAAATCTCCACTTCACACTCACCCATCTTTACCCGAAACACAAAATTGCTTTCCTTCCCCTTAACCAACTTTTTTCGCAATGACATCCCACAATATAAAAAGCGCTAACTCTTTTTAGAGTTTACGTATTTTAATAAATTGCAAACTGCTCTCTTCAACATTTGCCAATCTGTTCTAATCTCTTTTTTATTAGCTCGCTGACCAGAGCAACGTTTGCTCTACCCCGTACTTCCTTCATGACCATGCTCATAAGTGGGCCAAAGGCTTCCGCTCCACGTTCTTCGATTAATTTTCTGTTATCCTCAACCACTCTGTCAACAATTTTCTTTACTTCTTCTTTCGAGAGAACCTTCAAGCTAAGACTGCTAATCGCTTCTTGTATGTTCTTGCCCTCGTGCCTTGAGAGCCAGCCAATAACATCTGGTATGGCTTCTTTGGCTAATTCCCCAGAGCCTACAAGTTTGAAAACTTCTCTTACCTGTTTTTCTGAAACCTTCTCTACCTGGACACCGTCACGCTTCAACGCCCTTAAAGTTTCAGTCAAAAATGCTGCAACAGTTGTTGGTGAAACACCGCTTTCTTTTACGATTACTTCAAATAGCTCGCTATGTTCAGAATCCAGAATCTGCTTAGCCAACTTCTGGTTCAGTTTAAACTCTCTCATCAAATATTCAAGCTTTTTTTCTGGAAGCTCAGGCAAGCGTGAGCTAACCTCTTTTACGTAGTCTTCTGTTATCTTTATTGGCGGTATGTCTGTTTCAGGGTACATCCTTGCTGCTCCCGGTCTAGGTCTCATATACCGCGTAGTGCCATCAGGGTTTGGGCCACGAGTCTCTTCTGGTACACCCTTTATGGCTTCACGGGCTCTCTCCACAACAGCCTTTAATGCGTCTCTTGCGTTTTCCAGAGCATTTGCAACAAAAACCACAGCATCTTGCTCTTCTGCTCCAACGGCTTTTCTCAGCTCTTCCACCTCTTCAGCTGTTGTTCCATAGCCTGGTAGTTCGTCTGTGTGAAATATTCCGCCGACCCTTCCCCAGAACCTCGCCCTATCAGCCATCTCTGTTCCAAGGCGGAGACTTGGAACCAATTCCCATTTCAGAAAACCCTTGAATTTTGGAAGCTTCACTGCCAAGACTGGTTGATCTTTGTCTAGGGCTTTGCGAAGGACTTTGCATTTTGTTTGTTTGAAAGCTTCTGTGATGTTTGAAAATTCTTCCTTCAAATCTTCTTCCTTTAGTCCTTTTTCCCTTAGTTTTTCGCTTATTTTTATCAGGTTTAGCTGTCTTTGAACTTCGTATTCTACAACATGGGGAAGCAGCTCAAGTTCTTGTAACCCTTTAATTTCTGTTAGGGCGCCATTTGGTATTGAAATGTTTAGGTCTTGGCGGATTGTTCCTAAGCCTCTTTTGACTTTTCCAGTAGCCCTTAAGATTCTCCCTATAGCCAATGCCACTTCTCCCGCTTCTTTCGGTGAATTTATGACTGGTGCGGTTGCAATCTCTATTAGGGGTATGCCCAAACGGTCTATACGATAACGTATTATGCTACTTTCTTCCTCACCCATCTTTCTTGCCGCGTCTTCCTCTAGACTTACATGCTGGATTGGAACTGTTCTCTCTCCGACTCTTATTTCACCGTTTATGGCTATTACGCATGTCCTTTGGAAGCCTGTGGTGTTTGAACCGTCTATGACGGTTTTACGCATCACATGAATTTCATCAACAGGCTTGGCCTTTATCATTAAGGCTGCTGTTAAGGCTATTTCAACAGCTTCCGTACTTAGCGGGTGGGGTGGCTCCTCATCCATCTCAACGAGACAGGATGTTTGTGTGTTTGCTTCGTATAGAATTTTTACTCCCTTCTGGAATTCGAAGTAGGCTGCTGGGTCTATTTGGCCTAGCTCGCTTTGGGTCGGTCGAAGTCTGCGCAGAAAAGTGATTTCAGGCTCTTCTTTGAAGAGTTCAGGCTTGCAGTTGCAGAAGAGTTTTGTGGAAGTGTCAAGTTGCTGGTGGATTTCCAAGCCAACTTTTAACCCAATCACTTCATAATCTATTTCCAAAGGTGCTCTAAATCCCCCTTACTTGTTGCCTATTTTCTCGGGAAGGGTTCGCGGTGAATATTCCCCCGCAATGTTGGTTTTCAAGAGTTTTTTTGCTTCTTCCATGTCTTGGGTTTGTCCGAAAATCCACATGAGCTTGACAGTGGCTGTTTCTGGAAGCATGTCTTCTAATGGGATTACACCTAAAGCCAGTAAGTCGCGACCTTGATCGTAAACGTTCATGTTTACTTGTCCCCAGATGCATTGGGAAGTCATCGTCACTAAGATGTTGTTTTTTATGGCGTTGCGTATCGCTTCAAAACAGTAGCTGCTAACGTGGCCTAGACCTGTTCCTTCAAGAACTATGCCCTTATAGCTTTTCTCAACGCACCAGTCGATTACTGCGGGGTTCATGCCTGGATAAAACTTTATTAATGCAACTTTTTCGTTGAACTCTGGTTTTGGCACAAGCCTTCTTGAAGGGTCGCGTTTCTGATAATTTTGGATAAGCATGGTTATTTTCTGGTCTTGTATCCTTGCCATTGGAGGTGTATTCACGGATTCGAAGGTGTCCCTACTACTTGTGTGGCATTTTCGAACTTTTGTTCCTCTGTGAAGTGTTATGGAGGTGTCTGATGCTGTTTCGTGCATTGCTAAGGCTACTTCTGCGAATGGCGCCTTCGCTGCTGCTGTTACTGCGCCTATGAGGTTTGTTGCTGCATCTGAACTGGGCCTGTCTGCTGAACGTTGCGAACCTACAAGTATGACTGGAACTGGCGAATCTTGTAGTGCGAAACTTAGGGCTGCGGCAGTATAGCCCATGGTGTCTGTTCCGTGTGCTATTACTATGCCGTCTGTGCCTTCGGTTATTTTTTTGGCAACGGTTTTCGCTGTTTCTGTCCAGTGCTTTGGAGTTATGTTTTCGCTGAAGAGGCTGAATAGTATTTGGGTGTCTATTCTTGCTATGTTTGATAATTCTGGGACGACGCTGTAGAGGTCGCTTGCTGTTAGGGCTGGTCGGACGGCTCCTGTTCTGTAGTCTACACGGCTGGCTATTGTTCCGCCTGTACTTATTATCGCAACCTTTGGGAGTTCGGGATTTTGTTCTGGGGTGGGAGGCGGTGTAAAAGCTGGTTTTGCTCCTTTTCCTATTTTCTCTATTTTTGTGCTTGGTGTTGTACGTATGCCGATGTTGTAGCCGCTTTTCAACTTTACAACAACATGTTTTTCGTCGCCGTATTCTGAGCGTGGAATCAAAATTCCTTCGTAAACTTCTCCATTCTTTGTTATGCGTATCATGTCGCCTATTTCAGCTTCAGCCTTTTTTATGGCTTCCAATGCCTCGCCTTTGTATCCCGAGAATTCTTCTCTTTCACTCATTCTTAATTCTCCGACATTTCAATTGAGAGAAGGGGGTTGTGTTCTTTAACTTTATCGTATGTATTGGTCGGCTAGCTTTTGGGTTTTTCTGAATCGTAAAGTGTGCAGGCGTTTGAGAACTAATATGCTTTTTTATAGGGGGACGAATAAGATTATTGAAGAGCCTTTGGGTGAAGATTGGTTTGGCTTCGGTGCTTGAGAGGAACATTCAGGTTGAGCTTTATCGCATACTCCAGAGATATTTATGTGAGGGATGATATGTCCTTAAGCGAAGATTTTATCTCTAAGGTTTGTAATGCTTTTCGAAAAGCTGTTGAAAGTGCGTCAGAAGTAACTATTGAAGGAAGAGAGAGGGAGTTTAGACGTGTTTTGGCAAGATATCTTTTTGATGAAACGCTTGGTTGGGAAGGCTACTCTAAAATTGGAGAGATTTATGATATAACATGTTTTGATGGCGAAAATTTTCCGATTATCCTTGTAGAAACTAAGTGGGGCGTTGAACCTACACGTGAGATTAAGGAAAAGCTGAGAAAGCGTATAGAAGAGTTGGGGTCTGTTAAGTACGGAGTTTTTGCGAATGAAAGAGATTTCATTGTGTATGATTATGTTGATTATAAATTAGAAGAAATTACAAAAGTCAATGTGGCTGAAGCCACTGGTGTGGCTAGAGGCGAATATGGATTATCAGAAGAGGGAAGGAAACGTATTTTAAGGCTTGAGTTGCTTAAAAGAGAACGATTAGTTTGGGCTGAAGAACCAGAATATTTTGAAAAAACATACAAAGAAATATCTGTGGCAAAGGGAGAAGCAGTCAAATTACTAACGGAGAATCTTAAAGATATCATAAAAGACTTAACCATAATGTTAATGAACTTTTTTGACTCCTATTGGAAACGTAACGATTATAGTGGAAATTTTCTTCGAAATACGTTTAATGATTGGTTAAAATTATCCATAAAAGATGAAGAATTTAAGAAAAGTGATGAGAAACAAAAACAAAGGATAATAGAAATATTTTGTAGAGAAACTGCTTATGTGCTTGTTGGGAGAATACTCTTCATTAGAATATGTGAAGATAAAAACGTACTTGAGCCGAGTCTTTCAGGGAAGGGACTTACTGAATTTCTAAAGTTTTATGAGAAGAGAAAAAGAGAAAATGTGTACTTACTAGCTTTTAACGAGTCTCGGGAAGAAATTAAGAAATATTATAGTCACCTTCATGAGCTTGGTTTTTTTGATTGGTGGGTGATTGAAGAAGTTCAGAAAGGCACTCTTCTCTATGATGACAGAAAAACTCAAGATGATCTCGAAAAAGACTTAGATTACAGTATTAAGAAAACACTCAGACGGCTTAACAGGTTCGATTTCACACAAGTGAATAGAGATATCTTGGGAGATGTTTACCAAGGATATCTCCCTCCAGGAGAAAGGAAACAATTAGGAGAATTTTACACACCTAGAGAGGTCATCGAATACATTTTGGATGCTGTAGGCTATAAGCCAAAAAATGAAATTAGGGGAAAGAAGCTTCTTGATCCCGCATGTGGTAGTGGTAGTTTTCTCGTAGAAGCAACACAAAGATTGATAGAACGATATAGGAGGATAGGCTTCACTCTAGAGAACCCCGATGATGCTAAACAGGTCATTGAAGGATGTAGAAATTCAGTTTATGGCTTAGACATTCATCCCTTCGCATGCTTTATAGCTGAAATAAATCTGCTATTCCAACTCGTAGACTTATACGATGTGGCGAGACAAAGAGACAAGTATTTTAAATTGCCAAGGCTTAACATCTACCGTGCTGATTCCCTAGTACCTTCAGAACCCATTGAGCTAACTGAATTTTTAGACAATTCGAGACGTAAAATGCTTTTAGAGGAGACAAAAGGAGCTGACAAAGTTAAAGTGTTGAAGTTTGAATACGTGGTAGGAAATCCTCCATATGTAAGACAAGAGAGAATATTAAACAAAGAAATGCTCGAGAAGACTTATCCAGAAGTTTTTGATGGAAGAGCGGATTATTGTACATACTTTATTACTAGGGGAATCGAATGGCTAAATGATGGGGGAACTTTTGGTTACATCGTTTCAGGCAAATTCACTAAGGCAAAATATGGAAAGTACTTAAGGTCGCATATTTTGAGGAATACCAACATAGTAGAATTCGTGGACCTTAGAGGTTCCAAGGTTTTTAGAGAAGCGACAAACGACCCCGTAATTCTAATTCTTAAAAAGAGTAAAGCAGTACCTAAAGAGGCATTCAATGTCGTCAGGGTTCATGTAGATATGGAGGGAGAAAAATCCGAGGAACGGATAAAGAAAACAATTGAACATATAAAGAAAAATGCCGGAAACGAATACGTCGATAAATACATCTGGTGTTTTAAATCAAGCCAAAATGAATTAATCAAGGGAATAAAAAAAATTATGGGAACAGACAAAGAATGGTGCGCTGAATGGATTCTTTTGCCTTCAAAAGATGAGTACATTTCGTTACTTGAAAAAATCAGAAAAGAAGGTTCTAGAAATCTTGAAGAAATATGTGATGTTCACTACGGTATACGACCTGGTCTAGTCAAAGCATTCATCGCTAGCCTAGAAGAATCAAAGAAATTGGAAGCAGAATTACTTCGACCCCTCCTCAAAGGCGAGAATGTGCGACGGTACAGGGTAGACTGGCAAGGTTTTTACATCATTTACGCTACTCGTGACGTTGAGATTTCTAAATATCCTCGTATTGAAAATTATCTTTTGCAGTACAAAGGTGTTCTTGAGAACAGAAAACAATTTAAACAAAGACGCGCACGAGGTGAAGACATTAAATGGTACGAAATAGAACAGCCAGTCTCATCAGCAATATTTGAATCAGAAAAATTACTTGTTCCTGATATATCTCCACGAAACAACTTTGCCTATGATGAAGGAAAGTATTACTGCTTAGACAGCAGTTTCATAATAACAATGAAAAGCGAGCATACGCCACTTATAAAATATTTATTAGGACTATTAAATTCGAGCACCCTGGAACTTTACTTTAAACAAATCGCAGCCTATCTGGGTAAAAAAGGATATAGATACAAGAAGCAGTATCTCGATAAACTACCGATTAAATTCCCCCAAACTATCGAAGAGAAAATCGTTACGGAAGAGATTACTCAAATTGTGGACAGAATTTTACAACTTTATAGGCAAGTCCAACTTGCTAAAAACAAAATTCAAACGTTTCCTCGTTCCTATTTCGAAGAAAATTGGAGTTTTAACAAACTTATGGATGTAATAAAAGCACAAACTCTTTCTCAACCCGCTTACACGATTTCAGCAGATTTGCCTAGAACTGATTATTTACTAAAGGATTTGAATGGGAGAGAAACGTTCAGAATAATCTTCGCTTCTGATGAGTACATAGATTTTTACGACGAACATGTTGCCTCCTACGTTTTTGAAGTGCTCAAAACCATGAAAAGTATCACAAAACGAGAACTTCTTGAATTGAAAATCTCTGCACAGCCTCATTTAAAGAATCTTATGAATCAGTACCGAAAGGATAAGGAACAAATAGTCAAAAACGAAAAGGAAATTGAAGAATTAGAGAAGCAAATAGACGATTTAGTTTACAAGTTATACGACATAACTTATGCTGAAAGAAGAATTATCGAAGATTATTTGAAAAAGTTCTAGAGAAGGATAAGCAAGAAATACCCAAAGATTCTGAACTACGCCATTATTGTTGTTTAACAAAAGAAAGTTCAAACACTCAACAAACCTACAAGTCAAAACCCAATTCAACCTATATATAGGGGGCTATAATCACCGCAGAGCACAACAGAGAAAACCAGCTCAGTCCGTCCTCATCTTCACCTTAACCTTAGCTAACAACAACCCCAACCAACCCTACAAACCATATTAGACGCCAAATAAACGGGCTATCCACAATTACACGCACACAAACACCCACTTAACTCAACATTTTTGACACATAAACTCCATCATACCGATAGCCAAACCGCATATAGTACCGTTTCGTGCCTAATGCACTTATAACTAAAATCTTCTTTAAATCATAATCCTCACTTGTTATGCGTTCTGCCTCCGCTAATAGAATACCCCCATAACCTTTGTGCTGCCAAGCCTTAGCTAAGTGTTTACCCACAGGCACCAACGGACCATAAACATGAAGCTCCCTAACTATAGAGCATGGCTCCGCTCTTATCTCTGACCTATGAGCCTTTCCTGACGGAATGCGCAACCTCAAATAACCTACCAAAACATCATTTTCAAAATCTCCCGCTGAAATGAAGATTTCTTCACCTTCAGACGCCACATAACGACTAGTTAAAATCTCAATATTATCTGAGTCTGGTTTCACCCTGTCAACCGCCATCCTGTGACCCACTTCCCTGCAACGTATGCACCTACACCTTATTCCCTGCTCCCTCAGCCTTTGCTGAACCAACTGACGCAGATTGCTTCTCTTCACCCCTGCAACTATCAACTGAGCAGGAATGTCACGTTGAACACGCATTATACGTATCCAAGACGGAATAACCTTCTTGATCTCCACAATGAGATTCGCCGCTTCCTCATTTGTATAAGGTTTATACATGCCTTCACAAAACCATTCATAAGCCTTCGTGCCTCTCAAAACCAAACATGGATAAATCTTAACCATGTCAGGCTTAAAATCAGGATTTGCAAAAATTTCTTTAAAGGCTTTCAAATCTTTTTTCATGTTTGAACCAGGAAGTCCGGGCATTAGATGATATACCACTTTCAGTCCAGCATCCTTTGATATGCGTGTGGCTTCAATCACATCTTGAACAGTGTGCGTTCTACCAACTAAACGATAGATTTCATCGCTAGGATTTTGAACACCTAATTCTACACGAGTTACACCCATACTGAGCATACGGTCTACATGACCTTCTTTAGCCCAATCTGGACGCGTTTCCACAGTTATGCCAACATTCCGTATTCTGCTCTTTTCAGCATTCTTTTTCGCCTCTTCAAGGCTCACGGATTCTTTGCCTGTGATCGCATCTAAACAACGTTGCATAAACCCTGCCTGATAGTCCAAAGGTGTAGCCGGAAAAGTTCCACCCATCACAATCAATTCTATCTTATCCACCACATGCCCTATTGCTTTAAGCTGTTCCACCCGGCTTCTAACCTGCAAATAGGGATCAAAATCGCTTTGTAACCCCCGCATCGCAGCAGGTTCAAAACCTGTATAGCTTTGTGGAACGCCAAATGGTGGCCCGCCTGGACAGTAAGCACAAGGCTTAGGCTGTGGACATGGGTAAGGTTTCGTCATAACAGCTATAACTGTTATGCCTGATATTGTGCGTGTGGTTTTCCTTCTTAGGAGTGGCAGAAGCTTACGCTTTTCTTCAACTCTAAGCATGCGTATTAATTCAGAGTTTGAAGGCACCTTTCCGAGCTGATATTTAGACGCAATGTGCAGCTTAACGCGATTAACATCGTCATGACTAGGCGAAGAAATGCGCATTAAAGTCTCAATTATTTCTCTTAGAGCTTTGCTCGCACTCAAAGCGACGGCAACCATAATAGACTAACATAAAACAAACAAATAAACCCCGCTAGGACAATAAGAGATTCTAAGAAAGTATTTATTCTTAGAATGTTCTATGCTAAGAACCTTTAGACACACCGGTGAACAACATTTGAAGACGCCATCAGGAATTAAGCAATATCTTCAAAGAATACGAATGTTTAGTCCTAATGCGAAGCTTTACCTTGTGGCAACTACCTTGCAGGGTTTGGCTTTCGGAATCTGGGGAGTGATATTTAACTTATATCTCAAGGTGGTAGGTTTTCAAGCCAATTTCATAAGTTACATGTTCACAGCCAGTGCAATAGCCACGGGTTTTGTGGCGCTACCAGCAGGATTATTTTGCGAATACTTGGGTCCTAAGAAATCATTGCTCATCAGTTTAACAGCAAATTTCGTGAACCTTATCCAAATTATTGCTTTGCAGCCATCAATTCTCCTCGTAGCCAGTCTTGCTTCTGGTCTGATTGGCACATTGGGCTGGGTGGCCTCAGCGCCTTTCATGACGGAGAACAGCAATCCAGAGGAACGCACATACCTTTTCAGTGTTGATTGGGCTATAATGGTAATCATGAGCGTTATAGGCAGCTATGTCGGCGGTATCCTGCCAGACTCATTTAATGCTTTTTTAGGTTTGTCTACAGGTGAACAAGCTTCACCTGTTGGATATCGTATATCCCTAGCAATTTCGGTTGTTTCAGCACTTATGAGTACTGTTCCGATACTACTGATAAAGGAAAACAAAATGCTAAGAAGACAAAAAATGGGTGACCTCTTGAGTTTACGAAACATCAAAAGTCGGCGGACAATACTCAAATTTATGATACCTACTCTCCTCATAGGCTTCGGTGCTGGGTTTATAGTTCCGCTTTTCAACTTGTTCTTTAAGTTGAAATTCTATGCTGCAGATGAAGAGATAGGCATCATATACGCTTTAGGGAGTGTCACATTGGGCATAGGCACTCTTACTGCACCAGCATTGTCCAAAAGACTGGGTAAAGTCAAGAGCATAGTAGTATGCCAATATCTTTCTATGCCCTTCATTATGCTTATGACTCTAGCACCAAACCTAACCCTTGCTTCAACGGCTTATGTTGTTCGCGGGGCTTTAATGAACATGGCTGGTCCTGTAAGCACTACCTTGCAGATGGAGCTGGTGACAGAATCTGAGCGAGCTACAACAAATGGTTTGATGGTGATGGCAGACAATGTTCCACGTGCTATAACTGCTTCAATTTCGGGCGAAATGATGACAGTAAGCGAATTTTATACACCGTTTCTCTTTACAGCAGTCACATATTTCATAGCTAGTTCGCTATTTCTAGTATTCTTCAGAAAGGCGGAAGCTCAAGTCATTAAAGCTCTCTGAAAAAATGCTTACTAGAATAAACAACTTTTCCGTCGACAATCGTCATCTCAATTTTAATAGCTTTAATAAAATCTTTTTGAACTTTAAGCGGGTTGTCTTGCAAGATTGTTATATCCGCAAATTTTCCAGCTTCGATTGTTCCTCTTTTATCTTCATCAAAAGAGGCGTAAGCAGCGTTAAGCGTATAAGTTCTCAAAGCTTCTTCAACTGTGAGGCTTTCCATTACAAAGCTTTTTCTTGCCACAGCTGCCCAAATACCTAAAAGAGGGTTTATGGGTTCCACGGGGCAATCTGAACCTGAAATAACGATCACTTCTCCTTTCATAAGCGTTTTGAGGGGGTATGCCCAACGCGCTCTTGCTTCACCTAAACGGTCTACAATCCAAAAGTCAGAGACGATAAAATGGGGTTGAACAGAAGCTATTAAGTCTAAGCGCTTCATAAGTTGAATCAGCCTTGGATTAAGGACAGAGCAGTGCTCTATTCTATGCCTGTGATTTTCTCGTGGATGCTCGCTCAAAGCTTTTTCAAAGGCTTTTAGGACAGCTTCTATGGCGTAGTCGCCTATTGCGTGGATAGCCAACTGCAAACCAGCTTTATGCGCCTTTAAAGCTAGTTCATTTAACTTCTTTTGCGTATATAGCATCATGCCGCTTGTTTCGCGTTTATCGGAGTAAGGCTTTTTTAAAGCGGCTGTGCGTCCTCCAAGTGAGCCATCAGCTAGAATCTTGACGAATCCTATCTTAACTATATCGTTTCCAAAGCCTGTAAGCAATCCCAGATCGACTAGTTCATCTAGAAGCTCTACCGGAATGCCTAGATAAACCCTTAAGGGCAGTTTCCCTTCCGAATAGAGCTTTTGTATAGCACGCATTTCATCTGTAGAGTCTAAAATCCAGTGGACGCCTGTAAGTCCAGATTCTACAGCCCTTTTACATGCTATAACGCAGGCTTCTTCAAGCTCTTTCTGGCTTGGTTTTGGGACGACTTTCCAAACTAGTTCAAGAGTCTTCTCTCGCAGGATGCCATTAGGCTCGCCGGAAACATCATCCAAATCCACCTCTCCACCCTCAACCGTTGTTTTTTTTGTTATACCAGCCAGTTGCACAGCTTTACTATTTGCAACACCTATATGCCCGCAAACACGAACTAGAAAAACTGGCTTTTCTGCGACTGCGGCGTCCAAGTCCCAGCGATTTGGATAACGTTTCTCAGCAAATCTCTCCTGATCCCATCTTCCGCCGAGAATCCAGCTTTTCTTAGGGTTTTTCTCGGCATATTCCTGCAGTCTCCGCTGCATCTCCTTTACAGACCCTGCATCTCTCAAGTCCAAGTTCTGCAAAGACTGCCCAAAACCAGTCATATGCACGTGACAGTCAACAAATCCCGGAACAACAGTCTTGTTTTTCGCATCTATAACCTTTGTTTTGTTACCTATGTAATTACTTATTTCCTTATTAGAGCCTACGGCAATTATTTTCCCGTTTTGGATGGCTATCGCTTCGGCTCGCGGTTGCTTCGAATTTAAAGTTATTACGTTAGCGTTTAAAATTGCAAGCGCAGCCTCTAACATATCACTAACTATGCCGAGTAGAAATAAAAACTTTAAAGCATGATTAAATCCAGTTCTGGCCAGGTTTTCTCTGGAGAACTATCCTCTTCTCATAGTTCCGTCTGTTCCTAAACCTTGGACTCGGCCTCCTCTTTTCCATAGGCTGTATTTTAGGAGTTTGAGACCTAACCTTTCCAGCCTTAGAAAGCGAACCGTGAGTCGGCATCCAAATCCACCATTCCAATGTAAAAGCATACAGTAACTCTTAAACCTTTTCGCGTGCCATTTCAATAATGCGGGGGTCGCCGAGCATGGCCAAAGGCGCAGAATCGCTGCATAAGCGACGCGGTCGCTTCAGGAGCCTGTCCCATAGGGGTTCGTGGGTTCAAATCCCACCCCCCGCACTCTAATTTCAAGCCTAAATTGAGCTTATTTTGACTGAATAAGGCTATTCTAGGACGTTGTGAGTGGGGGTTGAAATTTAAACACGCGTTTACCGGTAAAAACGCTTGACTTTTGTAGCCAGTGATGCTTTTCTGCCATTAGTGCGCGCAGTTATTTTTTGTGCCGTTCGATTCTTTCGTGTCTTTGCATTTTTCTGCGCCATTCTCGTTTCTTCTGTGTTTTTATGAGAGTTCGACCATAGTTATGTTGAGCGCCTTCTTCTGTTCGGTATTGATTTATGTTTTTGTAAAAGGTTGGGTAATCTATTTGATTTTGTTGAAGAGCCCTAATGTTCTGGTTTAGTTGTTTTTTGTTTCGGGGTTGGTTGTTTTGTCATAGGTGTTAGAGTAGGTGAGATAGGCGGCGTGGAATTTAAAGTCAGATGGTCTGTCGATCATTAGTTTAGTTACTGCTGCTG
>CAZHWZ010000037.1:0-15414 GCA_964535965.1 uncultured Candidatus Bathyarchaeia archaeon | reverse complement strand
AGTAGCTTAGTCCTGCTGTTGCGCCTGTTGTTATGGCGAACCATATGATTGTTGCCGTTATGTTTCCTTGGCTCACTATGTAGGCTAAGCCCACAGAAATCCGTTAAGAACAGCTAAGACAGCGGACACTTTCGGCTTGAAATGAATTTGTTTACCAGGGGCGTTTTGTGTCTCTTCCAATCCACGTTTTTGCCTCTTGCAGTTCCTCTCCGCTGACTTCTGTTTCGGTGAGAGCCCTTTTCTTTTGTAGTGCCAGTTCTGCTATGGTTTTGCCTTTTATTGTTAGGCGGTTTATTCGCCGTACGCTTGAGAATTTGCTGCAGATGAGTTGGTGATCCTCAAGTCTTGGCAGTAAATAAAAAATTAATGGAAAGGGTCTTAGTGTAAATCATGTTCCTAGTTTTTAAGCTCAGTTTTTCATAATATCTGCGTTGGAGGCAAATTTGCACGTGTTTGACGTAATTTCGGTGGGTCATTTTGCTATAGATTCCATCTTTCTTCCAGACAGACAAACGCCCTTTGTCGTCTTAGGTGGTTCTGTGGCTTATGTGTCTTTTGCCGCTAGGCGTTTGGATGCAACGGTTTCTGTTGTCTCCAAGGTTGGCGGTGATTTTCCAGAGGCTTATTTGTGGTGGCTTAGGCAAGAGGGCATCGATTTGTCTGGAGTGGTTAAAGTTGAGAATGTGCGCACTACGCGTTTCGAGCTGAAATACCGTAGTGACTTATCGAGTAGAAGTTTGCAGCTGAAGAGCAGAGCACCACCCATAACTGTTGATGATTTGCCAAAGTATTTAAGCGCCAAAGCTGTCCACATCGGTCCAATAGCTGGCGAAATAGCCTACGATGTAGCAGAGAAGCTGAGAAATTGTGCTGAAGTTTTGTCTCTTGACCCGCAGGGATTGGTGCGAAATTTTGACCAGAACGGAAACGTTACTCACGGTTCGCTAACAGACGAACGCATATTAGAACTCGTTAACATTTACAAGTCATCCTCAGAAGAAATTAAAGCTGTGACAGGCCTATCAGACCTTAGTTCAGCCGTAAAGGCTGTTCATAACTACGGCGTTGAATTAGTCATTGTCACCTCAGGGATGGAGGGTGCAGTGCTTTCCATGGAAGAAACCCTATATAACATTCCGGCTTACAGGTCTGTGAAGGTCGTTGACCCAACAGGAGCTGGAGACGTTTTTATTGGTGGTTTTCTAGCTGAATATGTTCGTGGTGAAGATGCTCTGCGGTGTGCATGTGTTGGTTCGGCGGTTGCTTCGCTTGTTGTGGAGGCTGTTGGCCCCACATTTTTAGGCGAGAAGGTAGAAGTATACAGAAGAGCGCGTTTGCTTTATGAAAAAGAAATTAAGGGATGAAGTGTATTCTATTGCGTTAAAGCACATGCATTTGAGAGGCGTTAACACTTGGGACGTGTTGGCAAAGGGGTAAAGTGTAGCGTATCCGGCTGCGGCGGAGATGCCATCCGTTCGCTTTCAAGTGAAATGGTTAAGTCCGCTGGGTTAAACGTTGGCGGCGAAAGGCGTGCCTATCTATGCAAGGAACATTATAAAGAGTATAAGAAGAAGACGAAAAAAGAGAAGATGCTTGAGAAGTGGCGATATAAAGGCTAAACAAGAGGCGGTGTTCCATGCGAATATTACAGTTACACTCAAACTTCATCGAGTACAAACCTATCCAAAAAGAAATAGCCATGGCTGAAGAAGCCGAAAAGAAAGAAGTGCGACTAGAAGAAATCGTCGTGTTGTTCACGGCGGTTGAGGAAGGCGATGATATAACGGTAGCCAAAAAAGCCATAGACGAAGTTTCCGCCTTCCTCGAAAAGCTGAAGGTGAACCGAATTTTAATCTATCCCTACGCACACTTGAGCAGTAACCTGGCGAAGCCGACAGACGCACTAAAAACAGTCAAAGCCATGGAAGCCCACGCAAAGGAGAAAGGCATAGAAACATACCGTGCTCCATTCGGCTGGAACAAACAATTCACAATATCAATAAAAGGGCATCCGCTCGCAGAACAATCCCGCGTAATCCTGTCAGCCGAAATAAAGGAGAAAAAAGAGGAAAAGGTTTCTGAAGCTGTGAAAGCCGAGGAAAAACTGGAGTCACTCTGGTACATTCTTCAACAAGACGGAAAATTAGTTCCAGTCAAAGAATTCAATTTCAAAGGAAACGAAAACCTCGAAAGATTCGCAAAATATGAAATAACAAAGGTAAGGGCAAGCCAACAAATGCCGCCGCATGTGCCTTTAATGAAGAGACTAGAAATAGCCGATTATGAACTTGGAAGCGACCCTGGAAACATCCGTTGGTATCCGAAAGGTCGGCTGATCAAATCTTTGCTTGAAGAGTTTGTCACAGCCAAAATTATAGAGTACGGCGCCATGGAAGTTGAAACTCCAGTTATGTATGATTTTCAACACCCAAGCCTAGCAGACTACATAAATCGTTTCCCAGCGAGGCAATACCTGCTAAAATCAGAGGATAAGGAACTTTTTCTGCGCTTTGCCGCATGCTTCGGACAGTTCCTGATAGTTCATGATGCCCAGTTCTCCTATAAGCACATGCCACTGAAAATTTACGAATTAACCCACTACAGTTTCAGGCGGGAAAAAAGCGGCGAAGTTGTTGGTTTAAGACGCCTAAGAGCCTTCACAATGCCAGACTGCCACGCCTTCTGCACAGACCTCGAACAGGCCAAAAAAGAGTTTGTAACAAGATTCAAGCTATGCATACAAATCTTGGAAGGAATAGGATTATCAAAAGATGACTATGAGGGAGCAATACGTTTCACAAACGACTTCTACGAAGAAAACAGAGAGTTCATAGCTTATTTAGCAAAAATCTTTGGCAGACCTGTCTTAGTTGAGATGTGGAAGGAACCCTTTTTCTATTTTAGGCTGAAATGGGACTTCAATTTAGTGGACAATCAGGATAAGGCTGCAGCCCTCTCAACAGACCAAATAGACGTTGAAAACGCAAAAAGATACGACATAACCTATGTTGATGAAAAGGGCGAAAGACATTATCCACTAATTTTGCACTGTTCCCCAAGTGGGGCAATTGAAAGATGTGTATACGCGCTATTGGAAAAAGCTTACAAAGAACAACAAAGCGGCAAACCGCCAATGCTTCCATTGTGGCTCTCACCATCACAAGCGCGCATAATCCCAATGTCAGACAAATTCCTTGAACCTTCGGAAAAACTGGCTGGGGAAATAGAGGCCAATTGCATACGTATAGATATTGACGATCGAGCATTAACCTTACAGAAGAGAATTCGGGAGGCAGAAATGGAATGGGTTCCTTACATCATTGTTGTGGGACAAAAGGAAGTTGAATCTGGTGTTCTTGCAGTAAGGGATAGAAAAGCTAGAGAAATACGCAAAATGAAACTTGAGGAACTTGTAAGCGAGATTGAAGAAACAGTAAAAGGTAAGCCCTTCAAGCCGCTTCCCCTACCAAAACACCTTACAAAAAGACCACAATTCTACGGCTAACAATGGTAAAAACAACCGAATTTTTGCAAAAAATATATCAAACCTTAATTGAATAAACTAATCTCTCTAGTTTGAGGGATAAAACCATTGGAAAAAGAACTTCTTGTCTACATAGACGGGGAATATTATCCAAAATCGCAGGCAAAAGTCTCGGTTTATGACCACGGGCTCCTATACGGAGACGGCATCTTTGAAGGGATTCGCGCCTACAACAGCGTGGTTTTCAAACTGAAAGAGCATATTGACAGACTTTACCGTTCAGCCCACACGATAATGCTGCAAATCCCATTAAAAAAGGAAGAGATGATACAAATAGTGCTGGAAACTCTGCGGAAAAACAACTTGAAAGACGCATACATTCGCCTAGTAGTCACAAGAGGCATGGGAGACCTTGGGGTGGACCCTAGGAAGTGTATAAAACCGACAATAATTGTGATAACAGACACGATAAAATTACACAAAAGCGAGGCTAAGGAAAAAGGCGTTACAGCTATGCTCTCGTGGGTTAAAAGAGACCCTGTGGACGCAACAACCCACGAGATAAAGTCCCTCAACTACCTCAACAGCATAATGGCAAAAATTGAAGCAAACATAAACAGCGTTGACGAAGCAATATGCCTAGACAAGAATGGCTTCGTATGCGAAGGGGCAGCAGAAAACATATTCATAGTGAAAAGCGGAAGGTTATTCACCCCGCCAAGCTATACGGGCGCATTGCCTGGAATAACCGCGGGTGCGGTCATAAAACTTGCCCGAAAGTTAGGATACGAAGTTATAGAAAAGAACATAACACCCTATGAATTGTTTAATGCAGATGAAGTTTTCTTCACGGGAACAGCTGCTGAAATAGTGCCTGTAAGAGAGATAAACAAAAGGCAAATAGGCGATGGAACCCCCGGTTCAATAACTAAAGGATTGATAGAAGAATTCTTAAAGCTAGTTCGGAACCCACAAGAGGGAACATCCATTTACCAGTAAAATTTGGAGATAAGTCTCCAAACGCGTGTCATCCTAAAGAAGCTTGGATCAATCTTGAGAGCGCGATCGAGCGCTGTCAAAGAAAGTAGAAAACGCACACACTAGACAAGCTATTAATGATTATCCAAAAATAGTGAGATTATGAGAAAAATGGTTAAAGGGTTTGTCCACAGACCAGGTGTTCATTGCGGGTCCACATCACTTAGAGATGTTTTTGAGTTTCATGGTCACAAGTTTAGCGAGGACATGGTTTTCGGGTTAAATTGCGGCTTGGGCTTTGTTTATTGGCCCACGAAAGGAGCCGTGCCTCCAATATTCGTCGGTGGACTGGGTAGCAAAGGAATAGAAGACATATGTCGGATACTCGGGATTAAATGGGAGAAGAAAACCACGACAAGCGCGAAAAAGGCGTGGCAAGCTGTCAAGGAGCTGATCGATAACGATGTTCCTGTGATGCTTCAGGTTGACATGTTCTACCTCGACTACTGGAGAGGTAAGACGGGTCACTTCGGTGGTCACGCGATCGTTCTTGCTGGATATGACGAAGAGAGAGGAGAGGCCTATGTCACAGACGTCCGTAACAAAAAGATTGAGGTAAAGCGGAGGGAAGACGGACTTTTCGCCACCTCTCTTGAGAACTTGGAAGAAGCGCGAAGCTCCACGTTTAAACCATTTCCTCCCAGAAACGCTTGGGCCACCTTTGCCTTTCCAAAGGATTTGATACCGTTGGAGAAAGCCATCAAAACAGCCATAAAAACCAATGCAGAGCGTTTTCTGAACCCTCCAATCAAGAATTTGGGCATAAAGGGAATAAGACATTTCGCGAATCAAGTTGTCAAATGGCCTGACATCATACGGGGCACAGTCTACGACCCTATTCAATTTAAGGCCCAAATCCCAATGCTCAAGCTGAATCTTTTTCTCGACTACGCTTTTATAGAAGAAGCTGGCACAGGAGGTGGTCTCTTTAGAAGAATGTACTCTCGTTTCTTAAAAGAGGCTTACGGTGTGCTTCGCGCAAAAATTCTGAGAGAAGCACGCGATTTGATGATGAAATCGGCTGACATCTGGACAGAGATAGCAAGGATTCTTCTCGTAGCGAGTGAAGCACAGCAAGATAATGTTAAAGACATTTTGGTTAAGGCCCAACTGAAAATAACGGAATGTGCGGAAATAGAGGAGAAAGCCTTCCAACTACTTGCATCCGTGGTATAGATGATGCAGAGTCGACCGCATTTGACTATCTGTTATTCTCCATGAAACGCTTAACTTCGTTAAGAGCCTGTTCAAGCGTTTCAATGGGTGGAAGGAAAACTCCTCTAATGTGTCCCGCACCATAAGCAGGGTCAAATCCGGACCCATGTACTAGAAGCACGCCGGTTTCCTTCAAGAGATCTAAAACGAATTCCATGTCTGTTTTCCACTTCGACCCTACCGCATGAATTTTTGGAAATACATAAAATGCTCCTTCAGGTTTTGTGCAGCTTATCCCCTTAATTTCATTCAGCCTTTTCCATGTATAGTCTCTTCTCCGCCTAAGCTTTTCAACCATATCCTTTATGTGGTCTTGTGGACCATTTAGAGCCATCACTCCGGCTTTCTGGACCGGGGTGTTTGCGCATAGCCTTATCCTTGCTTCTTTTTCGATGCATTGCTTTAACTCTTGCAGTCGACCTTTTTGGTCACGGAAATATACGTAGCCGAGTCTCCACCCAGTCATTAAATATGCTTTTGAAAAGCCATTTAACCCTATTACCGGGACATCCTTGGCCAATTTAGCGGTGCTAACAAACTTTTTCTCGTATATTATCTGGTCGTAGATTTCATCCGACAAAACTGGGATGCCGTACTCGCCTGCCATGTCTAATATCTGCCTTACAACTTTCTCTTCGTAAAGTGCACCGCAAGGATTGTTCGGATTGATAATTGCGATTCCTCGAGTTTTGTCTGAAATTTTGCTTCTTAAATTATCAATATTCGGTTGCCAACCGCTTTCCTCAGCAGTCTCGTATGTAATCGGTTTTCCGCCGAACAACTTTGCATAGGAAATGTATGGCGGGTAAGTTGGTCCCGGAAGAAGAATCTCACTACCAACATCAATGAGTGCAGCCATAACCATCTGGATGCCTTCAGAAATCCCCGAGGTGACGATCACATCGTCAGCAGAAACATCAACGCTGTTAACTCTTTTTTCCTTCTGGCTTATGGCTTGTCTAAGCTCCGGCAATCCTTCAGAGGGTGAGTAAGCGTTTGCTCCTTCTTCAACAGCTTTAACTAAGGCTTGCTTAACATGTAGCGGTGTGTCAAAATCGAATGCCACAGGGTCTCCTAGATTGAGATAATAAATTTTTTTGCCAGTTTTCGCAAGCTGCTTTGCATAGACAATAACGTCGCGGATAGCATATTCTATGGTGCGTACTCTTTCAGTGACCTTTACGGTGGTCAAAGTTATCACTTTCTAGAGCTTAGGCTTTGTCTGAGGGAAAAATAAAGATTGTGGAAGGGTTATTCAACTTTCAATGCCATTGACACTTGGTATCCATCAGCGGTCTGCACGATAACTGTTACATATTTACCAAAGTACGGACTCCAGTCCCATGGACAAACTATCGTCACTTCTGCCCCTATGACGAGCTGATATCCTTCTGAGCTTATCCTCGGGCTCGTTATTGTTCCATCAATAGGTGATGTTTCATTATCGGTTTGGATAAACATCCTTGTTATGTTTGCGTTAATTTTGGAAAACTCGCTGTTATAGATTGTAACGTTTGCATAGGGGTTTCCAAGCGGGAAATTGAAAAATGATACATTCCTTATTTTAAGATACGGTAACTTTAGAGCATATGAAATCGATGATTCATTTTCGTCATACGTGACGTGAACTGTAATTGTGATGTCTTGTCCGGCGAAGCTTGACCAGTTAAATCCACAATTAAAAGTCGCTTGTTCGCCCGCGGCTATTAATGTAGGATTCATGTCTGTCGAATTCTGATTGAACTCTATCTTTGTGGCATTAACCGCGTTAAGAGAGCATGGCATGTTTGTCACATTCAGCGTAAAGTGTTCTATGTCATCTAAATCAAACTTGACATCGGTTATATTCCAAACAATGGCGGGAGGTGTTGTTACGGTTTTGCTGGGTGCGGTGAAGCCCTGCTCAGTGTAAACCGTAACCGTGATTGTTTCGTTACGAGACATATTCCAGTCCCAACCCAGACACTTGATAGTTGATGATTGGTTTGGCGGAATGGGTATTGGTATAATATGCAATGGAGGGGTTGTGTTGAGCGTCATCGTTGTTCCATCTGCTAATGTTAGGTTCACTTTATTTATTATTGCAGTTGCGGTTGAATACTCTGAACTGCTGAGAGTTAGATTGAAATAGGCTGTATCTGCATAGTCAAAGTTGATTTCATCCACGAAAAGAATGGCGCCTGGGAGTTCGTTTGTTACATAGACTGATTCGTAGCCTTCCAATGTTTTTACAGTTATTGTAACATTAACTCCCATTAAGTCCTCCCAATTTCGCTCACATCGGAATATCTCTGTTTGGTTGGGTGACAAGACATATGGAAGTGGTTGAGTAGTATTCACAGGTGAATCATTAACAATTATCTCTGAAATTGTAAGATTTATTGTGGGCTTAGCCTGCCAGTTCTCTATTGTTAAATTGAAATATTCTATGCTTTGAAAGATTTGTTCATCAAAGTTGGGTTTTACATTTAACTTCACGTTTGGTGTGGAATATGAATAACTTCTTGTGGAGGCATTGGCTGCTGCGGGTTCTATCCTTACGGTTTCTCCAGCAAAGTTGCTCCAATTCTTATTACATTTAAAAATTGGTTCTGTTCCTTTTCGAATTGTATAGGGAAAATCTATAGGTTCTGAGCCTGTTACTCCATACACTTCTACATCTGTTATATCGTATGTTTCATTTTTTCCTTCGACGCTTAGGTGTATGGCTGTTATGTTTGCATCTGAAACAGAGTTTGATGGATTAAGAATTGTTACATTAAAGTACGTTGCGTTGTCAACTGCAAATTCTGCGTTAGTGACCACAAGCAGTGTAGCGTTTTCCGGCATTTTATAGTAGATTCCCATAACCCACAAATACGATACAATGGAACCAAGTGTGAAGGAAACTAACATTAACACAATGAGCCATAGAGTTGAGATTGCTTTTGTATTCTTAGGCGTTTATATTCCTCCCAGGATGCTACGAAATTTTAGGTTGTGATTCAATATTTTTTGGAGTAAATAAACATTTCAGCGGTTTCTAAGCTGGCTGGAGTTCCCTTGCTCTTTGAGCTGCCTTTGTTACAGCCTCGATCATTATCGCTCTCAGTTTGCCTTCCTCAAGCGCTAGGAGTCCCTCAATTGTTGTGCCAGCAGGTGTTGTGACCATATCCTTAAGTTTTGCCGGGTGCTCCTTGGTTTCGACAACCATTTTCGCTGCGCCGAGAGTTGTCTGTGCAGCGAGCAGTATGGAGATATCTTTTGGCAAGCCTAACCTTACGCCAGCGTCGGCTAAGGCTTCTATGATTAAGTATATGTATGCTGGTCCGCTTCCAACCAAGCCTGTTGCCAAATTCAAGTATTTCTCGTCTAGCGTTATGACGCGTCCTAAAAGTGAAAGCGTATCCATTACCATTTTAAGTTCTTCTTTTTTTGTGTTTTCAGACGGGCATACCACAATCATAGCTTCTCTGACTAGGCATGCGAGGTTGGGCATTACCCTAACAACCGGGATATCCCCAGGCAAATGTTTTCTGAGAAATTCCAATGTGACGCCAGCAGCAATTGACACGATTATTTTTCCCGGTTTTGTCGCGGGTTCGATTTGTTCTAAGGCTTTTTTTACATCTCCGGGTTTTACAGCTATTATCGTTATGTCCGCGAAAGACGCGGCCTTCTTTGCATTATCTGCGCATTTCACGCCATATTTTTGGCTGATATACTTGCTTTGGCTCTCGATGATTTCGAAGGCTTGTATGTCTTGTGATTCGTACTCACCTGACTTGAGAAGTCCTGAAATTATGGCTTCACCCATTTTGCCAGCTCCAATGATTGCTACTTTAGGTCTATTTTTGTTCAAAATGCTTCATTCCCCTTTTTGCTTCGAGTTAGATTTCTTTTGACGATTATTAAATCTTTCACCGCATCCGGTGATTTATGCATCAACGAGCTTAAAGTTTGGATTTGAAATTTAAAATGCGTAGAACGGGGAAAATTAATAATCAGATTTATTAAGCGTATAAACACACAATATTCAATTCTTCCGAGAAGGATGGATAACTGTGTACGGCTGGAATGGCAAGTTATTGCGAGTAAACTTGGATAAAGGCAGAGCTGTTGTGCAAGAATATGAGGCTGAGATGGCTAAAGGCTTTCTTGGAGGAAGAGGCTTTGCGGCTAGAATTCTCTGGGGTGAGTTGAAACCCGGAACAGATCCGTTGTCGCCTGAGAACAAGCTCGTTTTCGCTGCTGGTCCCTTAACGGGTTTTGCCCTCCCGAGTAGTGGTAAACTTGTCGTGGCAGCTAAGAGTCCCTTGACTGGCGGTTATGGAGACGGAAATGTTGGAACCAATGCTGCTGTTCAGATGCGTAAGGCTGGCTATGACGCCATAGTTGTAGAAGGCAAAGCTGAAAAACCAAGTGTTCTGCTGATCCAAGATCGGCAAATAGAGTTTGTTAATGCTGAAGACTTGTGGGGCTTAAATTCTTTCGAAGCTGAAGGCAGACTTAGAAAATTTTATGGACTAACAGCTGGCGTTCTCTCTATAGGTCAAGCTGGAGAAAACCTCGTAAAGTTCGCTAATGTTGTTTCTCAGGAGGGAAGAGCTGGCGGCAGACCAGGGATAGGAGCAGTTATGGGCTCTAAAAATTTGAAGGCTGTCGTCATAGTTGGTTATGGCGATTTGTCTGCTGCTCATCCAAAGGAATTGAAGGAGTTGGGCGTTGAAACCTACAGAGAGATTTTAACCAAGCCAAACTACGCTTTTTGGAAGCGGCAGGGCACGATGTCGACCATCGAGTGGAGCCAAGAAAACAGTGTTCTCCCAACGCGTAATTACAGCGAGGGAGTCTTCGAAGAGGCTGAAGCTATAGGCGGATTCGCCATGGAGAAGATTAAGGCTTCCCAGCGTGGATGTCCACAATGTAACATGACTTGCGGCAATGTTGTTAAAGACGCTGATAAAAAAGAATCAGAACTTGATTATGAGAATGTTGCTATGCTAGGCTCAAACATAGGATTAGGCGATTTAAAAAAGGTTGCCACCCTCAATAGGATCGCCGACGAACTTGGCTTAGACACAATCTCTTTAGGCAATGTTATTGGCTTCGCGATAGAAGCTTCGGAGAAGAAGCTCATTAATAACAAGTTTTCTTGGGGTGATTATGAGGCGGTCAGGGACTTGATCGAAGACATCGCTCATAAACGTGGTTTAGGTGGCATTCTCGCTGAGGGAGTTCGCTTTGCAACTGAAAAAATTGGTAAAGGTTCAAACCGTTGGGCCATGCACGTGAAGGGACTGGAAATTTCGGCTTATGATTGTCACGCGGCTCCTGCCATGGCTTTATCTTATGGCACTAGCCTTGCCGGGGCGCATCATAAGGATGCTTGGGTTATCTCTTGGGAAGTTAAGTTTGGAAGGGAAAGCTATGGTGAGGAGAAAGTTGATAAAGTCATTGAGTTGCAACGTATTCGTGGCGGCGTTTTTGAGTGTTTGACGACCTGTAGGCTTCCGTGGGTTGAGGTTGGCTTTGAGCTTGAGTGGTATCCGAAGTTTTTGTATGCAGCAACAGGCTTCCAGATGACTTGGGATGACTTGAACGTGATTGCTGATAGGGTATTCAACTTGATTCGTGCCTTCTGGATACGTGAATATGGCAAGGAATGGGGCAGGGAAATGGATGTTCCGCCTGCAAGATGGTTTGAAGAACCGTTGACCAAGGGCGCGTTTAAAGGCGCGAAGCTTGATAGAGCAAAATATGATGTTATGTTGCAGAAGTATTACGAGAGAAGAGGCTGGGACCAGCGGGGAATACCAACAAAAACAACGCTGAACAAGCTAGGATTAGGAGACGTTGGTAAACAACTCAAAAAGCGCGTAAAACTATACGAATGAATATTTTTCCTTAAAAGCTAGAGGGAAAGCTCCAACATAACACCGTCATCTTTAAAACCGTGCTTCCGATAAAATTTCTCGGCTCTTTTGTATATTGTGTCAACGTGCATTTCCACAGCTCCTCTCTTTCTGGCGTTCTCAACGGCTCTGTTTAGAAGTTTAGAACCAATCTTCTTTCCACGGTGTTTTTTATCTACTAATAAAAAAAGTATATGACAGTTGTAGCTTCCATGTAGAATATCTTGGAAAAATAGTTGCTGCAGAACTCCGACAATTTTTCCATTTAACTCTGCTACAAGAACCTCCTGATTCTTTTCATCTATTGCCTCTCTTATTGAATTAATTCTTTCACGTTGCCAATGTGACCATTGATAAATCATTTCTGCAATCTGCGGAATTTCATTTTCTTTTGCAGAATGTATGATTATTTTGTTCATTGCGTTAAGATTTCATTTCTGGCCTGAAATATTTTTCGAAGAAAAGTGGTGAAAGTGTTGGATTGGTTAATATGCTCTGGCGAAGTAAACGACTTCCTTTGCTTCACCACTGCAGTATATGCATTTTGAAAACGGCTTTTCCTTCTCGAAAGGTATTAGCCTAATTGTTGCTCCAGTTTCTTCCTTTATCTTTTCTTCACATGCGGGATTGGAACACCAAGAAGCTCTAATGAACCCGCCTCTATTCTTCAAAGTTTTCTTGAATTCGCCGTAGGTTTTCACCGTGGTAGTTTTTTCTTCTAAGAATTTTTTGGCTTTGGCGAAAAGTTTGTTCTGGATGTCTTCAAGAAGTTTTGCTATAGCATCCACTATTTCTGTCTCTTTCACTGTGATTTTCTCGAAAGTGTCTCGTCTGGCTAATGTTACCTGATTTCTTTTTACATCCCTTGGACCAATTTCTATCCTTATTGGCACACCCTTTAGTTCCCACTCGTTGAATTTCCAGCCTGGAGTATACTCTGCTCTGTCGTCGAGAACAACCGCCATTCCAGACTTATGCAACTTTTCGAAGAGTTCCTTAGCCTTTGCCAATATTGAGCTTACATCGACGTCCTTGTAGGGTATGGGAACTATAACAACTTGCACTGGGGCGATTTTTGGAGGCAACACTAAACCTTTGTCATCGCCGTGAACCATTACAACAGCGCCTATTATCCTTGTGGAAAACCCCCAGGATGTTTGCCAAGCATAATGTTCCTTTTCGTCTTCTCCGATGAATTTGATGTGGAAGACCTTTGAGAAATTTTGACCTAGATTGTGCGATGTTCCCATTTGTAGTGCTTTTCCATCTGGCATCATTGCTTCCAGGGTTGTTGTGTAGAGGGCTCCTGCGAATTTCTCGTTCTCTGTTTTCACTCCGGCAAGCACTGGAATCGCCAAATAGTTTTCCATCAAATCCTTGTATATGTTTAGGATTTCCATTACTTCTTGGTCTGCCTCTTCCTTTGTTGCGTGGGCAGTGTGTCCTTCCTGCCAGAGGAATTCCCTTGTTCTTAGGAAGAGTCTTGTTGCCTTTGTCTCCCACCTTACTACGCTGCACCATTGGTTCAGCTTTATCGGTAGGTCTCTCCAGCTTCTAATCCACTTCGCGTATGTTGCGTAGATTATTGTTTCGGATGTTGGTCTTATGGCAAGTTTTTCCTCTAGTGGGGTGTCCCCGCCGATTGTTATCCATGCAACTTCTGGGACAAATCCTGCGAAATGTTCAGCCTCTTTTTTCAAGAAACTTTCAGGTATGAAAAGCGGGAAGTAGACGTTTTTGTGTCCTGTGGCTTTTATTTTTTTGTCGAAGGTTTCTTGGATTTTCTCCCAAATGGCGTATGAGTGCTCTCGGAAAATCATGCAGCCCTTTATGGGAGCATAGTCTGCTAGTCCCGACTTTAAGATTACCTGCGTATACCATTCAGGAAAATCTTCGGCTTTTTTGACAGTGACTCCAATGTCCGACATTTCTATCTCTCCCTTTGTTTAATGCTGGCTGAATATAATTCTAGTGCAAAATTGATCCTAATGTCGGCTAAGTGCGGGAAAAATTTAGCAATGTGGAACTAAATCGCCCATTCAGATCACTTCACATGAGAATGCAAAAAGAAATTATTAAATGTTTTCTTGCCATGTTTCTGTGTTAAGTCAAACCGATAAAATGCACAAGTATTTTAACTGCCCATAATCTAAACTTGAATGTGTCTCGTCGATTAAAATGGCGTGAATTGAGATTGAAGGCGATTTTAGTTGTTGGAGATGGAATGGCTGACAGGCCAATAGAAGAGTTAGACTGGAAAACGCCATTGGAAGTAGCCCACAAACCTTCATTAAACCAAATAGCAAAGACGGGAATCTGCGGTATAATGGACGTCATATCGCCTGGAACGCCTCCTGGAAGCGATACCGCTACATTAGCCTTGCTTGGCTATGATGCCTTAAAGGTTTACTCTGGAAGGGGTGCCTTAGAGGCCATAGGCTCAGGTGTGGAAGTTTTGCCAGGTGATGTTGCCTTTAGGTGTAACTTTGCAGCGGTAGATGAAAACCTTGTTGTTTTGGATAGGCGTGCTGGCAGAATCGCAACTGAGGATGCAGCTAGGCTGGCTGAAAGCATTCAAAAAGTCGAGTTAGAGGAGCCACCAGCCAAATTTTTGTTCAGAAACACGGTTCAGCATCGTGCAGTCCTTATTATCCGTGGATTAAATCTCTCAACCGCTGTTAATGATTCGGACCCTGGGAAAGCAGGAAAAAAGGTTTTGGAGATAAAACCGTTGGATGGTAGTCCTGCAACAAAGCAAACCGCCAAAATCCTCAATGAGCTTATGGATAAGTTCCATAAAGTTTTGAAGGTACATCCAGTTAACAAGGAAAGAGTTAAACGAAGACTGCCGCCAGCAAACATCATTCTGTTTAGAGGCGCGGGTACGATTCCAGCTATAAAGCCCTTTTCAGAATTGTATGGCATAAGCGCTGCATGTATAGCTGCTACACCGCTGATTAGAGGTGCGTGCAGAGTTGCGGGGATGAAATTGGTGAATGTTAAAGGCGCCACTGGAACGCCTCTAACAGATTTTATGGCAAAAGCCAAAGCAGCGGTTCAAGCTTCAATAGCAAATGATTTCGTGCTCTTACATGTAAAGGCAACAGATGTTGCAAGCCACGACGGAAATATTAGACAGAAGATTGAGTTGATTGAAAAAATTGACCGTATGCTCGGCTATATGCTTGGCAACATTGATTTGGGCTCTACCTATTTGGCTGTAACCGCTGACCATACAACATCTTGCGTCACGCGGGGTCATGAAGGAGACCCTGTTCCAGTGGCAATAACTGGCCCGTATGTTCGCCGTGATGATGTTGAAGAGTTTAATGAGAGAGCCTGTTCTAGGGGCGGTTTAAGCAGAATAAGGGGCATGGATTTGATGCTCATTTTGATGAACTTAATTGGCAAGACTAAGAAGTTTGGAGCCTAGGCTTAATCTTACTTTGCTTTTTTGGTTTGCGGCATGGAGTATGCAAAGCTTACCCGCTTTAGTTTTCTGCGATGGAACTCTATTATACTTTAAATTTATGGTGTGAACTGGTCTGTCTGAGGTTATATACCCCCTTATATATAGGTTGAACTTTAGTCTGGTATGGAATGGGATGGAGTTGTAGAATTTGGATGATGAGGAAAAGGGTTCTGTTGAAAGGTTGTTCCTCCCTTCGCTGGTCTTCTCTTACTTTGCTACAAGTCCATTGGCAGTTTTGGTATCACTTCTTCTAATTGACATAGGAAACACTTTCAATGTTTCTGTTGGGGTTATGGGGCAGATTAACACTC
>CAZHWZ010000036.1:0-15699 GCA_964535965.1 uncultured Candidatus Bathyarchaeia archaeon | reverse complement strand
TAGGTTTTCCAGCTGTTAGAAAATGCGATGTGTTAGTGGCGATGAATCAAGAATCACTAGAAAAGTATGTAGGGCATTTGAAGGAAGACGGAGTGCTAATAGTTGACATCAGCAGCGTGGAACGAATCCCTAAGACAGAAGCAAAGATATTCAAAGTCCCGGCAATGGAAACCGCTAAAAAAACATTTGGAGGAAGCATTTACGCCAACATGATCATGCTTGGAGCTTTAACGAAAATAACCAAAATAGTCAATGAAGAATCCATGGAAAAGGCCATCAGAGAAAGCGTTCCTGAAAGAACAGTGGCAGCCAATTTAAACGCCTATAAAAAGGGCTTACAGCCATGACAACAAATATTTCTAAATCTTAGAGTTGTTATCGGTGTCTTGATGAAGTATGAAATTAAATGTCCAGCTTGTGGTCGTTCTTCTGAAAGCTTGCTCAATTTCAAATGTGTTTTTTGCGGTCAACCACTGGATATTCAACTTCACTTCAACTTTGAAATTAAGAAAATTCGGAAAAAAGACTATACTGTTTGGCGGTATGCACAATTTTTCCCATATGTAAGAGAAACGGAAATCACAACTTTGGGTGAAGGCTGGACGCCTTTAGTTGACCTTTCAGACGATGTTTACTTTAAACTTGAAAATTTGAACCCTACAGGCTCTTTTAAGGATAGAGGCTCCACGGTATTAATTTCAGCTTTGCAGACGACTCTCAAGAAAGCCGGAGGCTACATCGCTGAAGATTCCTCTGGTAATGCTGGAGCCTCCATCGCTGCCTATGCCGCCCGTGCCGGATTGAAAGCGAAAATTTATGTCCCTGGAAATGTCTCTGGACCTAAGTTTAACCAGATCAAATTTTATGGCGCAGAAGTCGTTAAGGTTTCTGGCAGTCGAAGCAAAGTCTCGGAAGAGGCCCAAAAGACTGAAAGAGGAAAGTATTATGTTGGGCATATATTGCATCCGTTGTTTAGGGATGGAATAAGAAGCCTCGCCTACGAGATTGCTGAACAATTTGGTTGGTGTGTTCCCGATCGCGTTTACTTGCCTGTTTCTGCTGGAACTCTGCTTTTAGGTGTGATGGATGGGTTCAGGCATTTAGTGAAATCTAACATCCTAGCGTCTATGCCAAAGATAGTAGCTTGCCAAACTCGGCAAGTTTCGCCGCTTTACCATAGATTCAAAGACTTGCCTTACGCTCCACCTAAAACTGTAACCTCTATTGCAGATGCTCTTGTGAGCGTAAATCCCCCTCTATTGGAGCTTATGATCAAACAATTGAAAGGGGCATATGGTGATGCCGTTATGGTTGAAGAAGATGAGATATTGGATGCTTTCAAGGAGCTTGCAGGGAAAGGTTTCTTCGTTGAACCAAGCTCAGCTGTAGCTTACGCAGCCTACAAGAAGCAGCTGAAGAACAAGGAGATTTCAAGGGAGGATAAGACTGTAATAATCCTAACAGGGACAGGTCTAAAAACGATGGTTAAAGTTATTTAAGAATGCTTATCCCATTAGAAAAATTTATATTGTAATGCTGTTTCTTTTTGTGACGCATTAAGGAGGTTGTTTAAGATTTGTCAACACCTGCACAAGCTGGCGGTGTGCCAGTTTTAATATTAAAAGAGGGTTCAAGCCGTGCCCGAGGAAAGGAAGCGCAGCACGCAAACATTATGGCTGCAAAAATAGTTGCTGAAACCGTGAAGAGTGCTCTAGGACCAAAGGGCATGGATAAGATGCTTGTTGACAGCTTTGGCGACGTAACAATAACAAGTGATGGACGCACGATACTGGATGAGATGGACATTCAGCATCCAGCCGCAAAAATGATGGTTGAAGTTGCAAAAACCCAGGACAACGAGGTCGGTGACGGGACAACAACAGCCGTAATCCTAGCAGGAGAATTGCTGAGCAAAGCTGAAGAATTAGTTGAGAAAAACGTTCACCCAACAATAATAATTGACGGGTATAAGAAAGCCTCAGAAAAAGCACTAGAAACTTTGGAGAAAATAGCGATATCTACAGGGGCCAAAACTGAAGAATACTCGGAAAAAGTTGCAATGACTTCCATGGCAAGTAAACTAGTAGCTGAACACAGAGAATATTTAGCCGACTTGGCAGTTAAAGCAATTCTTGAAGTTGCAGAAAAGGAAGGCAACAAGTACAAGGTAGATGTGGACGATGTGAAAGTTGAAAAGAAACCAGGGGAATCAATAAGCGACACGAAGCTCATTCAGGGCGTAGTTTTGGACAAGGAAGTGGCTCATTCTGGGATGCCTAAACGCGTAGAAAAAGCCAAAATAGCATTACTCGACTGTCCACTAGAAATCGAAAAGACAGAGTTTGATGCAAAAATAAACATCGAAAGCCCAGAACAGATGGAAGCGTTTCTCAAACAAGAGGAAGGAATGCTAAGAGAAATGGTTGACAAGATAGCCGCAACGGCTGCAAACGTTGTCCTATGCGAGAAAGGCATAGACGACATGGCTCAACATTTTCTAGCCAGGAAAGGAATACTGGCAGCGCGAAGAATCAAAAAGTCAGACATGGAGAAGCTTGCGAAGGCTACCGGAGGAAAAATAATAACTAACTTAGACGCCATAACCCCCGCAGACCTAGGTCACGCAAACATCGTCGAAGAACGCAAAATTGGCGATGACAAAATGACTTTTGTGGAAGGATGCAAACACCCACGCGCAGTCACAATCCTGATAAGGGGTGGAACGGAACGCATAGTAGCCGAAGCAGAGAGATCATTACACGACGCTCTTTGCGTAGTTCGGGATGTAGTTGAGGAACCGAAAATCGTAGCTGGAGGCGGCTCTCCAGAACTTGAAGTTTCCCGTTTGCTTAGGAAATATGCAGAAACACTTCCAGGGAGAGAACAACTTGCAGTAAAAAGCTTTGCAGAAGCCCTCGAAGCCGTTCCACTAACGTTAACTGAAAATGCTGGCTTAGACCCAATCGACATACTATCCGAGCTGAGGGCAAGACACGAAAAGGGTGAAACATGGACGGGAATAGAGGTTCACTCGGGAAAGGTTCAAGACATGACCGAGGCAGGAGTCTTCGAACCCCTAGCCGTCAAAAAACAAATAATCAAATCAGCAACAGAAGCCGCTTCAATGATACTGAAAATCGACGACGTAATCGCTGCCGGAAAAATGAAAGCTCCTCCAACACCCCCAGGCAGACCTCCTGGTGCTGGGTATCCAGGCGCTGAGGAGTATTAGAATACGCCTGAAAAAGAAAAGATTTCAATAGGTCCCCCAAAAATCACACGCTTCGAAAAGGCAAGAATAGTGGGAGCCAGGGCTCTCCAAATATCCATGGGAGCACCCATACTTGTCGAGGTTTCGGAAGGCTTTTCAAGCCCAATAGACATAGCATTAAAAGAACTTGAGGCAAGCATCCTGCCGATGACCATCAGACGAACGTTACCCGACAGCACCTACCAAGATATTCCGCTGAAATGGCTTATTGAAGAAAAATAAGGCTTTTAAAAGTTCAAACGGCAACACTCCATAAACTCTGCTTTCCTCTTTTTCTTATTAAACCCGCGAATACACAAAGCTGGCAGTCTATTTCTTGCTTCGAAGTTTCTCTAGGGTTTCTTTTGCTGTTTCAAGTGTTTTTCTAATTCTTACCCAGTGAGCTCCATGCCAGTAGATTTGTCCACATTTTTGGCATTCCCAAAACTCATTGTAGTAGGCAAATGTGCTTTTCTCAACTTTGTCAGCTATCTTTTCTTTAGAGATTGGTTTTACTCTGGTGTTACATTTTGGGCATCTTGATGTCAGCATGTCTATGTCCAGTTTGATGTTAAATCTCTGTGCAAGTTGTGCGAGCCTTTCTGCTTCTGTTTTTCCATTCAAATAGAAGGTTTCAACCCCCTTCGATGTAGCCTGTTGATAAAGCTCCAAATCTCTCGTAAGCAAGACTCTTCCTTCCTTTTTAGCTATCATGATCAGTTGGTCGTCGTTAAGTCTGTCTGAATATTTCACGTTATGCCCTAACATGCGAAGCCACCGTGTCAATTTTCCAAGCATTCCATCAACAACAAACTTCAAGGGTTTAGCCTCTCCCAATTATTTCGCCGCTTCCTGCCTCTGCAACTATCTCTCCTTCATCCATAATCAGTTGACCGCCAACAAAAGTCTTAACAGGCTTTCCTTCCACATTCCATCCGTCAAACGGGGAATACTTAGCCTTTGAATGAAACTTTGATGCGTCAACCCTATATTTTCTGTTTAAATCCACAACCACTAAATCGGCGTTGTTCCCCTCTTTTAAGCTGTCTCTACCTTTCAGGTTAAAAATTTCAGCGGGCTTCTCCGCCATTAACTTGACTATATCGCCTATTGTTAATCTTCCACCATTCACTTCCTTAAGCAATAATGGAAGAGTTGTTTCTAAACCTGGTACGCCAACCTTAACATCCCAAACAACCTTCGCTTTCTTCTCCTCTAAAGTGTGGGGTGCGTGGTCTGAACCTAGAATGTCAATCCAACCGTTAAAGACGCCGTTCCAGAGTGCCTCGGCATGATGTTCTTCTCGAATTGGCGGCATCGTTAAAGCCAAAGTTCCTTTTCTCCTTAGATCCTTAACCGACAATAATAGATGATGTGGTGTTGTTTCACAAGTTATCGGCATTCCAGATTTTTTTCCATCAATTATTACTTTTAAGCCATTTTCTGTGCTTATGTGACAAAAATGTACGTGTGTATTGGCTTGTTTGACGATGTTCAACAAACGTTTAATAGCTTTCACTTCGACGCTTTCTGAATGCGCTTTAAGAAAAGCTTCGATATCGTTGCGTTTAGGGCGCCTGATCTCTTCTTCAGCTTTTTTCAGCGAAGTTTTGTCTTCCGCGTGAACAGCCACTGGAACCTTCAATCCGCTTACTATTCTGAATGCCTCCAAGAGAGCGTGGTCAACGTCGATGTTTAACCCGCCAACTTGTTCAACCATAAAAAGCTTAAAAGCCACAGCGCCTTCCTCAACTATTTCCCTTATTTCTTTCATGCTTCTTGGAAATTCAGAGTAAAAGCCAACATTAACCAAAACTTTTCCTTCAGCAAGTTTCATTCGATTTTTCAGAGTTTCAACGCTCATCGTTACCGGGTCATTGTTGGGCATATCTAAAACTGTTGTTATTCCACCTGCTGCTGCAGCAGCTGTCCCACTGTAGAAATCCTCTTTGTACGCTTTTCCTTCATCTCGAAGATGCACATGCGCATCTATCAAACCTGGCAAAACTAATAGATTTTTTAAATTAATTCTTGTCTCTGCTTTAGGCATAATTGGTTCTTTGCCTATTTTGAAGATCTTGCTGTGATTGATTGCCAGACTGCAGTCCATTACATGTTTGTTTGTGTACGCCTTCGCGTTGGTTAGGACTAGATCAACAATCAAGTTGGCCGCTCTCTTGTATTTGGAATAAGATGGAAGGTTTCGATAAAAATTTATTCTATTACTTTGAAGAAGTCTCTCTCCGTTATTATGCCCACGAGTTTTTCGTTTTTAACAACTGGTATGGCTCCTATGTTTTTCTCTCGCATTATTTTTGCTGCTTGACCGACGTCTGCGTCTGGGTCGATGATTGAAACCTCTTTTGTTGCTATTTCAAGTGCTGGTGTGTTTAAAACTTGTATTATTGTTCCAGACCTTAGATATGTGAATACTTTTCCGGAGCCGAAAAAGCGTATGATGTCCATGGTTGTTATTATGCCCATCACTTTCCCGTCAGAAATTATTGGCAGTCTTCTGAATCCTTGTGTTGTCATTGTTTTTTCAGCTTCAAAAATTGTTACCTTAGGTAATGCTGTGACCACTTTTTCTGACATTAACTGAGCAACTTTCACACCGCTTATTTTGTTGGCAAGTAAGTTTGCAATGTCTCGCTCTGTAATTATTGCTCTTACATGGTTTTCTTCGTCAAGAACCGGCAAACCGCCAAGATTTTTCTCCTTCATTAATTCT
Source organism: uncultured Candidatus Bathyarchaeia archaeon (assembly GCA_964535965.1). Taxonomy (GTDB): domain Archaea; phylum Thermoproteota; class Bathyarchaeia; order Bathyarchaeales; family Bathycorpusculaceae; genus CAZHWZ01. Next base: position 9,718 of record CAZHWZ010000036.1, on the reverse strand, counting down.
ATTGCGTCGCTCATTTTCGCAGAGGTTTTTACCGAAACAACGTTTTTGGTCATTATGAGCCTTACAGGCTCGTTTATGGCTTTGAAAAAGTTCCCACCGAATTTTTGCTGAATTATTTCGAATTTCTTCCCGCCGCCAAGGTAATTAACAATATCTGTAGCTGTTATGATCCCTTCAAGAACTTTTGTTCCGGGGTTTGCTATTGGTATGCGGCGGAACCCTTCTTTAACCATGATTTGAATTGCATCATAAATTGGAGTGGTAGAAGCCATTGTGACAACCGGGCTTTTTGCGACTTGAAGGATTTCGCCTTCACGTTTCTTTGAAGGATGAACCTTTAAAGAGAGCGGACCTCTTCCCCTTAATGTTCTTCTAAAACTTTCTCTACTCAATTATTTTCCCCTTCATTTAACAATCAGTCTGGCAACGTCTTCCCGATCAACTATACCAATCAATTTGCCGTTTTCATCCGTCACTAGAACCCTTCCAATGTCTTTTGAAACCATTAGTTTTGCAACCCTGATTACTTTTATTGAGGGTTCTACGGCTATCACTTGCGTTTTCATTATTGAAGAGATTTTTGAAGACGTTTTAAAACGTCCTTTTGTAGACTCGAAAGTGGGCAATAATGCTCCTCTTTCAAGAAGGTCTTTCTGTGTGATGATGCCTACGAGCTTGTCCTTTTTTACTACGGGTAGTCCGGCTAAGGATCTATTTTGCATTAGGCGCCAAATGTTGTCAACTTCATCTTCTGGAGAACATGTCACAACGTCTTTAGACATTATTTCTGAAACTGCTTTCGAAAGTTTTTCCGGGCTTGTTTTAATCACTGCTTCGATGAAATTTTCTAACCCCAAAACTCCCATGTAGGTTTTTTCTTGAGTTGAGTTTACAACCGGAGTGTTCCATTCGTCCAGTCGGATCATCTTTTGAACCATTGAAGTAGCGTCGTCATCCATTAATGCCATAATTTTAGGGTTTGTCATTATGCCCTTAACCCTTATCGGCGATATAGAAGAAGAAATGGCCATTACGCCGCCGCGTGAAACTATTCCCAACAATTTTTTATTTTCATTTACTACTGGAAGAATTCTTAAGGCATAGTCTCGTATCATCGCGCGGGCTTTTGTTGCAAGCTCATCTTCATAAATAAACGGGTGCTTTTCATCAGTGATTTCTTTAACACGCAAGCAACCGCCTCTCATTACTCTTCTTCTAATTCAACTTTGCAGTCTTCGCAGAGGAATTCTCCATTAACTTCTTTTAGGTTGTCAGACCATCCCCTACAACGGTCACAATATCCAGCGAGAGGCGTAGATTCTTCCCCTGCTTCTTGAGCCCTATTTTCTCCCTCTATGAGTGCACGTTCCTGAATGGTTTCTATAAGTTCTGGCATGACTGCTAGAACATCTTTGCTTGAGATAAGCCCGATTAGCTGCCCTTTATATATAACTCCCAATCTTCTGATGTTTAATCTATTCATTCTTCTGGCTGCTTCGTTTATTGTTTCGTCGGGCTCTATAGTAATAAGAGGCGTGGTCATAACTTCTTTGGCTTTGATGGAGTCCGGTTTGACGTTTTTAGCTAAAACCCTTCCAACTAGGTCCCTTTCTGTGATGATTCCGAGGGGTTTTCCTTCTTTGCTTGTTACTATTATGCAGCCTAAACCATGCTTGTCCATGAGCTCTGCAGCCCGGTTTACTGGTGCTTCTTCTTCAATGGTTACAACTGGGCTGCTCATAGCATCCTTAACCAGCATTCTAAACCTTAATCCAATGTCCGACATTGTGCTCAGCCGCTTGAATGATGCATGCCTTACTAGGCTTAGCTTCACTCAACTCAAAATAAATATTCCCACATTTAAAACTTGCTGAGTCAATGAATTTGCATGACAAAAAGGGAATTGCTTTCACAGAACCTAAGTGAATCCTTACACTTTCATAACCTTGTTGGCACTGTTCTTCCTTTTAGCCTCTTTTCACTTGACATCTAAATCAACCTTACGACTTAAGCCCTGCTCGAGTTTCAGGCTTAAGTTTTAGGCTTCGCTTTACCGCTTCCTCATAAAATAGGGAGTAGAAAATTACAAACATGCTTTCAGCGTAGTTTTTCTAAAACTTTGTCAACATCATGCAGTCCAAGATTTCTGAGGGTTTCCGATTTAGGTATGCCGTTTTCATCCCAGCCAACCGCTTCATGATACCTTCTTTTATCTCTGACAAACCTGGGCTTGTAAACTGCCTTTCCCTTGCAAGGTCCAGAGGGTAACGGCTCGTAAAATCTTGGCGGGTTTTCGTCGTGGATTTTGGGGTTCCATTTTAAGTCGGGGCCACCCAATAGAAGCATGGCTCTTTGCAGTTGGAGTATCCTTAACGCCTTTGTGTTACACCATTCTTCTTGTGTTAGTTCTAACCCTGTTACAGCCTTGTAAAATTCGAATTTGAGTTTGCGGGGTATCCCAAAGATGTTGAAGTGGCAGTATACTGCTGAATCGTGAAATATCATGATCAATTCGCTTCTGGAATCATTTAATGGTAAGCAAGCTGTGGATGTGTGATCTCCACCCTGAACCGAACACGCGTAAGAAAGGATTTCTGGATAGTCTTTTCCGCTGCGGATTCCGTGAGCACCGATGCTTATGCCCTTTGACTGAACAGCATATTTTAGAACATCTGCTTTCTTCTTTTGTTCAATCTTCAATGCCGCACGGTAAGTTCCCTCAGCCAACAAATCACCTATGCCCTCCCTAAAAGCAATTTTTCTGGCTAGAGTTGCAAAGGCTTCGGCATCACTCCATTTAAGCTCTAAACCGTCCAGATCCTCCTTTATCAATATTCCTCTCTGGAAAAGTTCAGCAGCAAAACCAAGCACATTTCCCGTTTGTATACCGCATAAACCTAAATCGTCGATAAGTGAAGTTAAGAATACATTCTCCTCTGGAGAGAAGATTCCCAGGTTTGGACCTAAATATGCTTGCAGTTCATAGTCTGGATTATCTGTTATTGCTCCTTTGAACGGACCAGTTTTGACCATCGCCACTTTTAGGCATGTTGTTGGGCATCCGAAATCGCCCCAGTACTTTTTTATCCAAACTCTATTTTCAAATTGATCAACGCCATAGCTTTTCTCGTCATGCCACTCCTCCTGCCAATTTCGGACCGGCTCAGAGCTAGTTTTTGCACCAACTTCATAGCCTGCAGCCCCAGTTCCCCATCGTCTCCACAGATCATCTTCATAAACGTCTTCGCACACTGCTTGGATTAATTGTTTCACCCTTTTCATGCCAGCCACTTCTGGCAGTGGACCGGTACCCTTGACAACAACCGCCTTAAGTTTCTTGGATCCCATGACTGCGCCGTAACCGCCATAACCAGCGGCATGTGTCCACTTCGCTGCAACCACAGCTGTTCGCACCCTATTTTCTCCCGCTGGACCGATATACAAAACTGCCGGCTCTTTCCATTCACCTTTTTGTGGAAAACGTGTTTTCAGAAGGTTTCTGCACTCCTTTGTAAGCACTGCAACTGTTTGTTTAGCATCTTTACCCCAGACATGACTGGCATCTCTAATTTCAATATCAGAATCCTTGATAAGCAAATAGACTGGCTTTTCAGCTTTCCCGGTTACGATTATACCGTCGTAACCAGCACACTTCAGTTCAACGCCGAACTCTCCAGCCACGGTTGAGCCTACAACACCATTGCTTTGAGGGGACTTACCTGACACGCAGATTCTTCCACCCGGAAAAAATCCTGTAAGAGGCCCCGTTAAGAATAAAAGTATGTTTTCCGGACCTAGTGGGTCTACTTTTTCCCATTTGTTACCTAACCTGTCCCAGAGAATTTTTGTCGCTAATCCTCTGCCGCCAACATAATCCCTCAAAACATCATCATTAAACCTCACCTCTTTGATTTTATCCGTGAAAAGATTAACTTCGAGGAACTTTCCTGCATAGCCGAGAATCATAGGAATTCCTCTGCTTTTCCTCCATACATCTTAACAGCTAAATCTCGGGTTGTTTCTTCTGGCGTGCGTGCATATAGCTTGTAGGCGTAGTCTTTTCTAGGAACCTTTTTTAACACGTTCCATCCGCCTTCTTGACAGACTTGGACACATTGGGGGTCGCCATTACATAGATCGCAAATCAAGATGTGCTTTCCTTCGGAATGCATATGTGGGATTCTACCAGGACAAGCGTCTATGCATTTTCCACACGCAATGCAAGCTTCGGCGTTCACCAAAACCGCACCTGTTTTCTTACTTATTGATAAGGCGTTAACTGGGCATGATTGCACGCATGGATAGTCTTCGCATTGGGCGCAGAAGTGTGGAAAATCAGCGCCTGGGACAAGCATAAAAACTCTTATTCTTGATGCTTCTGGCCATATGCGGTTTTCATGGAAGAGTGAACATGCTATCTCGCATTTCCTGCAACCGCTGCATTTGGCTAAGTCCCTTGCTATCCATATAGGCTCTTTCTTAGTTGTCAACTTCGAACCTTTCCTAAAAGATTGTGAAAGTGTTTGTGAACGTTCTCTGATTTAAATGTGACGTTCATGGGTATTGGCTTGGAAAAGACATAGCTGGATTGATCGTGAACTAAAAACAATTAAGGAGAGATTTAGTAATTTTTTGATTACCGCGACAATTAGAGTTAAATCATAACACACATTAACTGTTGAAAAGAGATGAGTTATTTGCAATTCTCAGATTTGCTAAGGAGTTGGCTAGAGAGCATAGCCGTACAATATCCGTTCTTCGGCGTGTTCTTCATAAGCTTTCTAGGGTCGGTGTCCATAATCTTTCCAATTCCTTACACACTTGTAATATTAGGGTTAGGTATTACTGGATCAGTAGACCCTCTGATCCTTACGATTGCGGGAGGTTTAGGCTCAGCCGTCGGTGAGCTCTCGGGGTATGCTCTGGGATATTATGGAACAAAGCTGATAAGTGAAGAAAGACGGAATAAAATGAGGTTCTTCGTTAAAATTTTCGATAAATATGGTCCAATAGTTGTATTTCTCTTCGCTTTAACTCCACTCCCAGATGACTTGATTTTTATTCCTCTTGGAATTTTAAGGTACAAGTTTTGGAAGACTTTCATAACATGCGTAGCTGGCAAGCTGTTAATGTGTTTCCTTCTAGCATACTTCGGCAACATTTTCGGAAACTTTTTAGTCTACATATTGGGCGAAGAGAACTTTTGGGTTGGGATGACGATTACTATAATAGCGTTGGTAATCATTCTGCTTATCTTGTTAAGAATTGATTGGGAAAAGATTTTTGAGAAATATATAGCCAAGGAAAGGGATGGTGGCGGAAAACTTGAGAGTGATAGCTGATCTGCACATACATGGTCGTTACAGTCGCGCCACAAGCGAAAGAATGTGTGCCGAGGAAATAGCTAGCTTTGCAGGAATTAAGGGCTTAGACCTTGTAGGCACCGGAGATTTTACACATCCGAAATGGCTTAAAGAACTGCAGGAAACTCTTGTTTCAGAGTCCAATACGGGATTGTATAAAGTTGCGAGAAATCCAGAACCACCTGTATACTTCATGATGACAACAGAGGTAAGCACAATATTTACTTTTAAAAATGAAGTTAAAAAGGTTCATCATGTCATTTTGACGCCGAGCATAGAAACCGCTATCCAAATTAACGATGGATTATTAAAGTACGGTGACTTGGCAGCAGATGGCAGACCCACATTGAACATGGATGCGCCACATTTAGTTGAGGAAGTAATGGAAGTTTCAAGCGAAAATGTGGTTTTTCCAGCCCATGCTTGGACGCCTTGGTTCAGCATCTTCGGCGCCTTCAGCGGCTTCAATTCCGTTGAGGAATGCTACCAGGACATGACAAAACACATTTACGCTTTAGAAACCGGGCTTTCTTGCTATGACGAAGAGACTGAAGTTTTGACTGATAACGGATGGAAACGATTTCCTGAAATTAACTTTTCTGATAAAATTTGTACACTTAACCCTGAAACAAATGTTATTGAGTTTCAAGGCCCAATTAGGCTGTTTAAATATCAGTACAAGGGCAAAATGTACAGATTAAAAACTAAAAGAGTTGATCTTCTTGTGACGCCAAATCACAAACTTTTGTTTAGTCCCTGCGACTTCCGCAAATCCCCATCTTTTTCCCTCAAAGAAGCTCAATTCTTGTTTGATAAATCGAAACGCTTGAAAAAAGATGGAATTTGGATCGGTCGTGAGGTGGAATATTTTATTCTTCCTACGGTGAAGGTTCGACATGGAAATCGATTTTATTCAGGATTCCGCAATTTAAAAGAAAAAAAGCTTCCTATAAAACTGTGGTTAAAGTTCTTTGGATTATGGGTAGCAGAAGGGTGGACAAGCAAAGGTAAAAACGGTGATTATAACGTCTGCTTAACCAGCAAAAATTTAGACCTACTTTCTGAGATTAAAAGCATTTTAGAAAGTTTTGGTTACACCGCGCATCGATTAGGCAATGTAATTCGAGTAAGAGATTACCAACTGTTTTGCTATCTTAAGCAATTTGGAAAAAGCCATGAGAAATATATCCCCTTAGATATAAAATTACTTTCAAAAGATTTGCTAGAAATATTTTTAGAATATTACCTTAAGGGAAACGGCCATAAATACGGTAGAGAAGGAAAGGGCCTTTCAGCGTCCACAACTTCAACTCGTCTTAGAGATGACTTGCAGGAAATAGCATTAAAGGTTGGTATCTCCGCCTATTGTAAACAGGAGCGTAAAAGGGGATCCCCTATAGCTTCAACTCATCCAAGGTTTCGAGGCTATAGACACAAACACGATTCATGGCAGATTTATTTTATTAGACAAAATAAGCCTATTTTATTGCCTTCAATGATTAAGAAATACAACCATATTGAATCCTGGGTTGATTTTGACGGTTTCGTATTTTGTGTGGAAGTTCCTAATCATGTGATTTACATTCGACGAAATGGAATTCCGCTCTGGTGTGGAAACTCAGATCCTCCCATGAACTGGCGATTGAGCAAACTTGATAACTTTGCCCTAGTCTCAAACAGCGACAGCCACAGCTTTTGGCCTTGGCGCATCGGAAGAGAAGCAAATGTCTTTGAACTAGAAAAAATGAGTTATCATGAAGTTGTCGATGCTATCCGCTGCAGGGATAAGACGCGTTTCAAGTTCACAATAGAGACTGACCCAGCCTATGGAAAATATCATTGGACTGGCCACAGGAACTGTTGTGTGGCGCTTTCTCCGCAAGAGGCGATAAAACTTGGGAACATTTGTCCAGTTTGTCGCAGAAAACTAACAAAGGGTGTTGAACAACGCGTTGAAGAATTGGCCGACCGCCCAGCTGGTTTTACGCCTGAAAACGCTGTGGGTTTTATGCGTTTGCTTCCGCTGTCTGAGATTATTGCGACAGTATTAAACCTTGATTCTCCATCAACCCAAAAGGTGTGGAGCATTTACAATTCGCTAATTGAAAAATTTGGTGATGAGTATACTGTGTTGGTTGATGCTACCGCGGACGCGTTAAGCAGAGTTGCTGATGAGAAAGTTGCAGAAGCAATTGTTAGAGTTAGAGAAGGACATGTTAAAGTTGTGCCGGGGTATGATGGTCTTTACGGAAGACTTGTCGTGTTTGCAGATGATCTTGTGGAGAAGCCTGCTTCTGAAAGAGTTCAACAACTTAATCTTACAGACTTTATGTAACGATGGATTTTTACATGTTTAGATGTGTATGTGTGTTCAACGAATCTACGACAAAGCTTATTAATTCGCAATACACACGATACTTCTGAGCTGGAATGAACACTCTAACCCAACAAAAATGCAAAGGAGAAGATAAAATCTCCAAAATCATAGATCGGGTCCTAAGACAAGTTTTTGGAGAAAAGGCTACAATCTTGATATATAAACACTTAGAAAGCAAATACTCGATGAAACGAAATGAGATATCTGAGAAAATCGATGTGTTTGCAAAAGGGCTTGAAGAATTTCTAAGCTCAGGGGCATATATCATCGAGCGGAAGATTCTGGAGGATGTATACTCGAGTTATGGTATACTTCGCAGATTGGAATTAAGGAAAACACGAGAAGAACATGATTTTGTCAGTCAGGTCAAATTTTTACGCGGAAAACATAGCTGAGTTTCGTTTCAATCCTACCTGTAAGTCATAATGTAAAACACCCGCCTATTTTTTGCAGCGAAGAACGACCATAACAATTTTATAATACAGTTCTGACTAATCTCTCTAAAACTTAATACTGGAAAGGGAGGCAACGTTTGAAAGATATTTTAATTAAGGTTGTTGATGTGGCGGTTCAAAAGTTTGGGGCTAAGTATGCAGAGGTTCGAGCGCAGAGGCTTTTCAAGACTATGCTCACACTTAAAGAGGGTCGTGTTGAAGCGGCAAAACGAGGAATTGAAAACGGTGCAGCATTGCGGGTGCTTGTTAATGGCGCATGGGGTTTCGCATCAGTTGGAGCCCTAGATGTTAAAACTTTAACTGATGCCGTTTCAGATGCGTGTAAAATGGCGAAGGCTGCAAGTTCAAGACTTAAAACACCGATAAGACTCATTGAAACCAAAACTGTTGAAGACAAGGTTGAGGTGAAACCGCGAAAAGATCCGTCAAAAATCCCAATAGAAGATAAAATAAAAACAACATTATCCATGAGCGACACGATTTTGGGCTATGACAACCGTGTTAAGAGTTGCACGATAGACTACCTTGACTTAACTGGAACAAACTACTTCATAAATAACGAAGGCACATTTGTCGAGCAAGATAAACTCTATGTGTGGTCAAGAATAACTGCTACCGCCACAGAAGCAAGCATCTTCACTTTCAGCCGAGAAGAAATAGGTTCAACATCTGGCTACGAAATATTTGATGTTGAAACTCCAGAAATAGTTGGCGAAAGGGTTGCAAAACGTGCGGTTGAACAATTGAAAGCAAAGCCTCCAAAAGGCGGAACATTTCCAGCGGTTCTAGGACCAAACGTGGTTGGTGTCTTCGTTCATGAGGCTTTTGGGCACCTAGCCGAAGCAGACCTGACATTGTCCGGTTCTGTCTTGTTGGGCAAGCTTGGAAAGAAGATAGCTTCTGACGTTGTTACTTTTTATGATGATGGCACAATAGAAGGCGCTTTTGGTTCCTTCAAGTATGATGATGAAGGGGTTCCAGCACAGAAAACCCTCCTTGTGAAAGACGGCGTTGTCGCTGGACTAATGCATAGCCGTGAAACTGCGCAAAAATTCAATGCGAAACCAACGGGCAATGCAAGGGCTGAAGATTTTCGGGTCGAACCCATAATCCGAATGCGCAACACATTCATGGAGCCAAAAGACTATTCCTTCCAAGAATTAGTTGAAGACATAAAGTTTGGCTATTACTTTAAAAGCTTTAGAGGCGGTCAAGCAAACCTAGATGGCACTTTTCAAGTGGGTATTCAAGAAGCTTACGAAATAGTCAATGGCGAAGTGGGTGAACCAGTGCGCAATGCCTCTATAAGTGGTAACACGCTTGAAACCTTGCATAAGGTGGTTGCTGTTGGGAAGGATTTTGAATTATGGCCGGGAAGATGCGGAAAAGGTCAAACAGCCTTCACATGTGATGGCGGCCCCCACATTAGAGTGAAGGAGGTGCTGGTTGGTGGTAGTGCTTAAGAAGGAAGAGATGCTAAGTTCAGCTGAAGATGCAGTCAGTTTTGCTTTAAAGAAGGGTGC
>CAZHWZ010000035.1:0-15725 GCA_964535965.1 uncultured Candidatus Bathyarchaeia archaeon | reverse complement strand
ACTTGCGCTGCTCAGTTTCCTCTTCCAAGTCGCTGACGTTTACTACGAGGTTTACCCCATTTTCAAGGCTGGCATGCACGTATTCTTTGGCGAAGTCTTGTTCGAGAGGTAAATCTTGGAACTCGCCCCCAACCGTTACCACATTGTTGTATCGTGCTTTGAGAGTATGCCATTCTGTGATAGGCTCCAAGATTATTGCTTGACCCTTCTGATCCAAAACGTCTTCAACAACATCCGCCGCAGCATTAGACTTCCCATGACCCGACATAGCCAAAATTGCAATACGAAGTCCTTCCTTGCGATAATCGTCAGTATCAATCAAATAGTCTTCACTAAGACTAAGCTTCATGTTGAGAGCCTCCTTTTGGCTTACATGAGTGCCTTTTCCAACCTCGCACACTCAGAAAGAAATGACCGCACTTCCGACAAATTACAGGCATACTCTAAACATCCTTTATTTCCTTCACTTTGAAGCTGGCTTTTGAAGTGTTGAGCGGAAGGTGTTTAAGGCAGATGGCTAAATCGATTGGGTCAACGGGTTTTTCTCCATGCAAATAAACCTCAACTAAAAACTTCTGCTTAGCCATTTCTAGACATCCTCCACTGACTTGACGAATGCATGTTTAAATTTGGCTACATCAGCATGTGTAAGGTCAACTCCTCTATCCATCAAATATTGCCGTAAAATTTCAAACAGAAGACAGAATGATACTTCAGCAGCTATGTAAGCCGCTCTTAACGTTTCCCTATTCAATGGAACGTTCTCTTGCTTCAAGCAATTGCGAATTTCAGGCTCAATCAACTTCCAAATATCAGGAATGCCGCTCTTACCCACCTTCAGAAGCCTCCATATGGTTTGGAGTTGGGTCGGGGCGTAAGAGGCTCCGCTGCCCCTTTCTCTTCGGAATCCGCCAGCACGGACCCTTTCAGCCCCGAAATTTTTGAGAAACATGATTGAGGGCTAACCTCCGGCCTGCCACTATTCGGCCTCGCTTGTGAGCCTCCGCACCCAAATTCTCCCCTAACTTTTATGGCAAGGTGACCAAAAAACAGAAAAAAGGGGTTTTGCGGGAGACATCTCCAATCTACTACTTTTTGGTCCATAAGTTTAACCACTCTAGCTGGCTCTAAAACTGAAGAGGCAGGGACGGAGACTTGGTAGTTGAAGTTTTGGAAGCATTGTTCCTGATTTTGGCGATTTTAATGATAGCATATCTCATCAGACATTATATTTTCACTGTAACTGTTCTCAAAAGCGCTCAAAAATGGAGAAGGACTGTTACGGTTGTAGACACAACTTACCAACCTACAGTATCGATTCTAATTCCAGCGCGAAATGAGGAAAAAGTTATTGGAAGAATACTCCAAAGAATGACCGAATTAACTTATCCAAAAGATAAGCTGCAAATAATGGTTATTGATGATGCCTCAACAGATATCACAGGGAAAATAGCGGAGGAGCACTCAAAGACATATAATTACATCGAAGTCGTACACCGGAACGAGAAAGAAGGAGGACGGGGAAAAGCCTCTGCCTTAAACGCCGGATTCAAACATGCAAGCGGGGAAATAATCCTCTGCTTTGACGCAGACTACTATCCGCAGAGGGACATCCTGGAAAAACTCACAAAAGAGTTTGTTGACCCAGAAGTCGGGGCAGTGCAAGGCAGAGTCACAGTACTGAATGAACCCCAAAACATTGTAACAAGACTTGTAGCCTTAGAAAGAATAGGCGGGTATCGCATTGACCAACAGGCGCGAGATAGCCTAGGTCTGATTACACAATTCGGCGGAACCGTAGGAGGGTTCAGACGCAGCGTATTAGAGCGCTTGGGAGGATGGGATGAATCTATTCTAGCTGAGGATACGGACTTAACTTTTCGTATCTATCTTGCAGGTTACAGGGTTCGCTACGTTAAGGATGCAGAATGTTACGAGGAAGCGGTTGAAAGCTGGCACGCTTACTGGAAGCAAAGATATAGATGGGCTAAAGGACATATGCAGTGTGCCTTCAGACATTCATTGAAAGTTTTAAAAAGCAACAATCTAAGGCTTAGGGAAAAAATCGACGGTCTACTCTTGCTAAACGTATACTTTATGCCAGTTCTAGTTTTGTTTTCTTGGATTATAGGAATCCCACTGTTTTTCTTAAAATTTCCACAATGGTTTGGCATGCTTTGGACCGCCATACCAATATCCCTCTACAGTTTTGTCGGGAATTTCGCCCCATTTTTTGAAGTTGGAGTTGGCGCATACTTGGACGGCAGGAGAAGAGCTCTATGGTTAATTCCCTTGCTAATTTTCACATTCCTATACAACATACCAATTTGTACAAAAGCCTTTGCAGATGTACTCATGTTGAAAATTTCTGGAAAAAACGATAATCGCTGGGAAAAAACCGCTCACTCAGGGAATGGAAACTGTTATATATTGTGACTTAGGACAATTGTTTAAAAGATAGGAATGATTTCGAATCCGACTCCAACAACGCTTATACTTCTACTCTTCGGAGTTTCAGCCTTTATCTTTATTCTTCTTTTACCCGCACTTCTTGAGCTAAAAAGACCGAAAGACGCTGGACCAAGAATAATAACGGATGGCATCGTTATTACGCAGCGTTTTCAAGCAAGAGGGGCTATCCCGCTTGCAAGCATTGAGGAAGAAAAATTTGGACTGGATCAAACAATTGTTAAGAAAATAGCGGATGTTATTGCTGTTTTGCCAAACTTAGAGGCGTAGATGCTTTCACTAGCAATAATAGTTATGCGGTAGTATCTAGCAACACTGCTTGGATGGCAAACCATAAAAAGATTTGAGGAAAATCGTTTGAGGTCATTGGATTATGGAAAATGTTTAAAGAGTTGCGGAGGATAAAAAGAGCAATGCAAGCATTGAGCAATCGTTTAGGTGGCGATAACCATGGTTGATATGAAGGACGCAGTGATAAAGTACTTTAAGGGTTCTAGAAGAACAGCTGTCTTCGCCATAACTACCCAATGTAATTGTAGATGCATGATGTGTGACATATACAAGAAACCTTCAATGTTTATGAGTTTGAAGGATACTATGGATGTCTTAGATTTTCTTTCTCAGAATAGATTTTTAGTAGTGTATTTTACTGGTGGTGAGCCAACCTTGCATCCTGATGTTGTTGAGATCGTAAGATATGCAGATAGTCTAGGTCTTGTGACCTCGATGACAACGAATGGAACAGCGCCGAGAGACGTGATTATGAAGCTAAAAGAATCGGGATTATATCTTCTCAGTGTGTCCATTGATCATTGGGATGCACACATATGTGAAAAAATCAGGCAACACAAAAACATTAAACTCAAGCAAGAAAACACTATTAAGAACTGCAAGGAAGCATCGCTGAGAACATATGCTCTAGCATTTTTGAATTCTTACATCATAAATGATGGCGTTGAAAAAATGGTGAGATACGTAAATCAGCAGTTAAGCGTTCCATTAGGATTTTGTTATCCAGTTAAAAGTAGTGCCAATGCATACCCTCTTGGTGAGGAGCTTTCCGAAGAAAATATCTCGTTTAAAAATCTAAGGAGAACCATAGAAACGATTTTATTCCTTAAAGAGAATGGAAGCGCAATCGCCAACCTATTCACTTGTCTCCAAGATATCATAAGGTTCCATGAGAAAAAGCCTCCCAACATCTATTGTAAGGGAGGAGAGGATGTGGCCTTTATCGACTGTTTAGGGAACGTATATCCATGTTTTACAAAGAAAAAACTGTTCAACGTGTTTTATGACAAAGAGTGTCATTTTCTAAAGAATGTCAAGTGCAATGAATGCCTGACAACCTGTTTTCGTGAACCATCCATACTTGCACAATCCGTCTTCAATCCTATATTAATAAAGGAAGGTCTTCACTCCTTTTCAACAAGAAGCCTGTTCATATAATTACATTGCTTTTGCTATAATAAACAAACAACGTATGGATTTCAACATTTTCAAAATTGGTTTTCCCCTAAGCATAGATGTTGTCTGACCATATTCGAATAGTTTTTACGAGTTATCGTTTAGCTTTAACATTACGCAGCACGTTTTGATATAAAACTATGACCGCATAGAAAGCAAAGGAGAGGATCAGTTGAGGATGCCGAATAGCAAATTTAGCGTCACCGGCAATTAAGGCAACACTTTTTTTGATGGTCCAGACATCTTCTGGTCGGTAATGCATACAGTATGGCTCGTAGGCTGGGATTACTTCGTAGCCTTTTTTACGGATCCAGGATTTAATGCAAGAGTCTTCATATGTATGCAAATTTGGTGGTATGCGGATATCTTCCACGGCTTCACGTCGCACAAGCAGATCATGGGTTCCTCCTTTCTTCTCAAAGATTTTCATCGTAACTCTTTCAAATAGCTTTAAGATCTTAGTGTTCTTCAACACAGACCAAATCTCTATTCCCCAAACTGCACCGACACCGTTTTTTATCAATTCTTCAGCTTTTTTAAACCACTTATTACATAGAATGACGTCGCTGTCAACGAACATGAACCAGTCGGTTTTCACCTCTCTTATTCCTTTTTGTCTAGCTGTGCCCCGTGTTCCTTCGTCCTTGATCAAAACGACATTTCCGTGCTTTTGGTTGAACTCTTTCACTATTGTTAGAGTTGCATCCGTTGAATGGCCATCAACAATGATTAACCTGTTAACAGGCACATTTTCATAAATAGAGGCAAGGCATTCTCTCAGAACTCTTTCGCTATTTTTCGTAAGTACTACTACATCGACGCACATGTTTTTCAATTGTTGTTCGCACCTTGCTTTGTTGGTGTCGAGTCTGGCGGTCTCCAAACCACGTTAGGGAGTTGTCCTTATTTGTGTTTTACACGCACTTTTTATTTTTTGTTATTTCACTTCTGTTATAGTCATACAGTGAAACATTGTTAGCGGACTTCGTATAGTTTTTCAGCATGATCCATTAGTGTTTATTGACATGAAAAATTTGCATTGCGAAAAGTTTGTTTTCAGGTGCTTGATTAATTCCAATAATAATGAAAAGCTCTATAAAAAGTAGAATCTGAAAAGAGCAATTAGATGTGAAGGTGTTTGGTGGCTTTGCGTCGGATGCAGCGTTTGCAGTTTGAGAAGGAATACTTTAAGAATTTCAAATACTCGCAGAGAGAACGTTTGATCAAACGGCATGTTACAGAAGTGCTTAAATGGGGTTCAAAAGTTTCTAAGTATAATCTTTTGGACGGGCATGGTAAAACTGCGTTGGATATAGGATGCGCTTATGGATATGCCGTTGACGTCTTAAGATCTTTCGGCTATGATGCCTTTGGCATTGATATATCGAGGTACAGCATAAGAAAAGCAAAGATTTACGGAACCGATTTTGTGGTCTGCGATGTACAGAAAAATCTTCCATTCGAAGATAGAGTTTTCGATTTGGTAACATGTTTTGAAGTTTTAGAACATCTCACAAAACCTTTACGTGCAATCAAGAATATTTTTGACTCTTGCAGACACATAATGGTTTGTACAACGCCCAACAGAGCCGTGGAGAGACCAATCAAGAAACTTGTTAAAGATTTTGATGAAACACATGTTAGCGTTAAGTTTCCATCCGAATGGAAGGAACAAATACAAAATAACTTGAATTGCAGTTTCATCAAAGTTGACCCTTTCTTTGACGCAAGCCTAAGGATAGCAGATAAGCTATTATTTTTTAAATCATTCAAAATACCTTATTTCGGCTTGGACATCAGAATCTTAATTAAAAAAATAACGTGAGACTGAGCTTATGGAAGCAATAGACGTCGTGATGCTTACAAAGAATAGCGAGCATATGTTGGCTGCCTGCCTCCAATCAGTTTCTGACAATGTGCCTGTAAGACGTTTAATTGTTGTTGACGGTGCTTCAACAGACAACACATTGAAAATCCTAGATGAATTCGACCGAGAACACAGAAATATTAACATCATAACTGAAAACGGTTCGAGAGCTGAGGCAAGGGAGAGAGGCATACGACAGGTGGAGACAGAATGGTTTATGTTCGCAGACAGCGACATCATACTTTGCAAAGATTGGTTTAGAGAAGCTATAAAACAGATTGACACTAATGTTGGCGCGATTTGGGGATTAAATATTGACGTCATTCCAACCATCAAAAATAAGTTTTTTTTGAAACATCGCGCAATTATTGCAAGAGAATGTTTTAATCTCCGCGGCGGTATGCATGACACACTTATCCGGCGTGAACTTGTAGAGGACATTAGGATTCCGAAGCAACTTCACGTTTATGAGGATGCCTATATAGTGAATTGGATTAAAAAGAAAGGCCACAAAGTAGTAATAGGTAATGAAATTTATTGTCTGCACTATAGGCAAGCTGAAGACTGGAATTTGAAGAAAAGCCTTTCGCTGGCTGCTTTAGAAATAAAATGTGGGTTAATCTATTCTCATCTTTTCAGATATGCCTTCTACTATCCGTTCTTCTCATTCTATTGGTTTCTTCAAGTTTTAAGCAAAAATTACAGAAATTCATCGCTTCACGAGGGCGAGCCAAAGATGATCAGAGAGGGGTCTGGGTAAAGCTTGAATCTTTCTGTTCTTCCTTATGATCAAACGATCACGTGGGTTTTGCAAGAACTCGCCGATGATGGATGCGGTGATTTGTTTCTGCTCTAATCTTTCAATTATCTTGTCTCCAAGTTCTGGTTTGGCGGAAATAAGGAGGGCTCCTGAGCTGATCAGCTGCAGCGGGTCAATCTGGAAGAATTCGCATATTTTCATGGTTTCTGGTTGAACACGGATTTTTTCTTCAAAGATTTTAACACCTAGGTTTGATGCGTCTACCATTTCGTGGATTCCTCCAGCTACGCCGCCTTCTGTTGGATCATGCATGGCGTGAACCCCGCCCGTTTTGAAAGCTGTTACTGCATCTTTGACAACGCTTATTTGGCAGTAAAAGTCCTTTGCTTTCTGCAGCTTTGCGGTGCTCATTGTTTTCCTCAATTGTCTTTCTCTGTCTGACGCTAGAATCGCCGTGCCTTCAATACCAGCGCTTTTGGTCAATATGAGTTTGTCTTCTGGTTTGGCTTCGCCTGCTGTCACATAGTTTCCTTTATTTGTTATGCCCATTGCGTAGCCCACAACTATTGGATTGGTCAGTCCAGGGGTTACTTCGCAATGTCCACCGACAATTGCCATTCCCAAATCCCTTGCAGCCTCGTCCATTTGAACACATATAATCTCAACGATTTTCCTATCCGCTTTTTCAGGAAGCAGAATACATGAAGAGAAAAATACTGGTTCAACACCGAATGTGGCAATGTCATTTGCGTTGATGTTTACGGCAAGCCAGCCAATTCGCTCAATTGCCCCGGTAATGGGGTCCATAGAAACGATAAAAGATTTATTACCTATGTCTATCACTGCGCCGTCAAATCCTGCAGATGGACCTAAAACAACTTCCTCACGTTTAACGCCCAAATTTTTAAAGACAACTTCTTTCAAAACATCAACAGGAATTTTCCCTAAAGGTAGTTTCAGCTTATAATCCTCCATTTATGATGGTCAAATCCTTTTATTAATTATAAACAAAAAATTCTGCGTGCATTTTGCTCCAAAACAAGGTTTAACTGCTTCTCAGTCAGCCCTGCTATTTCAACTTTTTTTATCTCAAAGGCCGGATGTCCGAAGGGCGTATCAGATCCGTATATTACTCGGTGTTCACCGACCTTAAGAACTGCCTCTTTTATTTTGCTGTGCATTGGCATCGCAGACGTTTCGAGAATTATATTATCATGCTTCTTTGCAACATCTATTGCTCCTTTGATATACACAATGTGTCCATGACCCATGTGTCCAAGGACAATGGTTGCCTCTGGATAAATGTCTGCTAAGTTTCCAAAGTGCCAAGGTAGAGACCAAGGTGGATGGCCGCAATGGAAGAGTATGGGAACACGATGCTTGCACGCTCTATCCATTACTGGGAAGACTATTTCCTGGTCGGGTAAATAGCTGTCGATGAGTGGATGCATTTTTAGACCTTTAAATCTCCATTGAATGATAGCTTTGTCCACAAGTTCTGTTGCCTTTTCTCCTTCATGAGGGTTAATCCAAACTAAACCATAAAGTCTGTTTTGATATTTTCTAACCGCTTCTAAAGTTATCGAGTTTGGAGTTGTGAAAACCAGTGCCTTTTGTATGTTCCATTCATTCATAATGGATATAAGACCATGCATGTCCAACTTCACATTAAATAAAGGAAATTCACCTATGTGAGTATGCGAATCTATTACCATTTCTAAGCCTTCCACTCTACTAAACCAAATAATCGATTTTTAACGCTTTTCTTACTGATGCTAGTAACGGGATTGTTATGATTATGTCTATTGCACTTAATGGGAAAAATGTGACCAAATCAAAAAAAGCAGCGGGACCAAATAAGAAGTAATCATACAGAAAGTAACATATATTCTTCTGAACTGCAGCTAATATCATGACTGTAAGCTCTGAAAGCATAGGTTTGTTAGGAAAAATTCGTCTTAATTTCCCAAGCATGAAGCCCATGAACCCACGGATCACAATTGTTGCCGGTGCCCATGAAACGTAGGCTCCACCCCAAACCGGATTCCAAACATCAAACACCATAGCCCCTACTCCACAAGCAAATGCTCCTATAAATGGACCGCAAAGGAAAGCTACAACAAATGATGCTATATCGCCTATATGCCAAGCACCTAGAGGTGGAGGCATTTTTAGAGATATGCTGGTGGCTAAATACACAAGGGCTGTCATAACACTTGTAAGGGCCACGATTTTGGATGATGAAATTTTTGGAGCTTGTTTCATTAGATCTCCATCCAGAGTAAGATAGTATAGTTATAACTATACTATTTTAAGCTTTTCGGCTCTGAAAACGCAAAAATTATAATAAAAGTTTTAAATCATCCATTGCGCGCAAGACTTTTTTGCCACGTTCTGTTATTTTGAAGAACTTTCTTCCATTTTTTTCGTAGCCTATTATTAGTCCTTTCTCTGAGAGTTCGTTTAGGTGTTGGTATATGGCTGCTTTTGTCATGGTTTTTCCGATTTTTTTCCATAAGTCATAGCCGTATGTGTCTTTTCTGGCTAGCGTTCGCAGTATTTTCTCTTTTGTGCTTATTTCTAAGCCTAGAACTGCTGTTTTTTGTTTCTTGGTTAACGCCTGCAGTATATCTGTTGCCTTAAGCCCACTTCCCGTAATGAGGCACACAACGCTGTCACTATTGCTTATTTTTCTTTCTTTGACAAGCTTTTTCAGCACTGCGATTGTGGCTGAACTTGCTGGTTCCGCAAATATTCCTTCCAGCTTCGCCAATTGAAGCTCTGCTGCAAAAATTTCTGAATCTGAAACTGTTAGCGCTATGCCATTCGACTCATTTAACGCTTTTATTGCTAATTCACCTTGCAGCGGTTCTGCAACCAAAATAGCAAGCGCACGAGTGTATGGTTTCAAAGTTTTTGCAAGCTTAGAACGACCCTCTGTCAGAGTTTTAACTATGGATGCGCATCCTTCTGGCTGGACGCCGATCATTTTTGGCAGAGAGTTTGTTATTCCAAGTTGTTTAAGCTCCTTGAATCCCTTCCAGACCGAGTAAATTGTTCCTCCACTTCCCATGGAGACTATCAACCATTCTGGAACGCCAAACTGTTCATACACCTCGTAGGAAATCGTTTTCTGCGCTTCGATTGCGAGTGGGTTCAGCTCTGCCGTTGCTTGATACCAGCCTGTTTCCTTCGTCAGAGCTTCAGCTTTGCGTATGGATTCGTCAAGAATCTCGCCAAACTCTTCAATAACTGCATCATAAGCGAGCATTTGAGCCAATTTTCCGACATCAACAATTTTGGGCACAATCACGTGGCAGATTAACCCAGCCTTTGCAGAGTAGGCAGCGAGAGAAGCGCCCATGTTTCCATTGGATGCACAGATTAACGTGTCGTATTGAAGGTCTATCGCATTTGACGTTAGGAGAGCTGCTGCACGGTCCCTGTAGGAGTTTGTCGGGTTTCTGGTTTCATCTTTTAAATATAGGTCTTTTAAGCCGATATTCTTGGCGAGTCTTTCTGCCTTATGCAGTGGCGTTCCGCCTTCACCCAAGCTTATTACACGCTTAACTGGCGGAAGTAAGGGTCTATATCTCCAAAAGCGTAGCTGCCCAGAAAACTTGATCTTATGAGTTTTAGATAAGCCAATCTCATATTCTAGTGTTCCTTCACATTTTTCGCAATTGCTTTTTGGTGGATATAGTGGAAATTTTAAGCCGCATTGAACACATCTAAGAACCATGATTTTGCTCCACTAAATCAATGCCAATAATTATTCAGTGCTACATCCCTTTTTAATGTTTACAATCCTTCGATCTGGCGTATAGAATGGGAAAACCTAAATGTAAGTATTATGCTGATAAATGCAAGTTGTGAGTTGACCCTTATGAGTGAAAGAAAAGTGAAGGAAGACCCTGTTAAATTGCATAAGGATGCGAATACGCTTTTCGAAGTTGGTAAATACAATGAAGCCCGCGAAAATTTCTTACGCGCAGCAGAATTGTACTATAAAGTGCAAAACTTCTTTGACGCCACAACCATGTTCTACAAGGCCGGTGAATGCTTATATGCGCTTAAGGAGTATGAAAACGCTGTTGAACATTTTATGAGGTCTGCGGATCTTTCCTTTCAGAAGGGATTTGACAGATTTGGAGTTAGCGCTTTGGAATATGCGAGAGATTGTTATAAAGCCCTAGAGAAAAAAGGAAAAGTCAAGGAAATTGAGAAGAAGATAAAGGAGTTGAAGAAGAAACTAGAAGCTTCATTTTAAAAACTATTGCGTCAACCTCCTTTTCCCAATGTTCATTTTATTAAAACAAAGTTTATCTTTCTTTGTTTATTATTTTAAAAGGTGGTTTTAAAGGTTAATCACATGCAGACATCTTTCAAATCTCTGGCAGAGTTGTGTGAAAAATTAGAAGCGACAAGTAAGCGACTTCTCATGATAGGCATGGTTGCTGACTTCTTAAAAGATTTGGAACAGCGAGAAGTTGAACCTGCCGTGTCCATGATTCTTGGAAGACCATTCCCGAAATGGAGCCAACAGAGCCTTGAGGTTAGTTGGGCAACCTTAAGCGAAGTCATAAAACGCATAACAGATGTTGAATGGAACGTTTTTATGGAGGCTTTCAGCAAAACTGGTGACATAGGCTCAGCCACGAAGACAATTTTTGAAAACAGCAAGGTCAAGAGGCAAGCCGTGCTCGTTGAAAGAACATTAACAATAATGGAGGTTAGACGCAGTTTAGAGGCTATAGCCGAAACCACGGGATACGGATCAAGAGAGAAGAAGGAACGTCTAATAGAAACTTTGCTAAGTCAAGCTTCGCCGATTGAAGCCAAATACTTTGTCAAGATTTTCATAGGCGAGATGCGAACAGGTTTTCATGAAGGGTTAATGGAGCAAGCGGTCTCCAGAGCTTTTCAAATTCCGTTGGAAGCTGTACAGAAAGCCAGCATGACTATAGGCGACATAGGAGAAGTTGCCGCCATAGCCAAAACGGAAGGTAAAGAAGGCTTATTAAAGATTAGTTTTAGGGTTTTCAGACCTGTCAGGCTTATGCTGGCTCAAATGGCAAATGATGCTGCTGAAGCCTTGAAGGAGCATGGTGGTAAAACAGCCTTCGAACACAAGTTGGACGGGGCTAGGGTGCAGATTCACAAGCTCGGTGACGAAGTGAGAATCTTCAGTCGAAGACTAACAGACGTAACCAAAAGTTTGCCGGAACTCATCGAAATAGCGAGAAAAAACATCAAGGCAACAGAAGCGATTTTGGAAGGTGAAGTTATAGCTGTTGATAGCCTTGGCTATCCTATCCCTTTCCAACATTTGATGCGAAGATTCAAGAGAGTTCATGCAATAGAAGACATGGCTGAAAAAATTCCTGTGAAACTTTGCTTATTTGATGTTCTGTACCTTAATGGCGAAAGCCTTATTTCAGTTCCGTACTTGCAGCGAAGACAAATTCTGGCTGAAAACGTTGGAGAAATACCGTTAACAAAGCAGATGGTTACAGATAAGAAAGAAGGAGCGGAGCAATTCCTTGAAGAAGCCATGGATGCTGGGCATGAAGGACTGATGGCGAAGAGGCTTGACAGCCCATACACGCCTGGAATCCGAGGAAAAAATTGGTTTAAGATAAAGCCTGTCCTCGAACCCCTAGATTTGGTTATTGTCGAGGCTGAGTATGGCTACGGCCGTAGGCATGAGTGGCTTTCAGATTATTATTTGGCGGCGCGTGACGCTGAAACTGGCGAATTCTTGACCGTGGGAAAAACATTTAAAGGATTGACAGATGCGGAAATCATCGAGATGACAAGGCGGCTTAAGGAATTAGCCATAAAGGAAGAGCCCAGAAGAGTAATTGTTATTCCAAAAACAGTTGTGGAAGTGACGTACAACGAGATTCAGAAAAGCCCAAAATACAAGTGTGGCATGGCTCTGCGTTTTGCGAGAATAAACCGGATAAGAGAAGAAAAAACTCCGGAAGAAGCAGACACCATACAAAGAGTTAGAGAAATTTATGAAAAGCAGTTTTTGAAAAAAGGTAGATATAAGGCTGATTGACAGCATGTTAAAAGAGGAGAGCGTTTAAATGTGTGCAACTCGGAAAAAGTCAACCTATGAGGATTTTTACAGTCGCCAAGTCATTTTAAAAGAGCTCGGTCGGAGAGGGCAGAAGAAGCTTGCAAAGTCAAAGGTTGCAGTTGTTGGACTTGGCGGACTAGGCACAGCTTCATCGCTTTATCTGGCCCTTACTGGAGTCGAACACCTACGTTTAATAGACCAAGATACTGTGGAAGTGCAGAATTTGCATAGGCAAGTTCTATATAGCCTAGATGATTTGCATTACCCGAAGGTTGAGGTTTCAGCGAAAAGGCTAAAGAAGGTCAATCCCTTAGTGAAGGTTGAGCCTATCTCGGAAAACTTGAACGCAAACAACGTTGAAAAGCTTCTCTCCGGAATAGACTGTGTTGTTGACGGTCTGGATAATATGCGGACCCGTTATTTGATCAACCGAGCGTGTGCAAAGCTTAAAATTCCCTATGTTTTTGGAGCAGCCATAGGAATTGAGGGAAACCTTTCGGTTTTTGCTCCACCTGAAACCCCATGCTTAGAATGCGTTTTTCCAGATATCGACGACAGCTATCTGCTGACATGCGATGTTCGAGGCGTTTTAGGAGTCACGCCCGGAATCATTGGAACCATGCAAGCCATGGAAGCCGTAAAGGTTTTGACGGGAATGGGTTCTGCCTTAAAAGGTAAACTCATGATCTGCGATTTCAGCGACATGTATTTTACCACCATAGATATTTTCAAAAGAGAAGACTGCCTAGCATGTAAAGGCGTCATAGCCTTTCCAGAAAAACGGGAAAAACTTGCTTGGCTGTGCGGAAGAAAAACGGCCAATGTTAACCCTGAAAAAAAACTAAAATTGAACTTGAACGAGGTTTACGAATCGGTCAGGCGACACTTTAAAGTTCGAATAAAATCATCGCTTGCGATAATCTTTGACTATAAAAATTTTGAAATCAGCCTATTCAATGGTGGGCGCATGCTGATAAAAAACGTCGATGATGAAAAATCAGCCTTAACGGTTTACAGAGAGGTTCTCCAGAAGTTAGGAGTAAGCTAATAATATTTATTACAGTCTCAACTAAGAGTTTTTAATGGCGGAGTGCCGGGGTGGCCGAACGGTTCAGGCGGCGGCCTGCAGAGCCGCTAAATGTGGGTTCAACTCCCACCCCCGGCTTCAAATAAGTATTTTTCCGTCCATCAATGCCTTTCTAAGGACACGGTGCAAACCTTAATAACAAGCTTACAAACTTATGCCAGCTAAAAGAGGGTATATATGTTTTCAAAAGTTGCTCTAGTCGAGCTCGATCAAGATGTTAAACAATCATTTAAGCAAGCACTCCAACTTATCGGAAAAATAGACGACTTGAACACGGCGGATAGATCTGTCGTTGTCAAGGTGGGAATCTTCGATCCTAAAACAGACCATCACACCACCGTCAACGTCGCCGAAGCAATTATTAACAGCTTCAATAAAGCCCCACAAATCTTCTTGGCAGAGTCAGACAACTATAGGGGTAAAGGCTTAGAGAGACTTCAAATCTGGAAGACACTATTCACCGAACGAGTCGTACCCCTCAACCTCTCAGAAGACACAAACACCAAACAATTCAAAATTGCAGACGAAAAAATAGGATTATCGCACATACTTTTCAAGCCAAACGTCTTCGTAAGCACTCATGTGCTGCGTACATACGAAAAAGGAAGCGTTTTGAAAAACTTACTGGGCTTGATTCCAGATAGGAAGAAAGTTAGATTCCACAAAAAGCTGGAAGAAACTCTCCTTGACCTATACGAAGCGGTTGGCGGCATAGACCTCGCAGTCCTGGACGGCACCTACCTAAGCACTGGCGTGGCTCCAAAAAGCGCTAAGAGAATAAACACAAACGTGCTCGTAGTTGGCAGAGACGCAGTTGCAGTCGAAACAGTCGGATACACAATTATCGGCATAGACTCAGAGAAAATACCAATAATAAAGGAAGCCATGAAAAGAGGCATCGGAGAAGGACGCATAGACAAAATCCAAGTTTTAGGAGCAGCTGTTGAAAATCTAAAAGAAAAATTCGCCCAACTACTGAAAGACTCGAAGAAGAGAGGCAAAACATCGAAACCCCCAAGAAAAGGACTAAATAATCCTAAGAGTGAGAGGTAGCGTTTATGCCCAAAATCCTTGTTCTCTATTACAGTCGAACCGGAAACACAGAGAAGATGGCTAAGGCAGTGGCAGAAGGAGCAAAAACAGTTCAAGGAGTCTATGTGGAGCTAAGTTATCATGTTACGCCTGAATCACTAAGCAGCTTCGACGCTATAATAATTGGAGCTCCGACATACCATCATGACATGACCCTTGACATAAAGACGCTCTTCGAAGAAGCAGCGGTGAAAGGCATAGACCTGAAAGGTAAGATTGGTGCAGCCTTCGGGTCTTACGGATGGAGCGGAGAAGCACCGAAACTGGTTATTGAAATTATGAAGAACAAGTTTGGAATGCAGGTGCCTGAACCGCCGCTTCTAATCAGATACACACCGGACAACGCTGGATTAGAGAAATGCAGAGAACTCGGAATGAAAATTTCCGAAAGACTTATGCACGCAGCTTAACACGTTCTAAGATGGAGGCAAAGGTTTGAGCTCAGACAAAAAATTGATAAATTTTCTGAAAGAGCAGATTCTCATCGAAAACGAGATCGTTGACTCGTTAAACAACGCCTTAATTGAAATAAGGAATCCACCTGTCAAAGGAGTTTTGAAAGGCATATCGCTTGATTCTGTAAAGCACGCGGAACTTTATGCCGCAGCCGTCACGCTTCTAACAAGCGTTTCACAAGCCCTAACACAAGAACATTTGGACAAACAGAAAAAGCTTGTAGAGAAGCACATAGAAATGGAAGCGGAACTAATCGAAAAGCTGGACAAGATCATACCAAGCGTTGAAAATGACAAAGTTAAGCTTCTCTTAAATGCAATACTGATGGACGAGAAAAGACATCATGAAATGCTAAAGATAGTGCTGGAGATTATCGTCCGAGGCGAAACCATAACAGAAGAGGACTGGTGGGAACTTCTCTGGAAGAATGTTCCATTCC
>CAZHWZ010000034.1:0-16466 GCA_964535965.1 uncultured Candidatus Bathyarchaeia archaeon | reverse complement strand
GATGTTTGCCGCTTTGCCTCTGTCCTTCTTAATCAGGTTCCATGGTTCCTTCTCATTCAAATACTGGTTTCCCATACGGCTTATACTAATCACAGTATTTGCAGCGGATTGCAGCCTGCATTCTCCAATTTCCTCGGCGATTGCCTCTGTCTTTCCTTTGAGAGTTTTTAGAATTTGTTTGTCATCCTCGTCTAAAGCTGTTGGCTGCGGGACTTCGCTGTTAAACTGTGTGTTTATGAATGATAATGTTCTGTGGATGAAATTGCCAAAGGTGTCATTTAAGTCGGCATTGACCTTTTCGATGAATAGTTCCCACGAGAAGTTTGTGTCCCTTGTTTCAGGTCTAGTCGCTATCAAGAAGTATCGCCAATAATCTGCTGGTAAAAGTTCTAGTGCCTCGTCTATCCATATTCCGATTCTCTGGCTTTTGGAAGCCTTTTCACCCTTGAACTGGAGAAACTCCGTTGCCGAAACATTCCATGGTAGATTATATTCTTCGCCAGAAGCCAATAGCAATGCTGGAAGGATTATCGTGTGGAATGGGATGTTGTCTTTCCCAACGAAGTATAAGGTTTTAGCATCTCTGTCAAACCAGAACTCTTTCCACCTTTCTGGCTCTTCACTTTTTCTGAAATGCTCGATGGTTGCTGAAACATAGCCCAAAACAGCTTCAACCCAAACGTAAATCGTCTTGTCTTCTGCTCCTGGAAAGGGTGCAGGTATCCCCCATCTTACGTCTCTTGTTACAGCCCTCGGCTTCAACCCTTCTTTTATTAAGTTTAAGCTGAAGTTTCTAGCGTTGCTTGACAGTTGCTTATTATTCTCAAGGTATTCGCTGAGTTCTCGACAAAGTTTTGATAGGTCAATATACCAGTGTTTAGTTGTTCTTATGACTGGTTTGCTTTTGCAGATTACACAGTAGGGTTCGATTAAGAGCGTTGTTTCTAAAAGTCTTCCACATGCGTCGCATTGGTCTCCCCGTGCACGTTCATGACCGCAGTAGGGACATTTTCCCTCAACAAACCTATCGGGTAAAAAGCGACTGCACTTTTCGCAATAAAGCATAGGCGTTTCTTGGGCAAAGATGTATCCATTTTTGTAGATTTTCATCAAATGTTTTTGTACAAACTCTTTATGCGCGGGGCTTTCGGTTCTCGTGTAGTTGTCAAATGATATTCCCCACCTCTTGAATAGTTCAGCCACTTTTTCATGGTTTCTGTCTGTTAACTCCTTAGGCGATATGCCTAGTCTTATTGCTTCAACTTCGATGGGAGTACCGTGTTCATCCGAGCCGCTGACCAACAAAACGTCTTCGCCTTTTAACCTATAATATCTGGCTACAACATCCGCTGATAGAACTGAGCCGATTAAATTGCCAAGGTGAGGAGTAACGTTTACGTAGGGCCAAGCCGACGTGACTAAAACTTTTCCGAGTTCTACGCACCTCCAGCATTTTATGCTCTGCTAACCATTAACAGAATATAGTTCTATTACTTAAATAAAATGGAAAATGTGGAAATGTTGCTTTGTCCCTAAAATCATTTATAACTTGTCGTGGCTGGGCATCATGGCTTTTCGCAAAAGTTCCTTCATGCTCGTGGCCGAGGCGTCTGCCCTTATCCCCTTTGAGTTAAAATGAGTCAAGTAAGCCTCAAAGCCTGCCTTTCTTAAGGCTTCAAAAACTTTTTTAACAGAGGGGACTGGAAGGGCTAATCGGTCGCACAATCTGTCAAGGACGTAATAGGTTATTGGAGCACCTGCTTCATTTCTTATTAATGTCAAAATTTTCTGAATTCTCTCTTCCTGCTTAAACGCCATATCCTCAGCTTCTTTTTCCATAAAGTCGCAAAATTGCTTGTCAAATATTTTTCCCAGCCACAAAGGGCCAGCAATTTCAATTCTTGAGCCGCATTCGCCGCAGTTCCTAGAAAGCTCAACGATAAGTCCTTTTGCGGTTTCTCTGTGGAAGCATTTGAAGCAATGCAGTATATAGCCCATGTTTTTGATGCTTTCGTCAGCCTTTTTTGCGCCATATTTTATAATCGCATAAATTCTAATGTAATGGCTTGTGCTGTGGCTGAAGACTATGCGTGTGCTTATGTCGTGTTTTGCCGCTGTTGTGGCTAGGCATCCGGCCAAAAGCCTAACAGCTAATTCGTGGCAGTATTCTGTGCGTAATGGTTTTCCGCCGTATTTGCGTATGCATGCTTTTGGGTGGACTCCGCAAAGTGGCGCCATGTCCGTTGCTGTTAAGGCTAAGAGACCGCCGTTACGCAAAGCTCGGATGGCGGAATCTAGATAGGGGACAGGAGAGCCGAAGGGATCTATGTCTATGGCGTCAAATCTTTTGCGTGGTGCACCGTAGCAGCCTAGAAGGAGGTTTGCGTCTTCATTTTTTACTGTGATGCGTCTGCTTAGCTTATTCATCTGCACATTGTATTTGGCAAGTTGGAAGGCTTTCTCGTTAATATCGTTAATCAAAACCTTTTTGACGCCCTTAATCTCTGCTGCAAAGCGAATTCCTCTAACACCGCAGCCAGCTAGAGGCTCGCAAACAGAAATTTCATGGTTAAACATTTTTTGATAAACCTGTAGGGCTAAAACTGCTATGTCACGATTCAATTCCATAACAGGGTTATAGAAGACGGGAGCTTTTGAAGGTGCATATTCTGAAGGCATTTTTACAAATGCTTTGAGCTTTGGGACCAAGACTTTGACTCTGCCTTCTTCGACTATTTCTGCTGGAAAATCTATTTTGAACTTTTCGTTCTTCATGCTTTGTATATTCTCAGTCCCAATCATGACAAACCCTTTTAGGGAATATTAGACTTCTGTTTAAGTAGAGGAAGCTTGTTGAAAAAACGGTTGTTGTTTATAACAGGGAGTCCGGGCACGGGAAAGACAACCGTTATGCTAAGGGCTATTGAAGTCTTGAAGGTTAGAGGGTATAGTGTGGGTGGAATGGTGAGCCGTGAGGTTCGTTCAGGCGGAATACGGGTTGGCTTTGAGATTTTAGATTTGGGCATTGGCAGGAGAGGATGGCTCGCCCATGTGAATCGAAGGTATGGTCCGCAGGTTGGCAAGTACCGCGTGAATTTGGAAGACCTTGATAACATAGGTGCTGATGCAATAGTTAAGGCTGCTGAAAGCTTTGATGTTGTAGCCATAGATGAGATTGGACCCATGGAGTTGCATTCGGAAAAGTTTAAGGAGGCTGTCAAGAAGGCTGTTGAGAGCGGAAAGCTCGTTGTTGGCACTGTTCACTGGAAGGCAAGGGATAGGCTGATAGACGAGGTTAAAGCAAGAGAGGACGCGGAGGTAATCGTGGTTACATACGAAAACAGAAACAACCTACACGAAACCGTCATAGAAAAAGCCGTCGACTTTCTGGAACACATGCAGCGTGCCCGAAACTGACTATAGGATTTGAAATATAATGTCAATTAAATTTGACGCGATGCCCATCAAAGCAGAACCATAGATATTACGAGTTTTCCAAGCAACCACAACCTTCGCAGTCGAACCAACAATATTTGTGACAATCCAAGGCAAGTCTGCTTGGATGAACATCTGAAAAGCCAAGATCGAGATTACCGCCAAAAAGAAACCGTTCTCATTACTCAAATACTTATTGAATAATATTCCGATGAAAAAGAAAGTTTCAGCAAAAACCGATATAACCGTGACAAACAAGACCCAGTAAACAAGGCCATCCAATGTGTATTCAATGATCCATCTGAAGCCAAAAAGGGAATAAGAAAGCAAATAGAGGAGAATCGAGAAAATCACTCCAACAAAGGCATAAAGCGCGGTCTGCTTAAAACTCAACACTTTTAAACCCATCTTCTCCAGAGAAACATCACTTCTCATCAAAATCAAAAGAAAAACTGGAAATACCAGAAACGTCAAAAGACTCGTCAAAGCGAAATTAAAAGTTAGGTTATTGTCCACAAGAGGCTTCTCTGGAAGCCCTATTGGAAAAATGAGCTGCAGCAACCTCCCATGCAAGGTGAAATAGAGAAAACCCACAAGAAAAAGCAGAAAAGAAACCTCAAAAAGCTTAGTCTGCTTGACTCCTCCTAGCTTCCTGATAATCGCCAAGACCAGAACAAACAGCCCGAGCAGAACAACGTCCATGTTTATGCCAACAGGACCGAAATAAACGTGCCAAATCTCAAACAACAAACCGACAACCTCAAGGACAACCTAGCTTAAAACATAGGTTCAATTATGCTATTTAAATTTAAGCCTCTTTTCAGCACCTCATAAACCACCCTCAACACGTGGTTCGAATCCATGAGCTTAACAGCAAAATACTGCTCTTCCAACAACCGAAACCTATTAATTGAATCTTCCCATTGTGGGACCTTGTTAGAAATTCATTGCAGAAACCTAGGGATGTTTACTCTATTGTTTAATTTTGCGCCAAAAACTATAGGGATGTTGATTTTAGATTGCTCAGCAAGCCCCAAAATTGACTTCGAGAATGGAACCAAAAATAAAGTGTTATAACTTTGAAGTTAAATATGCTTCGTTTGAAAAAGAGAAGGCTCACCCATGCTGGTTGCTGGCGTTGACGATGCTGGACGTGGTTCTGTAATCGGTCCATTGGTTATAGCAGGTGTTCTAATGAAAGAAGGAGAATTGCCAAAGCTTACTGAATTGGGCGTTAAAGATTCGAAGCTTTTATCTCCACACAGACGAGAAACGCTCGCCATCGAAATAAAACGGATAGCACAAAAATATACTGTGATAAAACTTTCGCCAAAAGAAATCGATGATGTTGTCCAGAAAGGCAGAAAGCTTCATAGATTGAACAGGTTGGAGGCGCAGACCATGGCGAAGGTTATAGAAACGCTCAAGCCAGACATAGCATACGTTGACGCCTCAGACGTTCTAGAAGAGCGGTTTAAACAGCACATCCTAGAGTGCTTATCTTTCAAAGTTGAGATTGTTTCTGAGCATAAGGCGGATAGGAAGTATCCCATAGTTTCCGCCGCTTCAATCATCGCAAAAGTTGAAAGAGACAAGGAAATTGCAGAGTTAACGATTAAATATGGCGATTTCGGCTGCGGCTATCCAACAGACCCCAAAACCATAAGCTTTCTTCAGCAATGCCTAGAAAAACTGGGCGAGTACCCAGACTTTGTTAGAAAATCGTGGAAACCAGCCAAAAAGGCTAAAAGTGGAAAGGGTTCGTTTCAGAAAAAGCTTATTTAGCGTTTATGATCAGGTCTTCAGGAGTTTTGATTTTGGAAAGCTCTTCCTCGCGGATGCATAATATATCGTCGTTTGATGGTTTTCGTCCTTCCGTTATGAGAATCGGATGAGCCTGAACAACTTTGCTTACGCTCAAAATTTCATTAACCCTTCTGTTTAATTCTCGTTCCTTATCCCTCGCAATCCCACCGATGATTTTCATTTTTTCTTCAGGGACTGTGATGACGAAGTCGAAGGGTGCTTTTTTGACAGTTGTGATGTTGTAACGGGCAAACTGCCTGAAAATTTTATGAAGAAGCTTACTTCTGGCGATTGCATATCGAGCTTTTGATAGAAAACATGGGCGTTGCTTTATTGATTTTCCAAAGACGTTTATCGACTTTGCAACCGGAATTCCCAGAGTCCACACTAGGTTATATGCTGCTGTGACCGAGGCTTTAGCCATGCCCCGTTCATAGCCATAAAGAGTTCTCCGAGATATGCCTATCATCTCAGCAATTTCACCCACAGACAAGCCTAACTCCTGCCTTCTACGCTTGATGGCATCACTGTCAATTTCAACATAATAACCTCCTGGACCAGCCTGTATTAGCGGATTTATCTTGCGAAGTACGATGTTCTCAAAGGTTTTTTGAGTGACAGCCAAAACGTTATATCTTGAGTAGACCGTGTCGTCCTCCAAGGGTTTTTCACGGGCTTTCTCGCTTATTATCAGTGAAGCTGCCGAAAAGCATTCAGATACGCCTTTAAGCTCTAGCGAATCACTTGGAGAAAGGTTGTCAATGCCTGATTGAACTTTTATGAAAATGAGGTTTTCACTCTTTCTAGCTGTGAAGTCGAAGCAACTTGGCCGGGAACAACATATTCGAGAAACGATAAAGTTGGCTTCCTTCAGGACAACCTCTGCGGACTTTACCTTCTCCCTCTCCACGTGAGTCATCGAATTGTCACATAAAGTATCCATTACGCTGTGAAATATAAACTATACCTATTTTCTAGGATATGATGGTCAAGTTTGAGCCACTATCATGGCGTGAGCTTTATCGTACGGCTCTAGATGCACGACTTCTTCTATGCGGAAGCCGCGGTTTTCTAAAACCTTGACTTCGCGTTTGTAAACTTCTGTAGGCTCCTTTGTTACGTCTATACTTTGGGCTTTAACAGCAAGCATTATCCATCCGGACTTTTTTAGGAACATGTCGGCATTGTCCGCTAGAATCTTGGCTTGTTCAGGCTGGGCAATGTCACAGTAAATGTCATCAACTTTTCCACGGACAAACATCACATATTTTTCCGGAAAGCGCGCATCTTCAAGAATGGGAGACATGTTAAGCCTGTAGGCACACACATTGTTAACAAGCTCTCTCATGGCTCTGGAGGCAAACTCCACACAGTAAACGTGGCCTTTTTCGCCGACTATATCTGAGACGTGGCTTGCTGTTGTTCCAGAAGCTGCGCCAAGATAGAGGACTTGATGGTTTGGCTTTATTGGAACGGTTTTTAGGTTTTTTAGGATGGCAGCTGCCAGTTTGCTTCTGAAGGGGTCCCAGATGCGGTATTCAACACCCTCGTAGCGCATGAGCCTTTCACCGTAAACGTTTCTGCCGGGTGCTAGGTTTTTTGTCGCCAGTCTTTGGGCTCCGTCTTCAAGCGTTACTTGATAAATTGCTGGAAACCGCTGGTGTGGTTTAACTTTTACCTGCACGTTCCTTCTTTCTCCACTTCCCCTCATGCTTAGGCTTCTTCTCTAGGATCTGCGGTGGCTCTTCGTATTTTTCACGAATTTCTTCAATTCTCCTTTCCAAGTCAGCCTTCAGTTCCTCACCTATGTATCTTCCCCCGAAGGCGTCTGTTCTCGCGGCTATGGCTAGTTTTCCAGCTAATGCTCTTGCAATTTTCCCCCTATGCCACCTTTTAGCTTCATGTAGAAGGGTGTGTTGAAAAATTATTCCATGTTTTGGCGGCCTTGTCCCTGTTTTTAGCGAGCGGAACAGGGCTTTTTCTGCTCCTAAGACTTGGATTGTGCTTGCTGGTCGTTTAGCCAAGTTTGTTAGGCCTCCGGCAATGGCTATTAGGCGTGCTCCAAGGAGAGAACCAACTATGGCTTTTGTGTTTGGTGCAACCTCTTCCATGGCTGTGTCCAGATAATCCTCTAGTGTCTGCCTTAGCTGGTACAGGCTGAGCACGTTTTTGCATAAGGCTTGAATCTGTGTTAGGTCTGGTTCTGCTAGGTCGGCGCCCATGGAGGTTTCAGCTACTTTGGCTATCTGCTCAGCTTTTGCCCTTGGAATTTCCTCTCTTTCAAGTTTTTCAGCCGAGAAGTTGTCTTTACTGCCGAGTTCAGAAACCAAACGTGCGTAGGTTTCATGCTTTTCCAATAGGCGGTCGAGTTCTGGGAAGTGGATGCCATACCATTCCCTTATGCGACTCATGAACAAGTTTATGCTTTTATCTAAATCGTCAAGCGTTTGGATGGCTTGGGCAACGAGCAGATCCCTTTTCTCAACAGCCCCTTTAACCCGTAGCTTAGCAATCTCCATGGTGACGTTGTGTGTCCAAAGGCTAAACTCTTCCACATTTTTAACAAATCCTGTTTCAACACCAAAACGTTCCGGCATTGAACGGAGCAATTCACTAGCCTTAGTAGTTTTAGAAACCTCAACCGTAACACCCAGCTTTTCTTTTGCTTCTGTGGCGAGGTTCGCATTCTCAAAAACGAAGCTGTCGTAACCCTTTTTCTGGAGCAACTTAATCAAGTCGGCAATTTCATCCACCATTTTTCCATATTCAATTTTCACGATGGCTTTAGCTGCATCTTGCGGCCTTTTAGGAAACAACACCTTCTCAATCAGCGTGGTTTCTTCGTTAAAAGCCAGTACCCCAAATGAGGTTTGAATTATTATCGCTTTCATCATTTTACGCCTCAGAGTCAATTAGTATTCCTAAGCCTTATCATAATAAAAAGTTGTTGTAGCAGATTTCTTTTAATAGAGACACTATTAAATAGTCCAATCTCAGAAGTCTTAAGTGCTTCAAATCACATACACAAACGCAGTCGGTGGAAAGAGCTGAAGTTCATGAACAGCTTTAAAAATTTGGTGGAGAAGCTTAGAGCGTTAGAAAATGAACGTAAAAATCTTCTGCTGGAAATTGAGGAGCTCAAGAAGATGGCTGATTCCAAGGTCCAGGCTTTAGAAAGTGAAATAGGCATGCTTAGGGAAGAGGTGAAATCGCTAAGGGTTCTCCTTGGCGCTGAGGAAACAGAAACCGAGGTTGGACAGAAAAGGAAAAAATAGTAAAGAAGTTTGAACTCTTAAGGAAGACGCTCGTGAAAGTTAGATTTACTTGTTTTCAAACTGCAAGTTAGTTAGGGTTCATTGCAAAAACTA
Source organism: uncultured Candidatus Bathyarchaeia archaeon (assembly GCA_964535965.1). Classification (GTDB taxonomy): domain Archaea; phylum Thermoproteota; class Bathyarchaeia; order Bathyarchaeales; family Bathycorpusculaceae; genus CAZHWZ01. The sequence goes on along the minus strand of CAZHWZ010000034.1, from coordinate 7,857 downwards.
AGCTTTATCTTATCAGAGTGCTAACCTTTACTGAAAACTGTTCGTGGTGAAAGGGTCTTTGAGCAATAGTCGATTAAGCGTTGACTTGGCTGGTTTGAAACTTCCTAATCCCACGATGCTGGCTTCTGGAATTTTAGGTTATTCTGCAGAGACATTGGAAAGCATTGTTGAGGATGGGGCTGGTGCTGTAGTCACGAAGTCTGTTGGATTAAAGCCTCGGGCTGGCTATGCAAACCCAACAGTAGTGCAGACTAGCTGCGGCTTAATCAACGCCATGGGGCTTCCAAACCCTGGGATAGACGAGTTTGTCGGTGAAATTCGTGAAGCCAAAACCGTTTTGAATGTTCCTTTAATCGTGAGCGTCTATGGTTTTTCAGAGGAAGAGTACGCAACGGTAGCCAAAAAGGCTGTAGATGCGGGTGCCGACGCCTTAGAGCTTAATGTTTCATGTCCCCACGTTAAGGAGACAGGCTCGGAAATTGGGCAGAACCCAGAAGTCTTATCGAAAGTTGTTAGGAAAGTTAAGGCTGTTGTGGATAAACCCGTTTTTGTTAAGCTGTCTCCAAACGTGACGGATATAACGGAAATTGCAGAGGTTGCAGTTAAGGCTGGCGCAGACGTTCTAACAGCCATAAACACCGTTAGAGCCATGGCAATAGACGCTGAAACCGCTATGCCGATACTGAGCAACAAAAGAGGGGGGCTATCAGGCCCGGCAATAAAGCCCGTAGCAGTTAGATGCGTCTACGATATTTATGAGCTGGTTAAAGTGCCAATAATAGGATGCGGCGGCATAACAAACTGGCGTGACGCGGTGGAATTTCTCTTGGCTGGAGCCTCTGCAGTTCAGATCGGGACAGCAGTGGCATTGAAGGGAACAAACGTGTTTAAGGCTGTTATCCGAGGAATCAACAATTATGTGGAAAAGAAAGGTTTTAAGAGCGTGAAAGAGATTGTCGGCTTATCCCATCGCAGCTAACAGCATGAGAACGACACGCATCCTAAGCGTGGAAGATGAAAACCCAACAGTGAAAACCTTCACTTTTAAAGACAAAGAATGTGCAGGGGCTAAGCCAGGCCAATTCCTAATGCTCTGGATTCCAGGAGTGGACGAAATTCCATTAAGCATATTGGATGCAAAAGAGAATGGAACAGTTTCGGTGGCTGTCAAACAAGTGGGGGAAGCAACACAGGCGTTACATAACAAGAAAGCTGGTGAAGTCATGGGCATACGTGGACCTTTTGGCAGCAGCTTCACAGTAAAGGTAGGCAAGACATTGATGGTTGGTGGTGGAACCGGCATAGCGCCATTATTGTTCTTAGCCAGAAAATCGGCTTCCAAAGCAGCAAAGCTGGTTTTCGTGATAGGCGCAAAAACAAGGGAAGAACTACTATTGATAGATGCGGTGAAAACGGTTTGCAGCAAGGAGAATGTTGTTACGACAACTGAAGATGGCAGTTACGGCATTAAAGGCTTAGCCACAAAACCACTGGAAGCCCTTTTGGACAAGGATAAGTTTGATATAATTTACACTTGTGGGCCTGAACAGATGATGAGGAAGGTTTTTGATTCAGCTGAAAAGCGTGAAGTAGCTCTGGAGGCTAGTCTAGAGCGTTTAATGCGATGCGCCATTGGTCTGTGTGGAAGCTGCATCATAGGCAAGTATCGCGTTTGCAGAGACGGTCCAGTGTTCACGGCAGACCAGCTAAGAAAGGTGAAAAAAGAGTTTGGAGTTTCAAAGCGCAATTTTAATGGAAGAAAAATACCGCTAGAGTAGAACCTACAATGAAGAGTAGGGAAGTGGTCTACATATGCCAGTAACTCCGCTCCATGGACTTGCCCTCATGTTCCTCTACTTTAAGGATAGGAGAAAGTTTGACCCCCTCGCCTTGACTGTTTCGGCTACTTTCATAGATTTGGAGCCCCTTTACTACCTTCTGCTCGGAGAACCCATAGACCACAGGATATGGCATGGTTTTGCAACATCCTTTACGATTTACCCCATTCTCATCACTATTGCAGTTTTCATGGTGGAACGTTTGTTTGAGAAAAAATTGTGGTCTACGTACAACGCCGTGCGGCTTAAGTCAAATCAAGTGCGCTATCCGCCATTAAGCATATACATTTGTAGCATGGTGGGAGGCGTCAGCCATGTCTTCCTTGACATGTTCACCCATAAGGATATGCCCTATGTAATTTTTCCCCTATCCAACGGGAACCCATTCTACATTGGACAAGCATCAATAATAGTAGAAATAGCCGTAATTGTATTGGCATTCTACTCCTGCCTACGCTGGTTTAAAGAGTAAGCATCAAGAATCTATGGCATGTCCATTAACGTGGTATTCAAAAAGGTTATAGGCTTATCCAAGTTCTGTCAATTCCATTAAACCGAGTCTGGGGTAGATCGCCATGGTTGTGGTGCGACAAATGAAGATATCACCTGCACAATCCCTATTTTTCTCGGATATGTGACATACTTATCATCAAGATATTCATTAGCCTTAGGCTAAATACACATTGATGGAGAGTTCTTCTATGCCTAAAGTTCATGTAGTTCGTGAGTGTTAGTGCGCGCATACAGAAAATGCTGTTAATGGGAGAATTTAAATTCTGACCTATTAGCTTGATTAATTGTGGTAGAAATGAAGAACATTGTTGTAGCTTTGTTGATTGGAATCCTGGTAGGATCGGGGATTAATTACGGTTACTTTCTGTCCAGCGTGACAGGAAGATATATGGGGGAAACGTTAAAGGAAGAGGCTTTTCAATATCTTGTTAATTCGTATAATGCAACATTAGGTTTATGTTATGTAAACCCTGAGGAAAAAAACGTTTATTGGGTTTCGCATGATAATGTTTTAGCTTCTCATGCTCTGCAAAAATGGAATAGAGAAATTGCGGATAACATAACTGAAAACATTAAGAGAATAGCTAGAGAATATAATCTTACAACAAGCCTAGTGGGTATTCCTCTTGATACAAGAGCAGAGATTCCTTTAGGCTATAACGTAAATCACTTTAATGTAACGGACTTGATAACTCTTAATGCCTCCTATTATGGTTCTGAACTTAGATCAGAGGTAGCAACAAATGAAACTTTAACGGAGTTTGAGAACTATGCGGACCTGCTCTGTTATGCCTCATTAGTAAAGTGGAGAGAACAAAACTATACGGGAGCAGATTACTACTACCAAAAATTTAAAGCAATGTGGGATGGAAATGGATTCAATGATAATGCTTTCGATTATTATGGCTACTATGCAACATACAAGCTAGGGTTATTCTACCTAGTCAACAAAATGTTAGGAAAGGGATCCTTCTATTTTGAAAAAGAATTAACCAATAGAATATGGAAATGCCAAGACTCTAATGGAGGATTCAAAACAGATTATTACGGAAATGGGAGTTTTCCCTTTGGATGCAAGACAAATACGGAAACAACATCGATAATTCTAATAAGCGACGTTCCATGCGTGGTACTGGCATGTCAAGTGGGCGTGAAAGTAGGCGCATACTATTATATTTGGTGGGGGTTGCCTTCACCTCCGTATCTTAATCATTGGGAAGAAGGCATTAAGTATACGCCGTTCTTAGGCGAGTATGACTCTGGCGACCCGATGATTTCCGATAGGTACATTTTGTGGGCAATGCAGCATAGAATAGATTTCTTCGCTGTTTCATGGCTGGGTGAAGGTACATGGATAGACTGGATTGATTGGGATTTCTCATACATTGATCTGCATAATCTCAAAACTGGTTTTTTGAAAGCCCCGCATTTATCGAACTTCAGTTTTTGTCTTTTCTATGAAACACGAATTGTTTTGGATACGGCCAACCAACCAACACCTAAAAAGAATTTCACAGAGATTTTCATCAATGATATGATCTATGCTGCAAAAAACTATTTTATCATTCCAAGCTACCTACGAGTTAACGGCAGACCAGTTCTATTCATTTATGACTTGCCATATCTTTACACAAGCTTGACAACTCCAAAGGCGCAAAACTTGCTTGATTCTACAAGCCAGCTACTAGAAACTATGGGTTTTGATGTTTATTTAGTTGGCATTGTAAGTCCTGGTCCTTCACCTGAAGACGTAAACGCTGAGTGGTTGTATTCTATGGATGCTGTCACAAATTACTTGTTTGCCCATACCCGAATTGCTGAGGGATGGCAGAACATTACGGAATACGCCGAAACATACTATCCAATTTGGCGTTCATATATGAGCTCCAAGGGGATAAAGTTTGTTCCAAACGCCTATCCTGGATTCGACAACACAGAACACCTTAAGTGGCTAAACAGAAGTCCCTTGGATCCAGTATTACCTCTTAACGAAACCATGTTTAGAAAAATGTTAACTACGGCAATCAATTACGCTGATTACGACCTAAGAATGGTTATGATAACTTCGTGGAACGAGTGGTTCGAATCCACTGCAATCGAACCATCCATGGAGTTTGGAGAACTGTTTCTTCATACGATTTATGATGTAGTTCCCGAATTTCCATCAAGTATGTTCCTGTCACTATTTATGATAGCAACTCTACTGACAGTCGTAGTCTACAGAAGAAGAAAACGCGTTGCTAAGCGAGTTCAATCTTTGCCATAATCTCCGCAAAACCTCTCCTTCTAATTCCAATAAAATAGCATTTTCCAATTAAAGATTGGGATAAGTGTCCAGTAAATGTTGATACTCCTTTATGAAGGATTCTCGCATTTTAATCCTTCTTTCCCTAGGGACAAAGGAAGAGTCAACGGCGTTGAGGCTCAATTTGAAGAGTTCTGGAATTGTGAAGTTCAGGCGTCTATGAAGTTGCAGGTACTCATTGTTCATATCAGTGTTGAACATGGACGGGTCGTCTGTGCTCACAGTCACCATAAGACCCCTTTCCAGAAAGTTTCTTATGGGATGCCTCTGCAGAGACGAGACAACTCCTGTTCTTAAGTTGCTGACAGGGCACATCTCTATGGCAATACCTCGCTCCAGAAGATATTTCATCAGCTCAGGGTCTCTGCTTGCAGCAACTCCGTGACCTATACGCTCAACATTGAGATATCTAACTGCGTCCCATATGCTCTCAGGTCCAGCAGCCTCTCCCGCATGAGCAACCAAGTGAAACTCCATATCCCTCGCTCTTTTGTATACAGGCGCATAGGGCTTAGGAGGAAACCGTTGCTCGCTGCCTCCTATGTCGATGGAGACAATGTTGTCACCCTTACTCTCTATTAAGTCGAGGACTTCCATCCCAACATCAGGACCATAATCTCGCACCAGATCAATTCTAAGGTTGCATTCGATACCGAAATCACAGCGTGCACGATGCACGCCTCTATTAATAGCGTCAAGCATTAAGCCGTAGTCAAGGCCTTTCCGCACATGATCGTGTACAGAGAAACTCGCCTCAACATAGCGAACATTGCAACGCGCGTCATTCTCCAGCAACTCGTAGGTGATACGTTCAAAATGATCCTCCTTCGTGATACAATCAACCACTGCACTATAGATAGTGATGAAGTGGGGAAAGTCGCGGAACCGAAAGAAACGGCGCACATCCTTCAACGTCTTGCAGGGCTTCTCTAACCCGCCCTCTTCCGCAAGCCAAAGCAGCGTCTCAGGCCTCGTTGAACCAACAATGTGAACGTGCTGCTCAACCTTGGGCAGCGCCCTTATCAGCCCATCAATGTCCATTAAGCTAGCACCGAAGCCAAGTATGCACTATCAACCCTATAAGAAGTGCGTGATCAACCATTCTTAGTACAATTGAAAGCTTTAGACCATACTAAGTGGAAATACTCATCGAACACATGGTTGAATCTATATATAAGAGGGGTCTAAATTCAGCAGAGAGTAATAGAGTGAACTGGTTCGCTATCAAAAAGATGGGAATAGGCTGTATTGGTTGTTCAGCAAGCCAAAAATGCGAAACCTGCAGCATACCATTAAAGCCATATAGTAGTTGTTGATTCAAAAGGCTGCTTCAGCAGGGAGTGGCGAAATCTCCCAAGACTCCCCTTTTTTCTTTTTAGAAGCGTTCTTAGTCAGCTATTTCCGGTTCTTTGAGTTTTACAATGTCGACGAAAAGACTTGAATGTAGATGCACCTGTCTGCCTACCCCAGAAGCAGATGAAGAACGGGCTTGTCGGGCTTATGCAGCTTAAGAAGCAGAGTCTTATGATTCAAGTGGTAAAGGTTGCTGACGTGAGAATCTAAAATGGCCTCTAAACTATAAATAAACGGCTTTATTTTCTATTTGAGACTTCTTGGGCGAGTTTACTATTTCTTTTAATATTTTACAACTACTGTAAGCTCAGAAGGGTAATGTGGAGATTGCAATTGTTTCAATTAGTGGACGGCTATTGATGTTCCGCAGTACTCGCATTGCACAGCCGTCTGTCCCTTGTAAACTTCTTTCGTATATGGCGCACCGCAATGTGGACATCGAACAATCTGAATCGTTGGTGCTTCTTTAACCGTGACACCTCTTATTGTGGCTATATCTCTGTCAGCTTCTCCGCCAATTATATAGTTGAAAAATCTTGTTATCACGTCGGCTTCCCATCCCTTCACGTCAAACGACGTTTCTGGTAATTGACGTTCAGGTTTGAAACGAATGTAAATTCCTGTCCATGCTATGAGACCCACTCGTCCCTTGGATATTTCGTGTAATGCGCCAATTGGCTGTTCTATCAGAACTGTTCTTTCAACCTTCTTTTTGGTGACCACAAAAAGCTTTTTCTCGAGAACGACTTCTTTCTTCCCTTCAAAAATGAATCTTTGGTTAGAGAAGTATAAGGTTCCCTCGCATTTATCGCCAGTCAGGATTTTTCCTTCAATTGCTAAAACTGGGCTTTCCTCCTGCTTAAATGGAAAAGTTGCTTGGGCAAAAAGTTCCACTGTTTTTTCGGCTATCTTTAGGTCTCTATCTATGGCGTTTATGCTCGATATCAATTCGTTAAGGGGAGCGCTGACTTTACTTGCTTCCGAAACAACCTTTATCCTTAAAGCGGACGCATCCATCGATAAGCGACTTGCCAGAGAATGACTAGAAGCAATGCTGCCACTATCTATTTCGGCTCGCAATCTTTGAACATCTGCTTCTAATGCGCGGATTTGTACGGTTAATGGTTGAACGTTGTTAAGTAAAGCTTGCTTAAGGAGTGGAGAGGATTCCATCCATTTTTTGGTTAGTAGGTCGACACTTTTTTCAAGATGACCCATTGCCGAGTAGCCGCGTCCTCGAACTGAGGCAAGTCTGCTTGGAAGAGAACCCATTGCTCCTTCAACAGAGGCTATCTTGCTTTCCACATCGCTTATTGCTCCAGACGCGCTGGAAAGGTCAGATTCAATTGAGCGAGCCCTAGAATAGAGAACTTCTTTTTCTCTATCAATCTGCGTCATTTTCTTCGCCTCCTAAAATGGACTGTAGATGACATAATTGAATATTTTTGACGCCTTAAATTATTTATGGAACACTAGTTTTAACTCAGCTAATAAAACTCGAAAAAGAAGACTCCTTCTATTCAGCCATCGCGAAGACAACCACAGAAGCAAGAAACTCAAAAAATCAGGCTTCAAATACGTCTGCACTACGCCTAAAAATCATATGCTCTTCAGAAAAAGAAAGTAGCAACCTCGCCATTTACGCCACACAGCTGATTAATGATTCAAAAAGGTTATATGTCTGCATTGATATTTTGGTGTATTTGCGGGTGCTATGTGATGAAAGGTGACCGCCAAATTCAAAACTAATTCTGACCTAAGCCTTACAATGGATTATCGCCCGCTCGAACTTGAAAAAGAAATCCGCGAATTCTGGGAAAAAAATCGCATAAAAGAGAAGCTAATGGA
>CAZHWZ010000033.1:0-17030 GCA_964535965.1 uncultured Candidatus Bathyarchaeia archaeon | reverse complement strand
GGGCGCTTACGCCGTCACTCCAATCATAGGTGAAACAGACACGGCAGACAACACACGCGCTGACGGTTCGGTTTATGTTGGGTTGATTGGCGATATTAACGCCGACGGAATAGTTGACATAGAAGACATATACGGCATCGCCCTAGCCTATGGCTCACTATACAACTCAACCGACGGCCAGTACTGGCACCCAACACCATGCGCCATCTGTCCACACAGCCCTAACCTAGACATAAACTGGGACGGCATAATAGACATACAAGACGTATACACAACAGCACTGCACTACGGAGAAACAGACCCATAACCCCCTTTTTATCTATCCTTTATGCAAACTTTGGTTCAGTGGAGTCCAAAAAACATCAGCGTGAAAGCTAAAATCCATGCTTAAATCTGTAAGAGTCCTCTTTGCCATTATAGTTTAAAGTTAACAATTTAAGTTTTAATCAACTTTAAAAATTTAGTGAAAGAAGCAGTGGCCCCAACAGAAAAAGGATACGTGCATCAGAAGCTCTTTGTACATAGAAGGGGTTATAAATCATGCGGGAGTTTGTCTTTCTGATACCTGATGTTAACTTTCTGGAGTTACAAGCTTATAGAGAATGTCTCCAGAAATCTTAATAATTACTTCTAACAAACTTTTATACGCTTAATATAATTGAAAGGAGAGAGAAGGATGTCAAAGTCTAAAAGACCATTTAGCATAGTCTATGCATGTATATTGATGTTTCTCTTGTCTTCTACGATGTTTGCGTGGAAATTAGTACCAGTAAGTTATCAAACGGATTCTGAGCCCATTTATCTTTACTCGGAAGAGCCTCTAGAGCCTATACATATGAACTCTAACATAACCCTTACGCCAATCCACATGAACTCCAAATTCCCCTATCAAGAGCACATACCTAACCCTATATGTACCGAATGGCACGAGCTTTATCCAAACTACTGCACCAATTGGCATTTAACAAGCTGGAATGATACACAAGAACTTGGCGAACCAGGTTACGGTGAACTCAGTCCCAACGACCAAATCGACATGACTGATGAATCCGGAATGATAAAATGGTTCCACGTCGACAGGATGACGATTACGCTTAACTTGTCGTCGTTGGACTTCCCTGGAGAGACGATTTTCGTCGAATTTAAAGGCCCGCCTGATATGCCCCTTCCGGATGTGCTTCGCATGCCTGTTTGTACCTTATGGCATGAGGTTTGGTCGATCTATAGCAACGTCTGGCATATCGTAGACTGGAAAGACAACGGGAACCTCGTTCTTGATGTCTGCGACAGTATCACGTTGAATCTGATCAGAGGCACAATCCCGCCGGGAATTTACAACTGGCATGTTGACGGCGTATCTAATGACCTCATCTTAAGAGAGAAAATAATGGATCCACGCTGTACATTTTGGCACGAAGTTTACCCGAACTACTGCAAGTGGTCTCACCTTACTAGTTGGGAAGACACTGGCGCACCCTTCGGTCAACTCAGTCCCAGCGACCAAATCGACATGGATAGTGATGCTTGGTACTGGGATACCTTCTGGAGTATGGGTGACGTGAACAGAGACGGCTACATCAATGATGTAGACTTAGACCTGATCGAGGCTGCATACTGCTCACGTCCCGGCGATCCCAACTGGGACCCCCGCTGCGACCTCGACAAAGACGGTCACGTAGGTACTAATGATGCAGTCACTTGCGCTGGCAACATTGGCAAAGACATATGGACGCACTTCCCAGGTCTAGGCCAGAAAGAATGGTATCATGTGGACAGAGTGACTCTAACACTCAATGTTACGTCGGAGCTTGATCCAACTAGTTGGGCGAAGATCGAATTGAAAACCCAGGAGTTTGAGGAGATGTATCACGCCCTCAAGCATCCAAATGGCACTTGGTGGCACGAGATCTATCCGTACTACAGCTGTATTCTAGAGTTGACGAGGTGGGACTGGCAGTTAGACGACAATTGCAACGGAGTTCTCGACGTCTGCGACTACATTTGGCTGATAAATTGGTCAAAACCTGAACCTGGGACGCCTGAGAGATATCACGTTGAAGATGTATGTTACGACATCATCCTCAACAAAAAGATAATGGATCCGGTGTGTACCTATTGGCATGAGCTTCACCCAACATACGGCAACAGATACCACATCATTGGCTGGGAAGACAACGGTGATACGCTCCTCAGCCCCTGCGATAATGTGAACATGACGCTTCAACCAGCCGGCGCTACCAACGAATACCATGTGGATAATGTGACACTTACCCTCCTTGTTTCAAGCATAGACATTCCAGGGCTTACAATGTACATTGAATATATGGGACCTTTTGAAAACATTTATGAAATCAAAACAGACCCGTTGCGCAGTTTTTGGCATGAGGTTTATCCGGTGTTCGATCCTCACTTTGAGCTTACAGGCTGGAATGATAACTGCAATGGTGTGCTTAGCAAATGCGACATAATCAATTTAACCAGTATCGACATCACTTCTTGGCACATTGAAGAGGTAGCCATAGACATCACTGTTTCCCCGTTGCCTCCACCAACCTATGATGTCACTATTGATGCCCACTGTAACACTGAAGGTGTAGGTGTAAGCGTGAGCATAACAATGGATGGAAATCCAACAGGCTTTAACACTCCCCATACCTTCACTGGCCTGACAGGTTCTCACACGTTTACAGTTCCAAACGCTGATCCGAGTGGTCATCCTTTCAAGCAGTGGAGCACAGGCGAAACTAGTACAACAATAACAGTCACTTCTGGTGGAACATACACAGCATATTATGAAGCGGTAGGACCACCCCCGCCACCATGGTACGTCAAGCCATCTTACCCAGACTACTCTCCCAGCGGTATGCCAGACTTCGATCAGAGACAAGACCAGTGGTGGTGGCGTTCATGGGCATTTCCAGACGCAGTCGCAGTGTGGCAACACAACCAAACGGCTGCTGGTGGACAGCATGGGACATGGGACTGGGATATCTATTATTCAATCTACACCGACCCTAACATGTGGTGGACGCTTGGATGTCAAAACGCTCGCCCAATAGTCAGTGATAGTCTCCCACCAGGACCCGCAGCGTTCCTTTTGGGCGATGACATGAACCCAGCCATATCATGGAATGGAAGCAACTACGCCATCGCCGTTTGGCAACATAACAACACGTTTTACAATGATTGGGACATTTGGTATTCGCGGTTTATACCTAATATTGGATGGACTTCGCCAGCGCCAGTTGTTCAAGTACTAGGTGCAGACAAGGATCCCGCAATAGCCTTCGACACAAACGGATATGCTGTGTGCGTATGGTGTCACCAAGTTGGCACAGGCATGCAGATAGCCTACGATGTATGGAACCCTGTAACCCTATCATGGTCAGGTGTTATCAGATTTATTGGCGGCAACAATGCAATGATGCCTGAAGTATGTGTAGATTCAAAACACAACGTCGTCGCTATTTGGACCGACACACCCGTCGGTGGCCCTCCTGGCTCAGAACAAGTTTGGTACTCATGGGCAGCAGCACCTCCACCCGGTCCGCCACTTGCATGGTCGCCTCCAGCGCCTGTTCCAAACTGTCCACTAGGCATCAATTGGCAAAAGGGACTTTCACCAGATAATCTCGGAAATAATCTCATGACCGTTGGATATCCTGTTCCATGGCATCTGCTCTATGGACAATTCACGTCACCTGCCAAAAGCTGGACTATTCCAACGTCCAACTTTACCACCGTGCCATCGCCAACATTTGGAGAACATCCTGACGTAGCATTTGACTTAATCAATAACGCAATAGCGGTTTACTCTTATTGGCCGGGTAGAACGGGAAATCCGGGTGAAATCCAGTACTCTTTCTGGAACGGTACACACTGGATGCCCGTGAATGGCTCACTAGCGGCCACAAGCGGAGCTGGAATAGATCAGTGGCCTGCGATAGCGTTTATACGAAACAATAAAGCAGTAATGGTGTGGCAAGCCTATCCTGAATCGGTACCATTAGCAATAGGCGAAATCTACTACTCAGTTTACACGCCACCATATCCGCCAGGAAGCTGGACTCCAGCAGCTAGGATAGTTCCCAATATTCTCACGGGAAGCGACTACTATGTTGACATCGCATCGCCCACGGGAAGTCCCACAACACCTCCATCAGTGCCGCTTTCACCTCCATCACCAGCTCAACCAACGTGGACTTGGTGCGGACCGCCAGCCGTCGCAAACTCCCTATGGTGGTTCGACTCCAAATTTGAACCAAACAACATTCCGCCTCCAACAAATAGCGACGGCTTCCCACTCGTAAAGTCCTACAAACCACACCTCTGGGATGACCACGACCCGCAAAACGTCCCGTATCTCATTGAACACTTGGCGTGGCTAATGGACACCGATGGACAAAGAACCAAACTGTGTCACTGTGGCACAACAGTTTGGGACATGCAGGCTGGAATAGCACAATACCTCTCTTGGAGCGGAGTCAACCCACTAGGAGACGCAAATGGAGACGGAGTTGTCAACCAAACAGACGTGAATCTAGTAAACGCGGCAATGGGTAGCACACCCGGGTCGCCTAACTGGAACCTTGCAGCAGACATTTGGCCTGAGACGTTGCCAGGCCCATTTGGCCGAAGAGCGGACAACATTGTTAATGCAAGTGATTTGAATCTTGTGAATGCAAATCTTGGGAAGACAGGAATGTTCTATGAGCACACGGAAGATGCAAAGTGCAGAACCGACTTCTTCTACTACATCGAAGCAGAGGTTGAAAAATGCCAAGATGTGATTCTGTTGCTAGGCATATATCAGGGCGCACAGCGCATATATGGACACTTCGTAACTGTTGCAGGCGTAAACTCAACCACAATGGAACTCCTAATAAGCAACCCAATAAGGGATGACTTTGAAGCAGGCCGCACCAAAGGCCGCTCACCAGTTCCACACTGGCCACACACGCCTCCAGAGCCCCCATACACCACTCACAACAACGCTAGCCTAGTATCCCAAGACGCGTACCATGTTGTGTTTAGTCCTTCATATGAATACCACTGGATTCTTGAAGGATACGAAGCTGATCCATCTTTGGCCGCTAGGATAGAATTCGCCGTCATAACATCACCAACTGGATTGATGTTGCTGCACGATGTCGCAATCACAAACGTAAAGCCGCTTAAAACTATCGTCGGTCAAAATTACACCTGCCGAGTAAATGCAACAGTCACTAATCAGGGCAACTTCACTGAAACCTTCAACCTAACCCTATACGCACAAACCATGCCACCCGCAATTGCCGTAAAGACAATTACTGTCCCCAACCTATTAAGCGGTGAAACCAGAAACGTCACCATTCCATGGAACACTACTGGCTTTTCCAAGGGCAACTACACCATTTGGGCTTATGCTACGCCTGTTCCTGGAGAAGCGGACACGGCTGATAACAGCTGCACTGACAAATGGGTTTATGTAGGCTTGATCGGCGACGTCAACGCCGATGGCATAGTTGACATTGAAGACATATACTTGATCTCGTTGGCCTACGGCTCAGTTCCCACCAACTACGAGTACTGGCACTCAACCCCATGCGAAGCATGCCCCCACAGCCCCAACACTGACATAAACGACGACAAAATAGTAGACATAGAAGACGTATACACCGCAGCACTACACTACGGAGAAAGAGACCCATAACCCCCATTTTTTTTAAAAAAAAGGAAGTACGGCCAAAGTTATTTTGAGCAGAACTATGCCTGAAAACACAACAAGCCCTGGCACAAAACCAAAATTGCAATAGACGAACACAAATCCCTAACTAACCCTGAAACTTAAACCGCAATATCGCCGCTATTCCACCAAAGGAATTCCTAAGCATTTGTCCCTCCTCTGTTTCCCCAGACACTATTTCTACATCAGTGTTGGCTTGTTCTGCCAGATGAGCGAAATCCTCTATCAATTCCTGCGTCTCAGCTATTCCTAACGCGGGAGTTTTGCATTTTTGGCAGGGTTTTCCGGAAAGGCTCTGCTCAAAGCTTGTTAGCATTTGGCTTTTCATGGTGTGCTGTTCCTCGTAGCCGCAGGCGCTGCATTTCACTTTAACTCGTGTTATGTCAAGTCCCTCAGAAAGCAGTAGCATTCTAACAGCGCCAGCCTCTAAAGCCTTTCTAACCTCTTCTTCGCCGTATGTTGCCATTCCAGTGTCATGCCCAATTTCGTAGAGAAACTGCTGCATTATCCTTTTTTCTTCGATGTAACGTATTTTCCGCATTATCTCCGGAGCCTTGCCCACAACCTCCTTCAAGCCTTGCTCATCAACGTAAGCTGTATCAATCGTGTCTATAACCTTCTCTTTCAGCATATAATTCAAGTAGTCGCCCTTTTCAAAGTCGTACTTTGTAGGTCCAGGACCTGCAATTATCAATCCCTTCAGGTTTTCAATGGGCAGAAATGCCTCGTTGGTGTGGTCGCCAACTCGCCTAAAATATTCCTGGAGTCTCATCTCTCTAAGTCTTTCAAATCTTCTGGCTGATTGTCCTCCTGCACGGGTTTTTCCAGGCACGCCTGATGTTACTTCTCTGACTATTTCAAGTCTTCTACCTTGGAGCGTCGCAAGGGTGGCGGCTGTAGCATCTATGAGTAGTATGCCATAGGTTTCTTTTTCCCTCAAAAGCTCTTGCAGATGTTCAGTGTGAAATCTTGAGTTACATCTGTAAAGGTATATGTTTATAGGCTCTGGCGGTGTAATAACGTAGGTTTCGATTTTTTCGCTTCCAGCCCCGTTCTGCGGAATTGTGCCACAAAATATTACAAGTCCTTTTTCTGGGGTTTCCTTGAAAAGTTTAAGGCGTTGCTGAACCTTCACGATAGCGTCTTGAACATTTTTTCGGGTTGTTGTAGATTTTATGTTTGAGGCTGTGCCGTACTCGTCTCTAAGCATGTTCATGGCTTCGCTTATCTGCTTTCCGGGCGGGATATACAGTGAAATAAGTTCGGTTCCGCGTCCCTCTTTGCTGGCTAGAGTATTCAGTATTTTTTTCAATCTGAATAGTTCCAGGGAAGTTCTTTTTTCGCTGCTCAACTGTTCTCACTAGCGTGTTTTAGTCGTAAAGCTACATTGCAATGGCATCAAATAAGAGTTTGGGAATTTCATGGTTACTTTATTTCTAGTACTTCTTTTAAGAACGCCCTATACGGGCCTAATTTTCCTCCGTAGTTGCCTGCTGAAATTCTAACAAGACCCGGGACACTTGCGGCAGCCTTTAACCCTTCGCCCATGGCCCTTTTAATCGCTTCAACAGTCAAACCATTAATAACGATTTCATAAACGCAGTTGACGTTTTCCGGCAGTTGCGAATCTGATGCAAGCGTTTTCAATAGTGGACAGAAGGGATGATTGGTTGAAGCCTTAAGCTTATACTTCAAGGAGCCAGCCTTTGAACCTGAACGGCAAATTCCGCCAGGAAAAGGCATGATGACTTCGCCTGCTTTGCTTTTGATGGCTCTTACTGCCTCTTCAGCTGCCTTTAACCCTGAAGGTCTATCTTTGGCTAGGATGAGAAAGTTTCCGCCCGCTATGGCTTCTGCTACACCAAAAGAGTCTTCAACGATGAAATCGCCCTCCATCACCGGGATTCTCCAAACCTTTCTATTTCCCACAAGACCTTTCCTTTGAAATCCATCGCCAAACAGTCGAATGCTTCTACCAACCTTTAGCTTTCTTTTTGCGTTTGGCATTGCGTCGAAGGCTGAGGCTGTTGGACATGTCATTACGCATTGTCCTATACGCAGTATCATCTGGTTTTTCAAGTCGAACCTGTTGCGGTTATATATTTGGATTAAGGCGCCTACGCGGTTGTCTGGAGTCTTGTCTGCTGCCACGATGCCTTCTATGCCTGCTTCAGCTGGAGACATAATCACACTTGTTGCAAAACCCGTTGCAGCAGACGCTGCCGTCAAAGCCCATCTCTCGCTTTCAGCCGTAATCAACACGCGGCCAGTCCACATGGGAAACATTTCCGCAAAAGTATCAACAATCTCACAGGTGTTTCCGTTTTCCGCCCTATACGTGAACAATCCTTCAGTCATCTCTTTTTCTCCCTTGTCTAGATTTACTATACAAATAGCGGAATGAATTTAAATTCTTTAACATCCACCAAGCCTTTATCCGTTATTCTTAATTCTGGTAATACTGGCAACGCAAGCAAAGACAAGTTCATGAAGGGCAACTCAAAGGCGCAGCCCAGTGTTTTCCAAGCCTTCTGCAGCTTCTCGATCTTCCTACAAACGATTTCTGGCATTTCATCAGACATAAGTCCAGCTATTGGCAGTTCCACCAACCCTACTATTTTTCCATTTTGAACAGCTACTATTCCGCCGCCAACATTTGCTAAAGCATTAACTGCCATAGCCATGTCAGATTTGCTTACGCCTATAATGATTATGTTGTGGCTGTCATGTGCAACGCTTGAAGCAACAGCGCCTCTCTTTAAACCAAAGCCTTCAACAAAGCCTATACAAATATTTCCTGCGCGTTTATGTCTCTCAACAACCGCAACCTTAACAATGTCCTCGCTTATGGATGGAAATACCTCGCCATTTTTTACTGGAAGAATTCTTTGCAGATGCCTTGTAACGGCTTTGTTTTCCGCAACTCCTATCACATGAGCTTTTACCATTGTTTTCTTAGAAGGCGCTTTCACCTTGAAGTCTTCAGGCTTTGCTGGTCTTTTTAAGCGAATAGTTTTCTTTACTGTTGCTGCATACCGTGGAGACGTCAAGTCCATTAAGAGGTTGCCATTTTTTGCAATAAGAATGCCATCTGTGATCACCGTGTTTACCTTAACTCTTGTTAAATCATCTAAGATTAAGATGTCAGCGTATTTGCGTGGGGCGATGCTGCCGATGTCACGGCTGACTCCGAAGTGTTCCGCTGTATTTATCGTAGCCATCTGCACTGCAACAACTGGGTCGACGCCTTCTTCAATGGCTCTTTTAACAACTGCATCCATATGTCCATCCTTAAACAAAGTTTCACAATGCCTATCATCCGTTACGAGGCAAGCGTGGCGCGAATCTAAACGATGTTCTGTTACACATTTAATCACTTGGGCAAGGTCCCGCCATGCTGAGGCTTCTCGAATCATGACGTACATGCCTAGTCTAAGCCTTTGAACACCATCAATCTCCCTCGTGGGTTCATGGCACGAAGAGATTCCAGCAGCAACATAGGCTGCCAGTTCCGCGTTTAATAGGCTGTTTGCATGTCCCTCCACAACTTTGCCAATACGTAGAGCCGCTTGAACTTCACCATGCATCTTGCTGTCGCCGTTCAGCACACCAGAATAATTCATAACTTCACCAAGTCCAATGACGCCGTCCCACGTTAGCGCTTCAGCAATATCCTCAACGGTAAGTTCAGCTCCAGAAGTTTCAAGATTAGGCACCGCTGGAACACATGAAGGTACGCAGACAAACACTTTAAGCGGCAAAAGTTTAGCTTCGTCTATCATGAGCTTAACGCCTTTCAAGCCAAGCACATTTGCGATTTCATGCGGGTCTATGAAAACAGTTGTTGTTCCATGGGGAAGGACTGCACGAGCAAATTGTGTGAGTGTAAGCATGCTGCTTTCAACATGAACGTGTCCATCTAAAAACCCCGGAACAACATACTTACCCTTTGCATCAATCACCACTGTGTTATTTCCAACGGTATGATCTGCCTTTCCGACAATTGCAATCCTGTCCTTCTTAACGGCTATATCCACATTCTCAAGAATTTCGCGGGAGTTGACATTAACGAGAGTGCCATCCTTAACAACCAAATCAGCTTTTTTCCTTCCCATAGCTGTGTTAACAAGAAGCGTTGTGACCTCTTCTATCCTTGTTCTCTTCATGGACTTTCCCTGCATTCCTAGTCCATAAACACGAATGTAGATTAGCAAAACAAAGCTTATTAAACAGCTCTATAGCAGTGTTAACTACGTTCTGAAATCCTTATAAACATAATATTATAAATACGGCTTCTGGTTTGACTCGGGTGGTTCTATTGGAAAGAGTTAAAATAGGGGTCGTTAAATGTGGCAACATTGGCACAGCCCCCCTACTTGAACTTCTTCTAGACGAACTAGCGGATAGAGAAGATATTAACATACGAAGCGTAACAACCGGATCGAAAATGGTCGCTGAAGATGTTGAGGATGCTTTAGCAAAAATTTTTGAGTTTAGTCCCGACCTTTTAATATTCATATCACCAAACCCCGCAGTTCAAGGGCCTACAAGAGCAAGAGAGGTACTTTCAGAGAAAAAAATTCCAAGCATATTCATATCCGATGCCCCTGGAAGACGTCTTAAAGAAGAGTTTGAAAAGCATGGTTTTGGTTACATAATAATTATGGGTGACCCCCTTATTGGAGCTCGAAAGGAGTTTTTGGACCCAACTGAAATGGCAATCTTCAATTCTAATATCATTAAGGTGCTTGCGATTACAGGCGTTTATAAGATGGTGTATCAAGAGATAGACAGACTTATACACGGCTACAAGGCAGGTCTAAGCCCAGAACTGCCTAGGTGGGTGATAGATACCGATGACATCAGGGATCAGTCCGACTTCAAAAATCCATACGCCAAATCGAAGGCTATGGCGGCTTATGAGTTAACTAAAAAGATTGCTGAAATTAATACGCGGGCTTGTTTTGTGGAAAAGGAGAAGGAGAAATATATTCCGCTTGTCGCATGCGCCCATGAAATTGCTCAAGTTGCAGCAGCGTTAGCCGAGGAAGCGAGGGAGATTGAAAAGTATGCCGATACTTTGGTCAGAAGGCCCCATTCAAAGGATGGTAAGCCGAAAGTCAAGGACCGATTAATGCTTCCACCAACTTTAGATGAGGAAGTCTATCAAAAATGGCTTAAGACTATGAAGTAAAATAAATAGTCTATGGCGAAAGCTTGAAAGTCTAAAACTGAAAGTAACTTACAACTGGCTGGACCGTAGAACAATAAATCGAAAAGAATACATTAAGAACATCGCAGTCCATAAACGAAGTACGCATAATCCCTGATCTTTTTCAGAAGTATTGCAAGGTGATGTTCAAAACGACTTGCTATTGTCTTTGAAAATGACGTTGCAGAAGTAAATGTCGTGCATGTGTATATACATTATTAGTCTGTATATGTGATATTTCGAATAAGTATATACGTTGGCGCCTTAATAAATCCAAAGGTGATGAAAATTGAAATCACTCGAAATCGCTCCCTTGGAAGAAAAGATATTAAGAGTCATAATCGTTGAGAAAGAATACAGCGAACCTTTCTGGCTTATAGAACCTCAGAACAATTATTCTTCCAAAAACGTGCTTTCCTCAACCTTCAAACCTTCCATTGCCTTCTGCAATTTTCTGGAAAAGCTTATTGATGAGGTTAATCCAGATTTTGCAACCGAAGAACAAGGAAACCGTCCTGCCAATAAATTCAGCGAAGACAATGTTCTCGCCCAACTCTTCCAGAAAAAAGGCATCCCATTTTCTGCAGTGGACATAGACGAAAACGCTAGGGGTTATTTGGCTTCCCTTTTGGAAGAGAAGAGGCAATTGAGAGACCGCATAGTTAAGGCGCTAGAGGGATTATCGTCAAAGGAAAAAGATGCACAGGCTATTAAAAGTGAATATTTGATAGCCTACGGTCAATGCTTACAACAAGAGATCAACGAAGCGGAACACGAAGTAAAGTTTTCAGTTCGGGAAAGCTGGATTGCCATGGGAATTTTAGAAAATGCCAGAAAACTCGAAAGAGAGGAGATAACATGCCTTCACATATCCAGTCCTGAACATGTCAGCGGCGTTAAAAAACTGCTAGAATCAGTGAATGTGGAGATAGAAACAATTAAGCCTACAAAAAAATTGTTTTCTACTCACAAGAAGGCTCCTCCCGAAGAACTTGAAGACCTGCTAAGGTCGATGCAAATTCAAGTTAAACCTGTCATCAAAAAGACCGCTGAGGAAGCACCAAACATACTTTTTTTCTTAGACACAGACAAAAGAGCCAGCCCTTTTGACATTTGCATGGCCTATGACGCCGGATTTAGCGTTGTAATACCTTACGAGAACGTGACCACCGAAGATGCTAAAAGAATAGTGCAAGACGCCATATTTTCCCGAGATCCAAAAGGAATTAAGCGTACATGTTTCTTCATCGGCGGGAAAGACATGGAGAAAGCCGAGGAGGTCTTAAAGGTTGCACGTGACTCTATGTTTCCACCATTCGAGGCTAACACCATAATTGATCCTGGCGGAGCCTATACTACGGCGGCTGCTATGATAGCAAAAGTAGAGGACGCATTGGCATGTTCTAAGCTGGGAAGCCTTAAGGACAAACGCTGTGCAATTTTCGGAACAGGCGCTGTTGGAAGAGTTGCATCCATTCTTTTGGCTCGACTTGGGTCCGATGCTATGATTGTGAGTCCAAATCCTGAGCGTGTGAATGGGGATGAGTACGTCGAGAATCTATCAAATTTCCTTCGCAATAGGTATGCGGTGAATGTAGAAGGGGTCTTTGCTCCGACCCCGATCAAGAAGGTTGAGGTTATAAAAAAGGCTGATGTGATTTTTTGTGCCTCCGTAGCTGGTGTCCGAGTTGTTAGCAAAGAGATGTTGAATGAGCTAAAACTTGCAAAGGTGATAGCTGACATAAATGCCGTTCCACCCTTGGGAGTGGAAGGAATAAAACTTGAGGATGACATGAGGGAAATAGCTCCAGGAATTTTCGGTATAGGTCCGCTGACGATCGGTAGATTGAAATACAAACTGGAAAAAGAGATGTTGAAAGAAGCGCGGAGAAACGGTAAAGGCGTGATATACAACTATAATTACTCGTTTCAGTTAGCTAGAAAAATCTTGAAAGGAGAAATCTCAGCTGTTAAACTTTCAGTAACCTTAAACTATCCTCCTAAGGAACAGAAAGGCTCTGGGCGAAATTAAAAAGATGATTTATAGGAGCGGTTAATGGTAATCTCCGCGATGTCTGCTGCGTATTCAGCTATCCGTTGTACACTGTCACGCATGGAACAACAAGCACATATAACTTCAGTGCTTTTCTCCTTCGAAAAAGCTAAGGATGCAATCTCTTGGTCCAGTTTCTCAATTCGGGCTTGGCTTTCAATGATTTCGTCAGAACATCTTACATCATTTGAGAGCAATGCGTTCACGGCCTTATCATATAAAGCTAAAGCATCACAACCCGCAACATACATTTTTTCCAAAAGAGGTTCAGAGACTTTCTTACGCCTTCCCTCAAGCATTATGAGATGTTTTGCTATGTTGGCAGCTCGGTCTGCAACTTGTTCTATACGATGGACAAGAGTCTGATAGTCAAGACAGTCAATGGTTTCAAGCCCAAGCTGATTAGCTAAAGCAGGATCGACAGCCGCCCTGCGGAGCAGCCGCAAGAGGAAGAATGAAAAGTGATCGACTTCATCGTCAAGGGTGTAAACAGACTTTGCAAGCGCCGCATCTTGGTTTTTTAAGGCTGTTAAGGTGTCTCGGCACATGGAGCTAGATATCTTATACATTCTGTTGATTCCTGTTTGAATGGAGGCTTTGGATTCGTCTATGAGAGTTGCTATATGTATTTCTTTTGTGTCGGCTTCCATGATGCGCATGTAGAGCATCTGAACTATGTTACGGATAGCTTTCTGCTGAGCTACCGTGAAAAACTTCTTTGAGACCAATTTAATGCTTGAGTAGCCGTTTAGATAACAAGCGATTATGCTGCGAACTACAAAGACTTCTCTCTCATCCGGCTCTACATAAAGAGTTATTTTATTTGATTCCCTATCCTTCTTCACGCCCGGGAAAACAGCTAGAGAGCGGTCTCGGTTTATAGCCATTGAAACGACATCTCCTTGTTTTAGCTCATTTAGTTGCGTCCAGTGCTTTGGAAGAGAAATTACCAGTGAGGAACGCCCAAGGGACATGATTTTTCGTTGTTCCATATAATTCTCTCCATTACTGTATTAATATGGAAATAGGAATATATATTTTTTATATATCGTATAACACAGCCAAGACATACATGTTTCCATTACTTGGTGCAGTTTCGAAGGTCTTAAATATTAACTGGGCGTCTATGAATTTGCCAATAATAATGTAGGAGGATGAACCAATTTGACAGAAGTTGTTGAGAAAGAATTGAAAAAAATCGGAATAACAGTTTCTAAACCAATATTAGCTGTATTGTGCATAATCTTCGGCGTAATAGTAATCGTTGTGCCCGGCCTCGTGGGAATCATTGTAGGAATCTTCCTGGTAATAGAAGGTGTTCTGTTGCTAACCGATTACCTAGAGCTTCAAAGGCAATAGTAGCAACGACCACCGCCATCTTAGGATTCGTCACTATTTTCAATTTTCGGGTGGGGCTTTCAAGGTAGTAAAAGGGTAAGGTAATTGACGAAAACTGAGATTCAGAATCTTTTAGTAGTCGGAACTGATACGGTTCTTATTGCCACCTCTGCAAAAGAGGCAGGTTACACAGTTTATGCGGCTGACTATTTCGGTGATATAGATTTACGACGTGTGTGTTCCGATTATAAGGCGGTAATTGAACAGAAGCCTAGGAAAAGCTGCGGAAGAATGGAGTCGAGTTTCAAACCTGAAGCTTTTTTAAAGATGGCAAAACTTCTAAGTAAAAAATATAGGATAGATGCAATATTGCTTTCTTCTGGTCTTGACGACTGTTCTAATGTTCTTTACAAGCTGAACGATTTAATTCCAATATTGGGAAATCATCCAAGAGTTATAGAAAAAGTCCGTGAAAAGCCAGGATTTTTTAAAGAACTTAAACTTTTAGGAGTACCCTATCCCGAAATGGCGATTGTGAAGGATGTTTATGAGGCAAAAACCGCAGCCGTCGAGATGGGATATCCAGTTGTTGTGAAGCCTATCAGAAGCTTTGGAGGAGTAGGTATAAGGATGGCACAAGACTCTGAGGAGATGGGAAAAGCATTTTTTGATGTTTCTTTGACTAGTGAGAGTGTTTTAATCCAAAAACTCGTTGACGGCGTTCACGCAAGTGTATCTCTTCTAGCTACTCATGAAGATGTTAAGGTTTTGTCAGTAAATGAGCAATTGTTGGGGTTGCGTCTTGTTTTTCAGCGGGAACCTTTTGGATATTGTGGGAATACTGTCCCTTTATATGTCGCAAATTCAGTTTTCGAAAGATGCAAGTATATAGCTGAAAAGATCGTCTTTCATTTTGGTCTTAAAGGTTCAAACGGTATTGACTTAGTGATTTCTAAAGAAGGCGTGCCTTACGTGGTGGAAGTAAACCCAAGATTCCAAGGAACTCTGGAATGCGTTGAAAGGGTTCTGGGGATAAATCTGGTGAAATCCCACATTAACGCATGTGTACACGGTTCTTTGCCTGTAATAAATGGAAAAACATCGACCTTCTGCACTAGATTAATTTTGTATGCTCCTAAACGTGTCATGGTTCCTGATCTAACCGTTTTTCGAGGAGTTAGGGACATCCCACTTCCAGATAGTATAATTGAGGAAGGTGAACCTTTATGTTCAGTATTCACCGGGGGAAATAATCGAAACTTTTCATTTCAGAAGGCTAAAAAACTGGCTAATTCTATTTACAGTACGCTTCTTCCAGCTTAAATAGTAAAGCCCATTTTCCGAACAGCATTAATTATAGGTAGCCCTATTGTGACAGTTACAACCGATGACAATGTAGCCTTTATTGGCGTTTCAACGGCTCCTAAAGCCCATATAGCTTGAAGAGCGCTCAAGTCGTAGCCATAAATCAATCGATATGTTTGACATGGTATAAAGATAAAGATGCGAAAAAGTACGTCGGCTTCTAATCCGATGAAAGTGCTTAATGCAAGAATATAAACAAGGCAAGTGTTAGACTTAATGTTCCATAAATTTTTCCGTTTCTTAGTCACGACGACCACAACGAGAAGAAGTCCCAATGCAAGATAAACATCCCACATGCCCCATAAAGGAAGTTGCCACGCGATTGGTGTGGCGAAGAAAGCCCCTAACAGAGCCAAATAATAGAGCAGTACTATTTTCCATTTTCTCCAATAAAGAAGACCAGAAATCATAGCTCCAATTGGAGCGCCAATCGTAAAAAGAAATTCTTCAGCTCCACGAAAAAAGATGAAATGACCAATCATTACCCCAATAGAGTTTGAAAAGAAGCCCGCCCATGGCCCTAATATGATTCCGGTAATAGGTTCAGATATGAAAACCCAGCTATACCAAACGCCGGAGAAGGGCAGAGGTGGACCCGCCAGTGAGTCGCAAACTATGTTAAATGCTGCGAAAACGGCAATTAGCGAAACAAATAATGAGTCTTTCAGTTTTTCCATTTAAAGTTCACTTTTTGATTTTTCATTTGTCTTTCGTATTGTTAGTTTGTTTTTAAAATTATCATACTAAAGGCTGTTTTCAGCTACTTATTAGCCTATAGGCGCTCTAGAGTAGTTGTATGAGGAAGATTATTAATGCTGTGAAGACGCCTACGATGAGCATTGCTGCACCATAAAACCAACCGTTTTCCTTTGCCACTCTTCCAAGGTACATGCCTAATAGGAAAAGCGTGACCAACGACAGTGCTAACGAAACTATGTATGCGTTCCATATGGGCGCCAATCCCACTGAAACAAGGATAAAGGGTGCTAGGGAAATGATTGCCGTTAAGGTTGGTGATAACCCGTCGATGAAAGCTACATAAAATGTGACGAAGCGTGCTGCTTTATAATGTATTGAGTTAACCTTATTGTTTGTTGTTTCCTCCATTTCTCTTAAGTGGCGTTCTCTTTCAGCCTTTTCAGCCATGTAGGCTCCAAAGAAACCTGAAAGCCCCATGGCGAAACTGGCTCCTAAGCCAGCTAGTATGATTATCTCTGCCTTTGAAACTCCAGCTATCCACGAACCTAAAACCATTCCAAAAACTGTCATGGCTCCATCAAATCCGTTCATTACAAAGTATCTTCTAGCTATGCCGCTTGCCTTTGTAACATGGAGGT
>CAZHWZ010000032.1:0-18013 GCA_964535965.1 uncultured Candidatus Bathyarchaeia archaeon | reverse complement strand
AGTTTGCGCTTTGTGTTGCGGTATCTTCTTTTCATGGTTTGTAATCCTGTTTGGATTTATTCGATTCATATATTATTGAGAACATGGATTTTTCGGTTTCGGTTATGGGGAGGGATAGACGGCTGTGGCGGTAACGGTAATCTGTATGTGGGCACTGAAGTAATTTGTAGGGCCATCTATGTCTATGAGTTTGAGGTATATCCACAAGACCATCTTGTTTTTGTAGGCATCCCCAGCTGGTTCAAGCGTTACAGGTGGTGTGACGTTACCTGGGGGGGCTCCATATTTCTCAAGGTCTTTCCATCGGATGCCACCCCACACTGTGTGGTCGACAGAGACGAAGTCTCCGTGCGTGTAGGGTCCGTAGAAATATTCTTCATGGTAGACGCCGACTCCTGTGGTGTTTATATCATAAGTGGGCGAGGTGACGTTTGCTGGGAAGCTTCCTTGGTTTTGGATGAGCAAACCTACCCACACCCACCAACCTATAAATGCTTTGTCGGTTGAGAGCGAAATTGTTGTGGTTCCGCCCATCGCCTCGAGTACATCGTCTGAGGGGTTTTTCGTTATCAAATCGTCGTCGTATCGGCTGACTGCTTTGTAGGATTTTATCTCAACAATGAAGCATCTTACGTGGAACTTGTATTTTTTCACCACTGAGTCGGTGAAGTGGGCGTACGCGTAGGCTCCTATGGAGATGAGTAGTAGGGGGATGAGAATCGCGGTTAATATTTTTGCGTTGTTCATTTTTTATCCTCCGTTTAGGGGTGCCTACCAGTTATTACTATTAGGAAGCAGAAGGTTTGACCTTGGAGTTCAGGATATTCTTGACCGTCGAAGGTTAGGCTTTCCAGCGTGGTTACGGTATCGCATGGCCAAAGATCGTGCATTGTGATATCCGGTATTGGCTCGCCTGACGAAGTGTTATACCAGGCGTCAAAATATTCGATTTTGAAAAGGTCGTAAAGACCTGGAACATCGGTTTCTTTTTGCTCATTGTTGCTGTCGAAATAATAGATTGTGCGGTTTAACCGCACGGGTGTTGAGTCAAGTATGTTGTGGATATCTACGGTTAGGTTAAGGTACCATTCTGGAAATATCGGGTCAGCGGTTATGTTTAACCCGATTACTGTTATGCCGTCATCGTCGATTACGCTTTCGATTTTCAACTCGTCTCCGAGGATTATGCCGTTGCCGTTTGCGTCTATGGTGTTGGTTGATTGTATCGTCCAACCTGTTATTTCTATTGCGACTGAGCCTGATGTTATGTTGACGGTGCTGATGAGTCGTGTGGACATTATGAAGTTTGCATAGACTGTGCCGCCTATGCTGATGAGTAGTAGGGGGAGTATTAGAGCGGCTGCTAGGGAAACGTTTATCCTTTTCTCTTGCCGCCTGTGATGACGCTTCAGACTTTATCCCAACTGTGAACGTGAATTTTTTCCCAAAAAAGGGGTGTAAGAGAGTTTTTTGCGGTTTGTTCTTGTTCTGCCTTATGGTATGCCAGGTGTGCCCCATGTTTGGCTGGATAATTCCGGTGCGGTTACGTCCTGGGCGTGGAAGGTGACCCATATATAGATCCACTTGCATTGCCAGTATTTCTGCCAGTCCTTAGTAGTTGGGTCGGCTGGGTCTGGTTGATTGAAATTGACGTGCTGCTTAACCTCGATATAGTCGCATGGTTTGTAGTCTACCTGCGTAGGAGCAAACGGTCCAGTTCTTTCATACGCACCAGTCGTTTCATTGCGATGCCACCTATAGACTAACATTTCCCAGCTCCATGGTGGCCTTGGAAGAGTTGCCAAACCCTGGGTTGGAATCGTGTCCCAACACGGATCAGTGTGACCAGTGGCGTTATCCCACTTGACATCCCAGTTGAGCTCGAATGGCAGTTTTCCTCCGTTGTGCATCCACAGTGTAGTGTTCAATATGAAGCCGCCAGTGATGGGATCAGCTTCGATGAGTACATACCATCTGCAATCGTTAGCTTCGTAAATGGTAATGTTTAGCTCGTCACCGAAGATCACACCGTCATTGTCAACGTCTGGCATCTTGGCATGGTCTACGTGGAAACCAGTGACATTGAGAAAGACGGATCCAACGTGTATTTTGTACTTCTTCACAACCTCGTCCGTGAAGTGGGCGTATCCGAAAGCAAGCAAAGGCATCGCTATCAAAGGAATCATTAAGGCCGCAAACTTCTTGTTCATTTTCTTCATCACTCTCCTTTTCTCAAATTTGGGTATACGTTTAACGTGCCCCACACTCGGCACGGGCTAGACCGGCCTAACCAACGGCATATAGCCGGCTAAATGCCTAACCAATCAACACTCTAACACCCAAACAACATTTAAAACCATAAGAACCATGAAGTTCGAACCAACACGTCTGAAAGAAAACTACAGAACGCCACCTCTGACCCCAGCGTCCTAACCCTATAGTTCTCAACTCTTAAATAGAAAAAACCCAAAAAATAAACTTCAGATTCTAATGATCCGAATGTTCAGAATCCTAGAAGACGGCGCATGGCACAACCTAAAAGACATAGCCAAAAAAATAGGAGCCCCAACCGAGGAATTAACCCACTACTGCCAAAACATCTCAAACCACAACGTAATCGAATACGACCCCGACTCCGACAAGGTCAGGCTCAGCCAGAAACTAATGACAATGATAACACAGCTCAAGGCAGACGAACAAGCAGAAGCAAAATGGGAAAAAAAAGGCGTAGGAACAATAATCATCCCACCAAGAAAAGAAATCCAAATCCAAGGAATAAAAATCCACAACATGACAGAACAAGACATGGAACTCAAACTCACATTCAACAAGAAACTCAAAGAAATAGCCGTATCAATGATTTAAACCCTAAACTCTAAACCTTCCCCCTACCACGAAACCTTCTCAAATCGCCTTGCAACTTCAAACAACCATTAAGAAAAGAAAAACCCGCCTCAGTAACCCTATAAACCACACTCCCAGCAGGATCATCCTCCCTCACAACAAAACCCAAACCCAAAAGCATATCCAAATACCTATCCACACGACTAAAATTCAAATTAGCACCATAAACAATCCTAGTCTTATTCGCACCCCTCAAACAAACCTCCAAAACATCACGAATAATCTCAACCTCCCCCCTCCGATGATCACCCAACACCAAACACCAACATACCGAATTTCGAGCGGAGTGTAACACCTACGTCCTCTAAGAATATAAAACTTGTGAAAAACAGTTCTATGACCGAATAAAACACGCTTAAAGCAAAAAGAAACCTCATTTACAATAGCCGAATCAACGAAACGCCGAAAAACTTCTCACTTACCCAAGCGTAACTCCTCAACTTTCAAAACAAAAACAAACTACAACACTGGCTCACGAGAAAGATTCTGCACGTTACACGCATCAATGAGATGCAGTAAGACTTAACCCCTCAAGTATTCTCCTATGATACTCTAACAGATCCGCAGTTAACTCGTCCAACTGTTCCTCTGTGATTCTTTTCCCCTCTTGCATCGCCCTCTTCTTCAAATACTCCCTAATAAACCGCTCAAACTGTTTCACATCCAAATGATTACCAGGCACATCCTTCCCCTTAACCGCATTTACAATGGCATGCGCCAGAAACGTGTCCTTAACACCAACCAAAAAATCCTCCCCTATCTCCCGCAACCCAGTTGTAATCCCTAGTTCTGGTCCGAGGCTCGCTGCCTCCCTCCCCCTCAAGAACTTAACCCTCTCAATCTTCTCTCTTATCGCTGATTCAACAAACTGCTGACGGTTAACATACAACTTAAAATCACGCACAATCTCGTCCACCTCATCCACGATCGGTTTCGGTATGCGCACGTTTCTTCGAGGAACAGCTTTCCCCTTCGTTTTCGGCATCCTATTACCATCTACACCCATACGAGATGTTAGGCTCTAAAAAGCATCCGCATAAATAAATCTTACGTCACACGCAAAAACTCTTCCATCCCATGAACAGAAATCCATAAACATCTAAAAACATCATGAAAAACAGCCGAGCACTTATTAAGCAATAATTTATTAATTTTGAAGCAACTCGGTTTCCTCAACCCCATCAAAGGAGAAAACCCAAAATGCCCATCCGCCAACCAATCGTCTGCGTCCTCGGCCACGTGGACACAGGAAAGACCCTGCTCCTAGACAAAATCCGCAAAACAAGCGTCCAAGCCCGAGAAGCCGGAGGAATCACCCAGCACATCGGCGCAAGCTTCTTCCCAGTCGACACACTTAAGCAGTTGGTTGGCCCCATGCTCTCAATAGTCAAGGGCAAAATAGAAGTCCCAGGCTTACTCATCATCGACACACCCGGGCATGAAGCCTTCACAAACCTACGCAAAAGAGGCGGCAGCGTCGCAGACATAGCCATCCTCGTAATCGACATACTGCGAGGTTTCGAAGCCCAAACCCACGAATGCATCGAAATACTGAAAGCACGAAAAACACCCTTTCTTGTGGCTGCAAACAAAATAGACCGCATCCCGGGCTGGAAATCATACCAAGACACGCCATTTTTGAAGTCATACCCACTTCAAGACCCCTATGTCAAAGAAGATTTCGACGTAAGGCTCTACGACATCATAGGCACGTTTTCACGTTCAGGATTTACGGCAGACCGCTTCGACACCATAAAAAACTTCACAAAAACAATAGCAATAGTCCCAACAAGCGCAAAAACCGGAGAAGGCATAACAGAACTCCTCATGGTCCTCGTTGGCCTCACACAACAATACCTGAAAAAGCAACTACAAACAACCAAAGGCCCAGCAAAAGGCACAGTCTTAGAAGTCAAAGAAGAACCCGGCTTAGGATTAACACTCAACACCATAATCTACGACGGAACCTTGCAAAAGGACGACCTAATAGTTGTCGGCGGCAAAGAAAAACCCATTAAAACACGGATACGAGCGATTTTGGTTCCCAAACCCCTAGATGAAATCAGAGACCCACGAGACAAATTTTCCTCTGTACACTCCGTTTCCGCCGCAGCTGGAATCAAAATCGTCGCACCAGATTTAGAGGGAGCCTTAGCTGGTGCACCCCTATATGCAGTCCCTCCGAGTGAGGAGACAGAAACATATGCTAGGCTCATCTCTGAGGAAATTGAAAAGATTAGAATTGCCACGGATGTTGACGGAGTCGTTCTAAAGGCTGACACACTCGGCTCTTTAGAAGCCATTGCCGAAAGCCTAAAGCGGAACAACGTGCCAGTCAGGCTTGCAGACGTCGGAGACGTTTCAAAAAGAGACATTACAGAAGCCGCTATTGTAAAGGAACACGAGCCTCTCTATGGCACTGTCTTAGCCTTCAACGTCAAAATTTTGCCAGACGCCCAAGAAGAAGCAAAAAATAAAGGTGTTCAAATTTTTCAAGAAAAAATAATCTACCATTTAACAGACAACTACTTATCCTGGCTTAAAACACAACATGAAGCAAAAATTGAACAAGAATTCGAAAAATTGGTCAAACCTGGAAAAATCCGCATAATGGAAGGATACATCTTCAGAAGAGCAAAACCAGCAATCTTCGGCGTCGAAATCCTAACAGGAAGAATAAGACCAAAATGTGCCCTTGTAAAAGCGGAAGACGGCAAAGAAGTGGGCGAAATACAGCAAATCCAAGAAAAGGGAGAAGCCCTGCCAGAGGCGCAACAGGGGATGCAAGTGGCAATATCCATGGACAAACCAACAGTTGGAAGACACATATTCGAAAAAGACGTATTATACGTGAAGGTGTCAGAACCCCACGCAAAAGCACTACTAACAACATTTAAAGATAGGTTAACAACTGAAGAGCAAGAGACACTAGACGAATACGTAAACCTAATGAGAAAAAGAACGCCGTTTTGGGCAGCATAAAAGCTTCCCAGACCACGGCTCATCCAAGTCCTGATCTTACGCGGTTTCCGTACATTATTGAAAGCTCTCTTTTTAGAAATATTCCCGTTTAAAGATTATTCCTTTTACAAGATGAATCCTTTTTGCACAGCTTCCCCAAATTCTGTCAGAAGGAGAGAGGAGATGGCCTTCTTACGTAGAGAACTTGGAACAATTCAAAAACTGAAAGCGGAGGGAACTGCATAATTCTATGAAAGCGCATTACGCCCTTTTTGGTGCACCATTAGTTTTAGCATATGTTGTCTGGCGCTGGTTTCCAATCCTCACCGACTACATAATCTTGTTCACCTTTAATTACAAACCAACCTTTCAGCCAACGCACTGGCTGTGGCACGGGACAGTTTGGTTTCTTTACACATGGTATGTTTTCCTCAGCTTTGCCATCGGAGGGTCTTTAGTCGTTGCCGCCTGGATCTGGAGAAGGAGACAAGCTCAGCCTGAGACCAAGCGTTTTCCGACAGTTTCATTCATTGTCCCAGCCTACAACGAGGAGAAAGTAATATCAAAATGCATCGCGAGCCTTTTCAAGTGCGCTGCTAGTTACGAGGGAAACTGCGAAATTTTAGTAGTGGAGGACGGCAGCACAGACCATACCTACAAGGTTGCCCTTACAACTATAAAGATGAATAGGGAGAAGTGGCCCAAAGTTCAGGGAGAGATTGTCAGGCATGAAAGGAATCTCGGCAAAGCACAAGCCATCAAGACCGGCGTCAACAAAGCGACAGGGGAGATAATAGCCATAGCGGATGCTGACACATGGTGGGAACCCGACACGTTACTCCGCCTCGTACAGTTCATGAATTCAGAGGGAAGGGCCGCTGTAACTGGTTACATCCATCCTTCCGATGGCAATGGAGAAAGAAGCCTCTACGTGCTCCTGCAACAACTTGAGTACAGTCAAGGATTAGGCATATTCCGATGCGCACAAGCTCTTGGAAATTCCGTCCTAGTAATTCCAGGCCCAATAGGCGTATACAAAGCAGAAGCTCTACGAAAAATCATAAATGAGAAGGACATCAAATCTATCTGTGAAGACTTAGAGATCACATTGGAAATGCACAAAAGAGGCCACAAAGTTGGTTATGTGGCCGAAGCCAGAAGCGCAACAGTAGCGCCTACATTTTTCAAGGCCTTTTGGAACCAGAGACAGAGATGGTTCATCGGCGGGCTTCACAATATCATCAGCGTGCATCGGGACATGCTTTTCAGCAAGAGGTGGCTTACCCTGCTCTTGTGGTATTGCCTGATAACAGGCTATGGAGGAGCCATCATGGAACTTGTTGCAGTCCTAGGAATACCATTTCTGTACTGGTTCGCACCGGATAGAATTTATTTCTCATACAACCTGTTGCTGTTCGCAATCTTCGCCCTGCTTTTTGGGATAGTCTATCAGGCCATAGCTCTAAAATTCGCATATAACCACCACAACCACAGAAAACTGCTCTATTACACGCCACTTTACAGTGTCCTCAGGTTCATTAACGTTTCAGCCTGCTTTAATTCACTAATAAAATACATTTTTGGCAGAAGAGGGCTCTGGAACAAGGCGGAGAGACCCATCATTCAATCTTAGCAAACATTAAGCATTAAGAAGGATTTAAGGGTCATGAATCCTATGAAAGCTACTCAAGTTCAAAACAAGAGCTGAAAAGCAACTTCTAAAACGCATATGATTGCGAAAGGAAGAACCAAGGAGAAAAATGAAGGCTTTTCCCAATCTTGGCGCATGGTATTTGGCTTAGGCGGTTCGAGTGGAGCATAAACGAAAAAAGGAATAGAACAGCGGCTACAATAAAAACAGATATAATCTTCATCTCTTGTTGAAAGCATAGTTTCGCCGCAGATTTCGCATCTGCGTTTCTCAATTGAAGAAGTTATTGTATCGTATATCATGCGATACGTTGTTAATTCAGACCCTATAAAATTCTTGTTAACCAAGCATCAATATTTTGAATTCATGGAATTCCAAAGAAATGGAGTGGGAAAAGTGGTTAGAATAATTAAGAAAGTAGATGGATATTTCCTATTCTTACACTTTTTAGGTGCCTTTCTGCTGCTTTCTGGCATTTCAATGCCTGTTTTCTACTCGTTGTTGGCAAATCATTCATCACGTAGTACGGATAAAACGCCAACAGCGTATACGTAGGTGTATGTTTCTTATAGAATCATAAGTTCTAAGGGTGTCAATTTTCCGGTAACGGGGTCTACCTGCAAGCCTAGCAATTCTAGGGTTGTTACTCCGAATAGTATGGGTGTTTTTTCGGGCGCTATAGCAACTAGTGATGTTACTCCTCTCCCTTCAACCATTATGTAGGCTTCTGAAACGGGGTATTCAACAATTTCCCCGCTGGCAATTTTGAATCTTCTCTTATCCACTTCTTTTAGTTGTAGTTTTTCAGCGACACTTTGGGGTATTACAGTGTAGATTGCACCTGTATCAACGATGAACTCCAACTCGTCTTTTATGCTATGATCTAACGGGTTAGCGATAACTCCGCGAACTCGTACATATCCCATGGCATCACGGGAATTAAGTGGTTAACTTGATATAAAAGGCTTAAGTCATAATCTCAGCCCTAAGGATTGATAAGTTTCTAGTTGGCTTCAAAAGTTGGCAAATGGTACAATTCATGAAAGCAAATGGATGTTTCCTATTCTTGTGTTTTTTAGGTGTTTTTCTGCTGCTTTTTGACATTCTAAAGCTTGTTTTCTGCTTGTTGTTGGCAAATCATTCATGACATAGCATGGATAAAAGGCTAACAGCGTGTATGGAATGTTCGGATCTATTTCGCTTATGAACTTGGCTATGTTTTCAACCTCTTCCACATCTATGTAGCCTGGAACAAGCAACGTGCTAGCGGTGAGCACTGGCAGTTCCTTTCGCTTTTCATAGAATTTTTCTCCTATCATTTTAAAGTTGGCTAGTGTTGGCTTGTTTGAAACTCTGCATAGAGCAATGTTTAATTCTTCATTCCAAGTCTTCAAGTCGAATTTTATGTTACCGCCACTTTCTAGAGCGTATTCCGCAGCCTTCTCAGCCAATTTTGGTTTCATGTAGCCGTTAGTTTCCCAGCAAATTCGAAGGATGCGCTTTTCAGCATTGGCTTTATCTAGGGCTATGCGGCTTACCTCAAGCGAATGCGGCATCTGTGGTGAAGGGTCGCCGCCGAAATAGCATATGCAAGAAACATGCTTATCCACTTTGGATGCCAAAGCCTCAGCACTCATAACAGGCTTTTGCCTTGCTGAGAGGTTGCGGTAATGCCAATTCTGACAGAAAAGGCAATCGTAACTACAAGCTCCGTAAAAAACAGCTAAATTGGCATAACCATACTCCGCCTCTGGCTTATACGCATATTTTGGATAGCCACTTCCAGTACAGCCGGGGCAAAACCACCAACTAACACAGTTGGTTGGCAACCCATCATAATACCACTCCAAAATGCCCTTTTCGGCTGTGCCGCCGAAACGAACTAGGCGTCCATTAACATTCCAAACAAGTCCGCAAAAACCGCAATTGCCAACGCCAATCACGCAATTGTTGGCACAGACTCCGCAAGGCAGCCCACCAGCATTTCTAGGCGGTTCCGAGGGCAAACCAAAAACGGCACGACTCTTCGCATGAACTTGCCTCGCAATTTCAAGGGCTTTTTCAGACTTTCCCCTTATACATTCTAAACAAACTCCTAAACTATCCGAAATAGTCGCAGTTTTTTCACCGCAAATCAAACATTTCCCCATAAATGGGAAACCCATAAAAACTTAACAAACCTTAAGATATAACTCTCTCTAACCACAAAGCCTATCGGAGTATTGCGGAGCAACTGTATGGACGTGGAAGGCGACAAAATCGGTATTCGAGTCGAAATAAACCACAAGCGATAAAAAATGTTAGCAAAAAAGAAAAGTGATTGCGCGAGAGTAAATTCCGCGTTTTGCAAAGCAGAGCTGAGGAAAAAGGAATGAAAGTAGATATAGATTTAATTCAGCCAAGTCCTTACCAGCCAAGATTAATCTTCGACCTGGATGATCTAAAGAAGGAAATAGAGAAAGATGGCCTTCTCAGCGATCTGGTGGCTCGTAAGAAGGGCGATTTTTATGAGTTAATCGATGGTGAAAGAAGATGGAGAGTCCTCAAGAAACTCGGATGGACAAGCGTACCCATCAAACTGATCGACGCAGACGACACAATGGCACGACTATCAGTGTACAAGTTGAACAAGATTCGCAAAGACTATACAGTTGAAGAGGAGGCGCAATATTTGAAGAAGCTTGCAGATGAAGGCATGACACCGTTGGAGATAAGCAAACAACTGAATGTTGATTTTCACTGGGTTTTAGCAAATCTCAACGTATTCAAATTTCCTAAAGAAGTTCAGAAAGCTGTGTGGGCTAAACAGATCAGCATCTCACATATAATAGCACTGGAAAGTGTGATAGGCAGAAACATCAAAGAAGCAGTTCTCGCTGTGAATCAGATTCTTGAAAGGAAACTAACTGTACCTGAAACTAGAAAGATAATTCAAAAGCGTGAACAAGAGCTTAAGGCAAAAGTTGATGAAGCACGCATTAAAGCAACTGAAAAAGTATTGCCTGCGATTGCACCCAAAGCTCCAAAGCTGGAAACCCCAGAAGATTTCGAGAAGGCTGCTAAAGTTCTTGAGGAAAGAGCAAGAAAGATGCGTAAGGGCACCTTGGAACCCGAAGAGATTAAGAGGGTAACGAAACTCCTTAAAGAAGAGGAAATGCCAAGTGAAAATCCCATTCAAACCATAAAAAGATTGCGAAATAAAATCGAAACGTTAGAAAAAGAAAAAGCAACCCTCTCAGAAAGGAAGAACTTTCTCACAGAAGCATTAAGCTTCAATTGCCCACACTGTAACAATCCTTGCATCATCTATCGTGAGGGAGACAGCTACTGGGTAGAGTAACAGAATATAACCACGTACACGTTGCACCACTCAAAAGCCACAGAAAAAATTTGCAGGAAAAAATCGAAACGTTAAAGAAGGAAAAAGCAAGTCTCTTGGCAGAGATAGAGAGCCTCAAAGGAAAATGTGAAGCGAAAGCTCGCGCGTTAGAAAATGAGGTGATTACGCTTAGGAAAGAGGTTGAAGTGCTTGAAAAACTTTTGGATGTCAAGGATGTCTCTTAAGCAAACGCGTTGTGTGCACATGCAATATAAATACAGAAAGTGCGTTTGCATGTCTAGATACCTTCGTAAACGTGCAGACGAAATCTATGAAGGCTCTAAAAGCGTGGAGAGTTTACTGAATGAAATTATAGATGACACAATAAAGAAAATTTTCGGAAAAGAAACAACCGGGGTTATTTATAACTATCTAAAGAAAGAATTTTCTTTAGAGCTTCAAGATATCCTTCGGAAGCCTGAAGCCTTTTCCACGGGGTTAAAAAAACTTATTGGCGCAAAGGCGATGGCTTTGGAGAAGGCAATAGTTGAGAATCTTTACTCTAAGCTTCAATTAGAACGCGAAGAGAAAAGAGACTTCACATTTTCAGATCATATAAAATTCATCCTGAGTCATGTGCCTAGATGCAAATTGGCAGCAGAGGAGGTTACATAGATAGAAAGAAGAGCTTCAGTGCTAAGTTATTTTATAATGTGCACGCACATGCATCAAAGCATCATTACGCCGTGGAAGTGGAAAACGACAAATTTTTCCAAATTTGGGCATTTTCATAAGTTTCGCCGAATATCTCTTTTATGATGTTCTTTTTCTTGAAGAGTTCTTTTTAGCTACTTGTATGACACGGGCACTTACGCGCCTTTTGGCAGCGCCCTTCTGGGTTGTCTCTATTTTGCCTTTAGCATCTGACTGACTTGCGGCGATAGAGTGTGTAACGGGACTGGTAGCTTCTTTGAATCTGTCCACTAAGGCATTGACAGCTTCAGGTGTAGAAAACTCTAAACATAAGCAAACACATCCACAGCCTTCATTAGCGGTTTCTTTTTTCCTTTTCTT
The DNA here is from genome assembly GCA_964535965.1 of uncultured Candidatus Bathyarchaeia archaeon. GTDB lineage: Archaea > Thermoproteota > Bathyarchaeia > Bathyarchaeales > Bathycorpusculaceae > CAZHWZ01. Next base: position 6,104 of record CAZHWZ010000032.1, on the reverse strand, counting down.
TTTGGTATTACCACAACAGCTACTTTCTCCCCCACAACTCATAAAAATCACCTTTTTGTTAACTAGAGTTGATTACCCTCCTTTTCAATTATTTTTCTTAAGGTTTCCTCGATAAGTTCATTGCCTATTAGAAGCCATAGAGCCAGTGTTCGCAGAGGAACTCCTGCTTTGACATTGCTTCCTTTAAGAAGATGTATTATTTTTTCCACCTCTAAATCGTTTCTTTCGTTGTAGTGAATGTGATTTGGTGTTACTTCTTCTGATGCAGTTTTGATGAGTTCTTTTTTGCCTTCTCCTATCGCTGCCACGGTTGGGATGACCAACACTCCTAATTTTTCGCTGAGCCCCGTAACGTCGATTCTTAATCCCGGCCTCTCAGAGCCTTCATTAGCAGTTTCTTCTTTCTTTTTCTTTCTATTATTACCACAACATCTACTTTCTCCCTCGCAACTCATAAGAATTCACCTTTTTGATCATATATACTTCAATTCTTCGTTAATGAGCATGAAAGGCTGCCAATGAGGAATGCTAACTGTTACGTCAGTTCGCCTGTGATCGTTCCGACAGACTCTTCTTCCTCATATTCTTCTAAGCACAAATAGACGATTTCAACGTCTAGTGTGTAGCTGTCTCCGATTTTTCCTGTGGTGCCCGTTGCAGGAATTGTGAAGGTTGTTTTCCCGCCACTGGCCAAATTTACTTCAAGATCAGTCAAGGAACCTTCACCGCATTCAATTGAATGAATTATCATCGGTTCTTCTGCTTTTAGGGTTATTACTAAAGTACCATTGTGGTTAAGTTGCCAATCTACTGGTCGTACAAAGGAAAAACCACTAGCTGAACCTTTGGATTTACTTCCTTGGTTCCATGCTGCAAAAACCAATCCACCAATGACTGCTATGACTATTATCACCGAGATTACAATGTATTTACTCTTCATCTTTTCACCTCCTCCTAAATTAGACGGATAATTTGATTGATCACCCCAACAGTGAAATACCAGATAAGGAGCGTAAGGAAGAAGATCTTAGCACAGGTCTTCAGCCCAAATTCCCTTTTTAAAGCCACTACGGTCGCCGTACAGGGAACCGCTGTCAGTAGTGCAAAAAAGAAAACTTGATAAGGTTTCAGGAGGGATTCCACGGCAGCTATGCCACCAGCAGCAACCGGGAACATGGCGGCTCCTTCTTCCCTTCTGAATATAGCATAAAGTAGCGGGATCACGGTAATAGCAGGCAAACCTAACCAGCCAACCATCAGTGGCGAGAACACGTCAACCAGAACATTCAATACGCCATAACTCCTTAGGATGGCGATTGTTGTTGCTGCGATTAGCAATACAGGGAAAGCAATCGTTGCGAACTCTTTAACATTCATGTAAACTTTTAATAGAATATTCCTAATTCTTGGCAACCTGAAGGGAGGAACCTCTATTACCAGTCCTGTCCTTTCACCGGGCAATAAACGTGAGCCTATGATAGCTGAGACCAATACCATAACTGCAGAAAACACAAAGGTTCCTATCACCCATAAGGGACCTGCAAAACGATTTACGAACCCGGAGATAACAACTATCCTACCGCAACAGGGTATAGCCATACAAAGAATAGCTACTGTCAGCACCCTCTCCCTTTTTGCCTCTATTATCCTGCTACCCAGAACGCCAGTAACATTGCATCCACAACCCACTATAAAAGGTACTATTGATTTTCCATACAAGCCAATTTTGGATAAGAGACCATCGAGCAGTACCGCTATTCTCGCCAAATAGCCCGTATCTTCCAGTATTGCTAGTAGGATGTAGAACAGAAGGACGTAGGGTATGACTATTGCCAGAAAGGCTACTAAAGCGTGAGATAGTGCAAAAGCAAGTGTCTCTCCAAGCTCTATTGGAATCAATGCGGGTATGATGAAAGTTATCACTGGGCTTATGTAAGTCGTGCCGAGAGAAAACATTTTTTCTTCCAGAAAGGCACCGGTTTGTATGAAGAACAGCGTAAAAGCTAGCATTGTTACTATAAAGATGGGGATGCTGAATCGGCCATGTGCAGTTATGTCTGAGACCTTGGATAAGAAATCCTTTTTTCTCTCTTTAGGTCTAGAAACAAATTCGCTCAATATTTTTTCGCTCTCTTGAATTAGAATTTTTTCCATATGCAAGTCTGTGGACTCATTAAACATGCGACTCAGTTCTTCACGGGCGTTTTGGACTTCTTTAAACAACTTCAAGATTTGATGCCTCCTTTTCAACCATCCTCATCACAGTTTCTTCGATAACTTCATTGCCCATCAGAAGCCATAGAGCCATTGTTCGCAGAGGAACCCACGTTTTAACCTCACTTCTTCTGAGAAGATGTATTATCTTTTCCACTTCTAACTCGGTTCTTTCGTCGTAGTAAACGTGATTTGGGGTTATTTCCTTCTTATTCATCTCCTCCAGTGCAGTTTTGATGAGTTCTTTTTTACCTACGCCTGTCACTGCCACGGTTGGGATGATTGGTACTCCCAATTTTTTACTGAGTCCCTCAACATCGATTCTTAATTTCAGCCTCTCAGCCTCATCGATCATATTAAGTGCGACCATTGTTGGAATTCCAAAATCAGCAATTTGCAACTGAAGGCTCAAGCACTTCTCAAGTCGCGTAGCATCCATTATGTGTACTATAAGGTCGGGCCTGTTTTCCAAAATCATCCTGAGTGTGATTTTTTCTTCCTCAGAAATACCGGCAAGGCTGTATATGCCAGGTGTATCGTACACTTTAATTTCCTCTTTTCCTAATTTCATTTTACCTTCCTGAAACTTTACGGTAGTTCCTGGGAAGTTTGAAATCACAACACTCTTCCCTGTCAACAAATGAAACATGGCAGACTTTCCCGTGTTCGCACTGCCCACTAAGTAAATGACTTTATTCTCCTCTTCTTTTTTGAGAGTTAATTTTTGTCCCAAATTCATTCCCTTGGTGACTTAATAATCTGCACTCACACATTGAGGCAGCCTTCCTTCCAACAGCAACCTTCAGTTCATGAACTTCGAGGATTACAGGGCCTCCCCGAATTTTGTCAACACATGTAACGATCCGCCCTAGGATCATTCCAAAACTCATGAGTCTTCCACGGGTTGGACCACAACATTTTATCTCGGTTATTTCTGCCTTTTCTCCGTTATTCAACTCTAAAAGCGCTTTTCTCTTCGCCTGCTTAGCTTTCGATTGCATTTAAGGCACCAAGGTCAGTTTTGTCTGGTTCCTTTAGTCTAATTAATGAATAGGACGACTCGACTGCCGCTTTTCTAGACCTAAAAGCTTTAACTGCGCTCAATTAGCTCTCCTCGGATTATTATCTTAGTTTTGCAGTTTGGACATTGGGTAACGCTAACATGCATCAAGGCTGGACACCTCTTGCAGTTACATTTTGACTCGAGGGGAATGGCGTAAAAGTTGAAACCACAGAAAGGGCAATGCACCTCTTTTCTGATCTTTGCTTTTTCCATTTTTGAAGGGTCAAGGCACACATGTTTCAACTTATCCATCTTTACTTTTTCTCAGCTTTCTCTCCCTTTTCTTCTTCTTTTTCCTCAATCACTTCCCACATGGGGCACATGCAACCCATTTCTTTCATGTTCTCTATTCTTTCTTTAACCCACTTTTTCCATTTCTCCCGTTTCTCGGGCTCCCACATGGGACATGTACATCCTTCACTCATTTTCAAACTCACCTCCCTTCTTTCCTTCTTCAAACCCGAGGAAGCTGCGTCTCGCTCTTCTCTCAATGGGACAGCGGCTGATCGAACAGGTTTTGCCCTTTTTTCCTTCGCTTCCGGTTCGTCTTCGGACATTCCCATTCATCTCCGTAGAGCCACATGGTGATTGCTTTTTTGGTTATCGTGACAAGATTATTAAAGCAATATGCAATACTCAGATTCGAAATCAAACATTATCATTTTCCATACAAACGATGTTCAACCACACGCTAAGCAACTGTTAAAACGTTAAGCTAAAGAACCGAAAAACCTGTTGGAGAGATACCAGAAAATATTCATGCCTTTTCGCTGCAAACCAAACAGTTCCCCATAATACTAGCCGCCACCAACAGGCGGTATTATCGCCAAAACATCGCCGTCCGCAAGCTCCGTATCCAATCCATTAAGCGTCGATGCGCTTCTGCCATTAACGAGAAACTGAAGAAAACCCTTAACCTCGCCACTATTGCTATCGTAAACATATTCAACAAAGTCGTTCCCATAACGCTCAGCCAACTCTTTAAGAACCCTATTTACGGTTACTGTTTCGCCATCGGGAAACTCTAGGGTTTCCTCTCTTTTACCAGTTAGCTCTCTCAAGCTTGTAAAGAAACGCACCGAAACTTGCAAGGCACAGCCACCAATATCAAAAACTGCAAAGCCAAAATTTAAACTGTTACGTAGCAGAAACGTTATTAAAATGATTAAAATGCATATAAGCCAAGATAAGAAGGAAATTTCAACAATCAGTTGACACTTTATTTAAGCGAAAGCTTTTAAATCCGCGAAAAGTGTTAGGCGAGATAACCCTTTGCCATACAAAAGTGATGTCAAATGGACATGATTACAATCTTGTTTATAGCATTAGGATTAGCAATGGATGCTTTTAGTGTGGCTATCGCAAGCGGAATAACAATAAAGAACATGGAAGCCGGTAATGCCTTAAAGATAGCAACTTCCTTTGGATTATTCCAAGTGATTATGCCAGTAATAGGGTGGCTAGCAGGGCTCAGCTTGAGAGATTTTATTTCAGGCGTTGACCATTGGATAGCCTTTGCGCTTCTGAGTTTGGTTGGCTGTAAAATGATTTATGAATCAGCTAAGACAGAATCACATAAAAAGGAAAAGCCGCTAAGTATTCATGTTTTGTTGATATTATCTCTCGCTACAAGCATTGATGCCTTAGCCGTCGGATTAAGCTTTGCATTTTTAAAAATCTCCATAGCCACTCCAATAATAGTGATTGGAACTGTAACATTCCTATTATCATTTCTCGGAGTTTCTATTGGTAACAGATTAGGACGCTTCTCTTCGAATAGGATTGAAATGCTGGGTGGTCTAATTTTGATTGGTATCGGAATAAAAATACTGATTGAACATTTAGCTTAGCTAAATGATGCTAGTTCACATAACCTAACAGCATTCTTGTAGTTCGCTCTTTTCACCAAATAATGAGGCACTTCACAAACGGACAAAACATTGCACTAACAACAAGTCAAAAGAAAAGCCGAGGTAAAAGTTTATATTTCTGACCCCTTTTGCTTATTCCGATTAGTAAAAAAATACATTTTAACCTTGAATGGAGGGTTCAATATGGCTTACTTAACAACAACGCCGTCAGGACAACCCGTCCTAATCCTCAAAGAAGGCACAACCAGAAGCAGAGGAAGAGAAGCCCAAAGAAACAACATAATGGCGGCTCGAGTAATCAGCGAAGTATTAAAGACCACGCTGGGTCCCCGCGGCATGGACAAAATGCTCATCGACAGCCTAGGAGACATAACGATAACCAACGACGGAGCAGCAATCTTAGGCGAAATAGAAGTGGAACACCCAGCAGCCAAAATGATGGTGGAAATTGCGAAGACGCAAGACGACATGGTAGGAGACGGAACAACAACAGCCGTAGTCCTAGCAGGCGAACTACTAAGAAGAGCTGAGGAACTTCTGGACCAGAACATACATCCAACAATAATTGTAAGCGGTTACCGAAAAGCAGCGCAGAGAGCAATGGAAGTCATAAACAAAATCGCAACACCCGTAGACATCGAAGACCGCGAAACATTTAGGAAAGTTGCAGTGACGTCGATGGCAAGCAAAGCCGTAGGTCCAGCAAAAGAACACTTAGCGGAAATCGCGATAGATGCAGTGAAACAAATAGCTGAACAGCGCGGAGACAGAAGAATCGCAGACATAGACAACATCCAAATAATAAAGAAGACAGGAAAAAGCCTCTTCGAATCGCAACTCATCAGAGGCGTGATCATAGACAAAGAAGTCGTTCACCCAGGAATGCCCAAAAAATTAGAAGACGCGAAAATAGCGTTGCTCGATTGCCCATTAGAAATTGAAAAAACAGAAATCAG
>CAZHWZ010000031.1:0-18109 GCA_964535965.1 uncultured Candidatus Bathyarchaeia archaeon | reverse complement strand
ACACAGGCATACAAACCTTTGCAACCATTCTTGCATACAAACTAAACTTAAGGGTTATGGATTGGGATTTAACCGATGCCATTGCAAACGCCTATGTAACCATGAATAATGGAACAGACTACGTTCAAGTTTCTGACGGCAACGGATGGGCAAACTACACAGGCGTGAACGGACCAGTCACCATTAAAGTCCAGTACTACGGTTTCTGGGTTAACGGAACCTTCAGCATCACAGTTTCAGCCGACACAACAATAAACATCCAGTGTAACCTTTACGATGTAACCGTTAAGACTGTTGAAGCTCAACAATCAGCATATTTAGTCAATGCAAACGTGACGGTCTTTAACTCAACAAGCAACGAAGCAAATAAAATAGCAACAGGAACAACGGGAAGCAACGGCATTGTAGCACTTACAAACCTTCCAAACTACACGTTGACTTTTACACAATATGGAGGTCCATCTTATACGGTCATTATTGGAAACACAACACCATCAGTTTCTGATGAAAATCAAACTTTTACAATCACTGCGGACCAGAACTCTGTAAACACGAATCACAGTTATTCCATAATCGCTTTTGCTGGAATGACAGTTCCCTTAAAAGGCAGTTCCATAAAAAAGCGGCTCAAGAGGAAGATAGGTAAGAAAGAAAAAGGAGACGAAACAAATGAAAGTTCACCAGAAGGGGTTTTATAACCGCATCTTACATCTGCACATGCCTGACAGTTCCTAAGCCAAACACTTCAACTTATGCTCTCTACATAATCGCGTTTGAAATCACGTAAAATTCAGGGATTCTGGAAGCATTTTTATGTCTCATTATTCGATAGTAAGAGTCTGTGGTGAGTAATTGCATGGGCAAGTCATCTCTGCTTTCGGGTTTCTATAAGCTAAGCCCGAAAGAACGATTGCAGTTTGTTAAGGAGTTTGCCAACTTAACTGAAGAAGAAGCGGCTTTACTGCAGAATACTGGTTCTCTGCCCTTGGATTTGGCTGACCGCATGATAGAGAACGTTGTTGGCGCCATCCCCATACCATTGGCCATTGCAGTGAACTTCCTCATAAACAAGCGGGATTATTTAATTCCGATGGCTATTGAGGAGCCTTCAGTTGTAGCGGCTGCTAGCTACGCGGCGAAAATGGTAAGAGGTGGCGGAGGTTTCTACACAAGCAGCACACCACCCATAATGATTGGACAAATTCAAGCGGTTGGCATAAAAGACCCGTATGCAGTTAAGATGCGAGTAATACAGGCAAAAGAAGAAATATTAAAAAAGGCTAATGACCAAGACCCCGTGCTTGTTTCTGTCGGCGGCGGAGCAAAGGACCTAGACGCCAAAATAATCAACACAACACAAGGAGAGATGCTTATAACGGAATTGCATGTAGACTGCCGCGACGCCATGGGCGCTAATGCTGTTAACACTATGGCCGAGGCTGTGGCTCCAATGATAGAACGCATAACGGGCGGACGCGTCTACTTGCGGATAATCTCCAACTTGGCTACAAAACGCTTGGCAAGAGCTTGGTGCCTCGTGCCTAAGAAGCCCGTCGGCGGCGAAGAAGTAGTAGACGGCATAGTAAACGCTTACGCTTTTGCAGCTGCAGACCCGTATAGGGCGGCAACTCATAACAAAGGCATTTTAAACGGCATAATAGCAGCCATAATCGCAACATGCAACGACCACCGAGCAATCGAAGCCGGAGCCCACGCCTACGCAGCAAAAAACGGCCAATACACAACACTTTCAACATGGGAGAAAAACGAAAACGGCGACCTAATAGGCTCTATTGAGTTACCAATGGCCGTCGGCCTAATCGGCGGAGCCGTTCGAACGCACCCAATAGCAAAAATAGCCCTAAAAATCCTAGGCGTAAAAACAGCCAACGAGTTTGCAGAGGTCTTAGCAGCTGTAGGCTTAGCTCAAAACCTAGGCGCTCTAAGAGCTTTAGCCCATGAAGGAATACAACGGGGTCACATGTCACTTCATGCAAGGAACATAGCCATAGCAGCAGGGGCAACTGGCGAGCTAATAGATTTGGTGGCTGAAAAGATGGTTGAAGAGAGAAAAATCCGCATGGACAGAGCAAAAGAACTAATAGGACAATATAAGATAACTGGAAAAACCTAAAATTCGGTTGCCCAGCATTTTTAAACGCGGCGAGAAGATGAAGAAGATGAAGATAATACCCGGACCAGCATCAAGGGAGTTAGGCAAAAAGATAGCTGAGCTTTTAAACGCAGAAGTGGTGCCGGTATTTTTCAAAACTTTTCCGGATGGAGAATCCTACATCAGATTTGATGTAAAGTCTCTGCAGAATGAAGACGTTGTAATAGTGCAAACTACAAGTCCACCGCAAGATCAAAGGCTCATCCAGCTTTTGCTCATGGCTGACAATGCCCTAGACATGAAAGCAAGGAGCATAACAGCCGTGGTGCCATACTTCGCCTATAGCCGTCAAGATAAAAGATTTTTGCCAGGTGAGGTTTTCAGCATAAAAACCGTTGTGAAACTGCTCAAAAACTGCGGCGTAGGTAGAATAATAACTATAAACGCTCACAACCCAGCAGTGTTAAAAACCTTCAAAATTCCTGTTGAAGATTTGTCAGCTGTTCCCCTTTTGGCAGAGTATTTTAAAGCAAAGGGTTTAGCGGAAAACCCTGTTTCGCTGTCCATGGGTAAAAAGGCTTTGAGCATGGCAGCAGAAGCTGACAGCATTTTAAAGGGCGGATTTGATTACATCTCCACAAAAAGGGATGTAATAACAGGAAACGTCACACTCGAAGAGAAGGAGTTGCCTATTAAAAATCGGGATGTCATAATATTTGATGACGTCATAAGTAGCGGCGGAACCACGGCAAAGGCTGTAAAATTTACAAAAGAGCAAGGGGCAAGGAAAGTCTACTGTGCTTGCGTGCATCCGCTGCTGATGGGCGACGCCAAAAAGAGGATTCTTGAAAATGGAGCTGAAAAGATAATAGGCACAGACAGCGTTCCAAGCCCGGTGAGCAAGGTTTCCATCGCCCCATTAATAAGCAAGGTGTTAGCTCGAAAAGGAGCGTAAAAGTGGCTAAACTTTTCTTTCTGCTTTCTGGCGAACATGAAACTCTGCCAGTTTCCGAGCTAAAAGCTATACTTGAAGCAGAAGGCTATACTTTTAAAACGTTGAAGAAGCTTGACCAAGCACTAAGGCTTGAAGCAAATTTGAACTGCGTAGAAGCCATAAAGCATAGAGCAGCGCTCACCAGAATTTGTGGACTAGAACTTTTCAGCTGCGAAGCCGAAACAAGCAAAATAGTGAAGGCTATGCGTTCTACAAACCTAAACGAGGTTTTAAAAGAGAAAGAAAGCTTGGCAGTTCGCATAAAACGAGTGAAGAATTACGCTTCAAAAATTGATGTAATGGCTCTTGAAAGAAAGCTTGGCGAACTCGTACTGAACAGCGCTACTAAAACAATGGTGAACCTGAAAAATCCAGATAAAACTTTCATCGGAATCCTAACCGAAGAAAAGCTTATTTTCGGAGTTAAGCTTGCTGAGATTCCGCCAAAGCCTTTTGTTGAGAGACGCCCCGGAAAGAAACCTTTTTTCCATCCGTCAGCGATGCCCGCGAAACTTGCAAGGTGCATGGTGAACCTAGCCAAACCTAAGACTGAAGAAATCGTATTGGACCCTTTCTGCGGAACCGGAAGCATGCTTATCGAGGCTGCGCTTATCGGCTGCCGAGTTTTGGGCTTGGATATTCAACGGCGCATGGCCAGGGGAAGCCTCAAAAACTTAGCTTATTTCAAAATCAAGCCAGAAGGAGTCATGGTTGCAGATGCACGAAACCTACCAATAACAAAGATTGACTGTGTTGTCACAGACCCGCCCTACGGTAGGTCTGCAACCACCTTAAAGCGGACTACAAAGCAGATAGTTGAGGAAGTTTTAATGGGTATTCATGGCATGCTTGGTAAGGGACGGCGGGTTTGCATGGCTGCACCAAAAACATTGAATGTTGGATGCACAGGCACAGCTTTGGGTTATAAGCATTTAGAGTCTCATTTTATTTATGTTCACAGAAGTCTAACAAGAGAAATAGCCATATTCGAAAAGGTGTAAACCCCATGAGTTTGCGTGTGATTTTCTTAGGAACGGCTGGAAGCGTTCCAACCCCAAAAAGAAGCTTACCAGCCATACTTGTCCAACGTAAAGGCGAGCAAATAATGTTCGACTGCGGCGAAGGCGTGCAGAGGCAGATGATAAGGGCTAAGGCTGGTTTCCACAGAAAAATGAAAGTTTTCATCACTCACATGCATGGCGACCACGTTCTAGGCTTGCCGGGACTAATGCAAACCATGGCCTTGCTTGACAGAGAAAAGAAACTTGAAGTTTACGGGCCGCCTGGAATAAAGCGTTTCATAGAAGGCATCAGGGAAACAGTACAATTTGCCCTAACCTTTCCAGTTAAGGTTTACGAGATAGAAAGGGCTGGCGTTATTTATGAAGAAGACGAGTACGCCGTTCAAGCAGTTTGGGCAAACCACGTAATCCCAAGTCTAGCCTATGCTTTAGTGGAAAAGCCTCGTCCAGGAAAGTTTTACCCAGAAAAGGCCAAGGCTTTAGGAATCCCAGAAGGCCCCCTATGGTCAAAACTCCAGCATAGGTATAAGGTTAAGCTGCCAAACGGACTAGTAATAAAACCTCAAGATGTTGTTGGAAAGCCCAGACCTGGAAGAAAAATCGTTTATGCAGGCGACACAAGACCGTTTAAAGACTTTGAAAAATTTGCAGCTGGCGCGGACTTGCTCATCCATGATGCCACTTTAGACGATGAATTAGCTGAAAGAGCTGAAGAAGATGGGCATTCAACACCAAGCCAAGCGGCTAAAAACGCCAAAAAAGCGAAAGCAAAACAACTAATTCTCACACACATTAGTGCAAGATACGATGATACGGACATACTAGTAGAACAAGCACAGAAAATTTTCAAAAACACGCAAGTAGCAGAAGACTTTATGAAGATAGAAATCCCACTTCTCGAAAATTAGGCTAGCAATTGTTTTAGTTTTCGTATGCTCTCCGCAACATGCTCAACAGACTCGATGATTACACTTTTGTCATAAGACAGCCTTTTCAGCGTTTTAGCCACTTTCTGCCAGTCAATTGTGCCATGGCCTATGCCTAGGTGTTGGTCGCTTTCTTCATAGTTGTCATGTGCATGTATATGCACAATCTTGTCCCTAAAAACCATTAGGAAGCGTTCTATCTGCCCGTTCAAATTTGCATGCCCAACGTCAAAAGCCAAGCCTATGTCTTCGTTAACCTCTTCATAAAACTTAGTGAAATCTTCCACGCTCTTCATTAAGAATGGATAGGGTTCTGGCACGTTTTCTATGGCTATCTTCACACCGTAATCGCTCGCAATCTTAGATAATAAGCGTGCGGTTTTCGTGTTTTGAAGCCAGTCTATGCCCGGATAAAACATGCTAACGCCGGTCTTCAATCCCGGATGAAAAACCCACACATAACCGTCTAAATCACTTGAATAGGCAATGGATTTTTCTAGCCTTTTGAGCATAGCCTTCAAAATCGGCTTGGAAGGCGAAGCAATGTTTACGTCTGCGAATGGCGCGTGCACCGAGTATTTTAAGCCATAAGACTCACCTATGTCTTTTAGTATTGAAACTCTCTGCTTAGTGAGCGTATGAAAACCATCATCAATAATTTCTATGTAGGCCGTTTCTGTCTTGAGAAGGTGCTCAGTCATTTTCTTGAAAGGTTCGCCTAAGCAATAGAGCATAGACAGACCAATTTTGGGCTTACCCATGGACTAATCCCAGTTATGCCTAAACAAGAGCTTTAACCTTTAGTTTTCCTACTTATAACCTAATTTATTAAATAATCGAAGATTTCCATTGTTGAACAAAGCAGCATCCAGCCGAGCTATCAACTTGTGAAGATATGTATCGAATAAAGCGTGACCTTTTATAGTCTGTTAAGTCGTATTTAAACTAGGGAAACCAATGGTTGAAGAAACAGACATAATAGAATTTCTCAAAACACGAGATGGTAAAGCATCCCTTAACGAAATTGCAGAAGGCTTGAGCATTCCCAAGTATGGACCGAACTCCGCTTATGCCCTTTTACAATCATTAAAAACTAAAGGCATTATTGAACGTCGGGGCGAACTTTGGACGCTGGTTGCGGAAGAAGTTAAGCCTACGGAAAAAACTGCAGAGGCGCCCGCACAACCAGCAGCAAAAGAAGAAGTTGCAGTTCCAGAAATTGAAAAGCTCATGAAGGCCATGGCAAAAACCCTTGCAGAGGCAATGAAAGGCGCAAAGGCGCCGGCAGACGAGTGGGAACTAGCAACAAAGCCCATGACAACAAAAATCGAAAGGAAAGAGGAAAAGCTAAGCTCCCTTGTCTCAAGACCGGACGAGGCGCCCGAAGCCAAAAAACCATTGTTGGGCTTCTCAACAGGCACATTTATAGACCACTTCTTCTTAACGCCTGAGGGAAAAACCTTAGACGGAGTTCCGATATGTGGGCAATTCGCCATAACGGGCTTACCTGGCGCTGGAAAATCGATACTTGTTGAAGAAATAGCTGTAAGAGTTGCGGCTTCTGGCAGAAGAGTGCTGTACGCAACAGCCGAAGACACATGGAAAAGCGCAACACCGCGCTTCGATTTACAGTCACGCCTAAAGCAGAAGGCAGACATTCTAGGCTTAGACTGGAACAAAATCCGTGAAAACCTCTTTGTGCTCGACACTGTGGCTTATCCGGAACTGCGGGATTGGAACACTTTTGCAGAGACATACCGTTACGTTGCAGAAAGGGAGAGAATCGAACTAGCCATAGTAGATTCTGTCACTGTGCTTGAAGCCTACCGCGGAGCACTAAAATACCGCGTCATGGAACTGGCCAGATACAACCAAGTCAACGGCATAACAGCCCTATACGTAAACCAGCGAAGTGCAGAGGTCTGGGACAGCTACGACATGGCAGGCGGCATAGGCTTAGCCCACAACCTCGACGGAACTGTAATAATTGATTATGGGCGCGTATATTGGTACGACCAGCAGATCGATCTGGACGCGAACAGAGGCAAATTCGTCCGTATAGCACGTGTCCTCGACTGCAGAATGAGCAACTTTGAGAGGAGAAGAATAAAAATTGACATTACACCAGATGGGTTCCTCAGAGCAATAGAAGCTATACCAAAATCTGAAGAAACAAGACCATAGCGAGGTCAAAAGACTGTTAGTAAACGCGTCTTACACAGTAAAGGACAAGGGTTTGCATCAGGAAAAAAGAAAATTAGAGCTTTTTACGACTAGACTTGGCGCGGATTTAGTAGGTGTGGCGGATATAAGCTACTATCACGACGCCTACAGTTTCTCGATACCATTGCTAGAAAAATTTCCATACGCGATCTCTATTGGCGTCCGACTTTCTGATCCGATTATTGATGCAATAACAGAAGACGATCCAACCGAGATCTATGTACATCATTACAAGGCAGTTAACGCACTTCTGGACGACATCGCTATTCGAGTTGCAAACTATTGTCAAGCAAAGGGGCACCATTCATTACCAATTCCTGCATCTCAAATAGTAGATCAAAATAGGCTTTTTGGAAGCATTTCTCACAAAGCAATAGCCGTATTAGCAGGTCTAGGTTGGCTGGGCAAAAGCCTACTTGTCATTAACGAGCGTTTTGGACCAAGAATACGATTAGTTTCGGTGTTAACAACACTTCCTTTAGCTGCAAGTAAACCTCTCCGAAATCGCTGCAGAGATTGTATGATATGTGTAGAATCTTGTCCAGTTCAAGCCATAAAAGGAATGTCGTTTGAATATTATCCACCAACTCGTGAAGCTGCGGTGAATATAGAGGCATGCAACGTAAGGTTGACAAATATCGCAAATAACCCTAGGTATGGCAGTAAGATTTGTGGGATCTGTATCAAGGTTTGTCCATGGGGAAGAACTCGTCAATGTCAATAGTAAAACCACCCTCATTCAAGGAACTAGTTGAAACATATGGAAACCCAAAAAAGGCAGTCCTTCATTTAATTGAGGCTGGATTTTCGCCGGAACAAATTGAATGGAAAATGAGCGTGCCATACCATCTCATACGCCTCTACCTAGAAGGAATAGAACCAAAAGCTGGCATACCATTCTCAAGTATAGTGGAAGTCTACGAACGCCTAGCAGTACTGCGGGGAAAAAAGGGGAAAGAAACGGAACTCACAAAATTCTTCAAAAACCCAGAGCTCACACTAGAGATTAAAACACGCTTCGCCCTAGGAACACTAACGGAAGAAAACCTGAAAATCGGACCCGGCCTAATAGAAAGAAGCGTCAGCCTAGCAACAGGTACGCCGATAAGCGAAGTCAAGAAGCTTCTAATAGACTATGGGGAGCACGGCGAAGTCGCCTACCTGCTAAAAAAGTCTAAAGACTCCGAGTTAACAGTCAAAGAAGTCTACGAAGCAGTCAAGCTGTTGCCAAGGCTGAAAAGAATAAGAGAGCGAGAGTTCCATGTCTCAAGTCTTTTGCGGGTAAGCACACCGACAGAAGCAAAATACATTGTTAGACTTATGCTTGGAGATTTAAAGCTCGGCTACTATGCTCGAACTGTTGTTAGAGCTGCAGCAAAGGCTTATGAAGTGCCTCCCGAACTGATTGAAAACGCTTGTGCAATATTGGGCTTAACGGAAGGCGTATCGCTGGCATCGGAAGGCGCACTCAAACTATCAGAGGTCAAGATGCGCCCTGGCCAATTCATTAAACCTCAACTCGCGCATCTTTACGAACCCGACAAAGTGGCATACCCGGTTAGAGCCGAGTACAAGCTTGATGGAAGCAGACTCCAAATCCACAAATGGGGCACACAAATCTTGCTTTACTCAAGGAGAGGGTTGGAAAAATCACACACTCTACCCGAAACGGTTGAAATCGCAGAAAATTTTAACGCGCAAAGCTGCATTGTCGACAGCGAAGTAATAGCCACAGATGATATGGGAAATCCTCTGCCCTTTCAATCCCTACTTGAAAGAACCGTGCCAAGAGAACTTACGCCTGATGAACTAGAAGAAAGAAGAAGAAAAGTTAAGGTCACGATTAAAGCCTTTGACATATTATTTTTGAATGGACAGGTACTCACACATTTGCCACTTTCTGAGAGACGGAAATATCTTATGGAAGTTGTTCCAGCAGAATACATCGTTGACGGAGTAGACTGCCAGAATGAAGTTGAACTGATGCGCTTTTACGAAGAAGCCTTAAAAAAGAAATTCGAAGGAGTTGTTGTCAAAAACTTGAACGACCCCTACGAAATTGGGCAAAGAACCTATACATGGCTTAAGCTGAAACCAGAACGCGACACAATAGACTGTACAATAGTAGAAGCCCTATACGGAAAAGGCAAACGCGCAGGACTATACTCATCCTTTCTGCTCGCGGTTCGAGACCCCATTGAAAAGAAACTTTACACCATTGGAAGAGTCTCAAACCTGCCAGAAGAAACTATGGATTCCATACGAACAATAGTTGAAAGAACAAAAACAAGCGAAGACGAGGAAGGCGTTTTTGTAAAACCCTCAGTGGTTGTTGAGGTAACATATCAGGAAATTCAAGAAACAGACGAGTATACGAGCGGATATGCCCTAAGAGTGCCGAAAATAGTTAGGTTCAGAACAGATAAAACTTTAGATGAGATAGACAACATTGAAAAGCTGAAGAAATTATATGAATTACAGTACGAACGGTATCCGGTTCAAACACTGTAACATTTTAAATTTTAGACTTTAGCAA
Organism: uncultured Candidatus Bathyarchaeia archaeon; assembly: GCA_964535965.1. Lineage (GTDB taxonomy): Archaea > Thermoproteota > Bathyarchaeia > Bathyarchaeales > Bathycorpusculaceae > CAZHWZ01. The sequence goes on along the minus strand of CAZHWZ010000031.1, from coordinate 8,295 downwards.
ATGATTGGTCTCAGCTTTTAGACATCGATGTCAAAAATTTAACATTTTGATATTTTTCGCTTTCTCTTGCAATTTAGGACCAAAACCAAACTGCCCAATCGCTCTCTTCCCAACCATTTTTTCATTCTTCCTATTTTCACATTTCTATTTTAATATCTCTCTTTGAATAAGACACTTAACCATATTTCGCATGTGCATGCATAAAAATTCTTCTCATCGTTAGCCTATCTCGGAATTAGCTTGTCTAGAGCCGCGTGCACCTGCAGAGGAAGGCATGATTATATGATAAACAGTTAATTATCTGTTCCAAAATAGACATTGGTGATGAGCGGGGTTTAAATGGAGAGTTGGGAGCTAATAATTATTGGTGCAGGTGCTGCTGGTTTAGCTGCCGGGATTTATGGGGCAAGAAGCGGATTAAAAACATTAATTTTGGAAGAAAAAACGGCTGGAGGTAAAACCGCAGACGCTCCATTGATTGAGAATTATCCGGGTTTTCAGAGTACAAGCGGAATTGAATTGATGCAGAAGCTAGTATCCCACTGTAAAAGCACGGGCGTAAACATCCATGAATTCGAAAGCGTGACTGGCTTAGATCTTGAAGGGGAGAAAAAGATTGTAAAAACCAATAGAGCAGTTTATGAAGCGAAAGCAGTTATTACTGCATCTGGCTCGCATTATCGTGAGATCGGAGTTCCAGGCGAAAGGGAATTTCGCGGAAGGGGCGTAAGTTACTGTGGGGTTTGCGACGGCCCCCTATTCAAGGGTAAGCGTGTGCTTGTTGTCGGCGGCGGAAACTCGGCAGTAAGAACAGCCCTTTACATTGCGGAACTTGCGTCAGAAGTTAAAATTGCTCATCGTGGAGATGCATTCCGCGCTGAAGAATCCATCGTGAAAGCGTTAAAGGAAAAAGGGAATGTAGAAATTTTATGGAACACTGAAGTGAAAGAAATTAAAGGCGAAAAACTGGTAAACAAAATAATAATTTTTAATAATAAAACCGGAGAAACCAAAGAACTATTTGTTGACGGCGTTTTTGTCCAAGCTGGAGAAGCGCCCAACAGTCAACTAGCTGAAGAAGAAGGCGTAAAGGTTGACGAAGACGGATACATCATAGTTGATATTCGACAAAGAACAAATATCGCAGGGGTTTATGCTGCCGGAGACGTTACAAATCATCCAGTTAAGCAGGTTGGAACAGCTGTTGGACAGGGCATAACCGCAGCTTTAGAAGCCTACGGCTACATCAAACGACCATATTACTACAGAGAATGATTTCATTCCATTGCAACATCAAATTATTCAATTTTCGCTCGATATTTTTTTATAAGCCTAAACATACGTCTCTTCTCTAATCGTACGTATAGTAAAGACATTGAGGAATCATCGTGGGCAACAGTGCCGTGCTTGTGGTTGGCGGAGGCATAGCTGGAATACAAGCATCTTTGGATCTCGCTGATCGAGGGCTTACAGTCTATCTTGTGGAGAAGTCCCCAAGCATTGGGGGTCGGATGGCTCAGCTTGATAAGACGTTTCCAACGATGGATTGTTCTATATGCATACTTGCTCCAAAAATGATTGAGTGTTTTCGCCATTCAAACATCAAGCTACTCATATGTTCAGAAGTCAAGGAAGTTACTGGCTCGGCTGGAAATTTCAAGGTTAAAGTCTTGAAAAACCCCAGGTTTGTTGACACCGAGAAATGTACTGGTTGCGGCGCGTGCACAGAAAAGTGCCCAGTTAAAGTGCCAAGCGAATTTGATATGGGCATGGGGATGCGAAAAGCCGTTTACATGCCTTTTCCACAAGCCGTTCCACGAGTAACAGTCATAGACAAAGATAACTGCCTCTACTTTCAGAAAGGAGTATGCAAAGTATGCGAAAAATTCTGCCAAGTACATGCAATTAACTTTGGTCAAGAACCTGAGGAAATTACGCTTAATGTTTCAAGCATAATATTGGCCACAGGCTTAGAGCTTTACGACCCGAAATCAATAAGTGAGTACGGTTATAAGCGATACAAGGATGTTCTCTTATCACTAGAATTTGAAAGGCTTATTAATGCTTCTGGACCGACCCGTGGAAAACTTTTGAGGCTCTCAGATAATAAGCATCCACGTAGAATAGTTTTCATACAATGTGTTGGTTCAAGAACTCAACAGAAGGGGTTTCCATATTGCTCCAGCGTCTGCTGTATGTACGCCACAAAGGAGGCAATTTTAATCAGAGAACACGAACCAGAATGTGAAGTTTACATTTTGTACATGGACTTGAGGGTGTTTGGGAAACGGTTTCAAGAATTCGTAAGCAGAGCCAGAGACGAATGGGGCATCAAATACGTCAATGGACGCGTTGCTGTAGTCATAGAAGATTCGGCGACAAAGGACATTTTAGTTCGATATGAAAATATTCTGGAAGGAAAAATAGCAGAGCTGCAAGCAGATTTGGTTGTGCTTTGTCCAGCTTTAATCCCGAGAGAAGGCAACAAATTTTTGGCGAAGATTCTTGGTTTAGAATTAGATAGTTTCGGCTTTTTCAAGACGAAAGACCCGTTACTTATGTCTGTTGAAACAAACGTGGAAGGAGTCGTTGTTTGCGGGTACTGTCAAGCGCCAAAGGATATTTCCGAATCAGTCACGCAAGCCAGTGCTGCAGCAGCCAGAGCAGCGGAGGTAGCCGTATCCACTGTTGGGAGAGAATAGCCCTAATGGAAACAGGTAAAGAAGAATTAAGAATTGGAGTTTTCATCTGCCACTGCGGCTTCAACATCGGCGGAGTGGTTGACGTACCTGCTGTTGTGGAATACGCCAAGACTTTGCCCAATGTAGTTTGCGCTGATGAAAACCTTTACATGTGCTCATCCGCCGGATTAAGCCTCATCAAAGAATACATAAAAAAGTATAACCTCAACCGCGTTGTTGTTACATCTTGCACGCCGGCAACACATGAAACAGTTTTTAGAAATGCATGTGAAGAAGCCGGGTTAAACAAGTACTTTTTTGAAATGGTGAACATCCGGGAGCATTGTTCATGGGTTCACATGCACCATCCAAAAGAAGCAACAGAAAAGGCAAAAGACCTCGTCAGAATGGCTGTAGCTAAAGCGAGTTATCTTGAACCATTAGTGGAGCCAGAACTCGAGATAAAGCCTTCGGCACTGGTAATAGGCGGTGGAATAGCTGGAATGACTGCGGCTATGTCTCTTGCAAGACAAGGCTTCGATGTACATTTGGTTGAGAAGGAATCGGAACTCGGTGGAATGCTGAGATATTTGTATAAGCTGCAGCCCACCGAACGTGATGCTTCGGAAATCCTACACGAAGCTGTCACAGCTGTGAAAGCGAACAGCCGCATAAATCTTCATACGTCAACAGTGATTAAAGAAGTGAAAGGGTTCTTCGGAAATTTTGACGTAATACTTCAGAGGCATGGTTCAAACGAACTTAAGCAAATCAACGTAGGGACAATAATCGTAGCCACAGGCGCTGAAGGGTTCCAGCCCTTGGGAATGTACGGGTACAAGGAAAACGAAAATGTCATGACGCAGCTTGAACTGGAACAACGTCTCAAAAATGGCGGACTCAAAAAGCCTAAAAAGGTTGTTATGATCCAATGTGTCGGAGCCAGAGAAAGGACCGGCAGAACATACTGTTCACGAGTATGCTGCATGATAGCTCTCAATAACGCTTTGCTGCTCAAAAAATTATATCCAGACGTTGAAATTAGCATATTTTTCCGCGACATGCAAACTTATGGCGAATATGAAGATTTTTACCGTGAAGCTATGGAGAATTTCATCGATTTCATCCGCTATGATCCAGATAAACCTCCAAAAGTCACCTCAAAACCAAATGGAAAACTAGCCGTCACGGTTCATGATGTTTATTTGAAAGCTGAGGTCGAAATAGACAGTGACTTGGTTATTTTATCGACGCCTCTGGTTCAGCATGAGGAGGGAAGGAAGCTTTCTTCCGTACTTAAGGTGCCTCTTGGCCTTGATGGTTTCTTTTTTGAGGCTCATCCAAAACTTAGGCCTGTCGACTTTTCATCGGAGGGTATATATGTTTGTGGCACGGCTCACGGTCCGAAGGACGTGAATGAGAGTATTGCTCAAGCTTATGCTGCAGCTTCTAGGGCAGCGATTCCGATGGCTGTGGGAAAGATAAGGACTGAGGCGGTTAAGGCGTGGGTTGATACGGAAATCTGCGTTGGCTGTGATGCATGTGAGGTCTCGTGCATTTTTAACGCCATTGAGGCTTTAACCTTTGGGCATCCCCATGTTGTTGAGGCTAACTGTAAAGGGTGTGGTGTTTGTGCAGCGGAATGCCCATTGGGAGCTATGCAGTTGAGGCACTTTAAGGATCAGCAAATCTTGGCAGCGATTGAGGCGCTGCTTAAACCGAAGAAGCTTAGAGGTTCAGGTGAGAATTTCGAGCCTATTATACTTTGTTTTGCGTGTCAATGGTGTTCTTATGCTGCCGCTGACCTCGCAGGGGTTTCGAGGATTCAGTACCCGCACAACGTTCGAATTTTAAGGGTTCCATGCAGCGGCAGAGTGGATGTGCTTCATATTTTAAAGGCTTTTCTGAACGGCGCTGATGGGGTTATTGTAACTGGCTGCCTCATCGGCGACTGCCACTACATTGATGGTAATGTAAAGGCTAAAAGCAGAGTCGAAACGACAAAAAAGTCCCTAAAGGTTTTTGGCATAGATCTCGAGCGTCTCGAAATAGGTTTTGCCTCATCATCTGAAGGACAAAAATTTGCAACTATGATGACGGATTTTGTGGAGAGGATAAGGAAGCTTGGGCCAAATCCTTTAAGAGTCGGGGCAGGAGGCGACTAGCTTGTTTGAAATAGTAACAAAACGGGAACTAGCTCCTCACATTAACCTTTTCGAGTTTTCCGCTAAAGAAATAGCTGTGAAAACCAAACCTGGGCAATTCGTAATTTTGAGGATAGATGAAGAAGGAGAACGGATACCGCTTACCATCGCTGATGTAAATATTGAAAGGGGAACAATAACGGTGGTCTGCCACGAAGTTGGAAAATCAACAAAGAAACTTGGAAGGTTAAAAGAAGTAGATGGTATCCCAGATTTGTTAGGTCCACTGGGAAAGCCTGCCAAAATCGAGAAATTCGGAACGGTGTTGTGCATTGGCGGCGGAGTATTTGTGGCTCCCTTATACTTTCAGGTAAAGGCTTTTCGTGAAATGGGAAATGATGTCATTGTAATAGTTGGGGCTAGAACTAAAAGCGATTTGATTTATGAAGATGAAATGCGCCAAGTTTGTAATGAATTTTATGTGGCTACGGATGATGGAACGAAGGGATACAAAGGATTAGATTTTCTTAAAGATCTGCTTAAAGAGCGAAAAATTGACCGTGCTATAACGATGGGGCCGATTGTGATGATGAAGACTGTTGCTGAGTTTACCCGTCCATATGGCATACCTACCATTGCGAATTTAATTCCTGTGATGGTTGATGGGATGGGGATGTGTGGAGCATGCAGAGTAACTGTTGGCGGAAAAATGATGTTTGCATGCGTCGACGGTCCAGACTTTGATGGACACCAAGTTGATTTTGAGGAGTTGATGGCTCGGATGAAGATGTATGCTCCTCAGGAGAAACTGTCATTCGTGTTTTATGAGAAGGGAGGAAGAGGCTTGTGAGTGCACCTAAACCTAAAATTCGGAAAGAAGTCGTTTCCATGCCTAAGCAAGAACCTAAGGAACGCTCTCATAACTTTAATGAGGTGGCACTCGGCTACACGGAAGAGCAAGCGGTAGATGAAGCTGGGAGATGCCTACAGTGCAAAGAGTCTCCGTGCGTGAAGGGATGCCCAGTGGAAGTAGACATACCAGAATTCATAAAACTGGTTAGGGAACGTAAATTCGACGAGGCCATAAGGAAGATTAAGGAGAAGAATAGTCTTCCAGCCATTTGCGGGAGGGTTTGTCCGCAGGAGGAACAGTGCCAAGCGAATTGTACGTTGGGAAAAGTCGGCGATCCGGTTTCTGTTGGAAGGCTGGAGAGGTTTGTTGCAGACTGGGAAAGGGAAAGGGGCTATGAAGTTCCACAAAAGTCTGCTTCTGCTGGTAGAAGAGTGGCAATTGTGGGTGCGGGTCCTGCAGGCTTGACTGCTGCGGCGGATCTGGCTAGGCTTGGGTATGAGGCTGTGGTTTTTGAGGCTTTGCATAAGCCTGGTGGTGTGCTTATTTATGGAATTCCGGAGTTTCGGTTGCCCAAAAAAATTGTTGAGGCTGAAGCTGAGTATATAGGAAAGTTGGGCGTCACGATTAAGATGGATGCGATGATTGGGAGATTATACACATTGAAGGAGTTGCTTCAACGATTTGATGCGGTTTTTATTGGTACTGGTGCGGGGCTTCCACAATTCATGCAAATACAGGGCGAGAATCTGTGTGGGATTTACTCAGCCAATGAGTTTTTGATTCGTGTTAATCTGATGAGGGCATATGAGTTTCCGATGAGTGACACGCCGATATATGTTGGGGAGAAAGTGGTTGTGATTGGAGGCGGGAACGTGGCCATGGATTCTGCTAGATGTGCGTTGAGGCTTGGGGCGAGGGAGGTGAAGATTGTTTATAGGAGGTCTAGGGAGGAGATGCCTGCTAGGGCTGAAGAGATTGAAAATGCTGAGGAGGAGGGCATAGTCTTTGAGTTTTTGACTAATCCTAAGAGGTTTGTTGGGAATGAGAGGGGTTGGGTTAAGGCGATGGAATGTGTAAGAATGCGTTTGGGTGAGCCGGATGCTAGTGGAAGGCGTAGGCCAATACCTGTTGAGGGTTCAGAGTTTATGATGGACGTGGACACTGTTGTGGTTGCTATTGGAAGGACGCCGAATCCAATAATTCAGCAGACAACGGAAGGTTTGGTGGTGACTAAGTGGGGTACAATAGTTGTGGATGAGAATGGGAAGACGAGCATTGAGGGCGTTTATGCTGGTGGAGACATTGTGACTGGTGAGGCAACGGTCATAAGTGCTATGGGAGCTGGGAAGAAAGCGGCAAAAGCCATACACGAATACTTGACGAAGAAATAAACTTAAGTTGGGCTTTTGAACCTTTTTCCTCTGTTGCTCTGCGGATTCTTTATACCCCCTTATAAATAGATTGAACTTTTGATAGACTTAGATTTTGAAGGTGGGGGGTTGTGGTGGCTTAATTATTATTCGGGTTTGTAGTTTTCAACCATATATAGGAATGTTTCCATTACTTTTCTTATGAGGGGTGTGCACAGGTTTTCTTTTATGTTTTGGTTTCGGAATTTTCTTATTCCTTCTAGTGTGGTTAGTTGGGTTTGTGTTATTTGGCTGCAGTGGATGCTACCGTATTGGTCGACGATTTGGTTTAGGAATTGGAAGATTGGGCGTTGGGTTTTTATGAAGGGTTGGCGTGGGTTTGTTCTTCCGTATTTTTGGCTTATGCCCATTATGGCGACGTTTACTGCTCCACAGATGCTGCCGATTCTGGCGATGCCACCGCCGTAAGCAGTAACAGTCTTTGGCGTAACGTCTATTCTGTAGTATTCTTTGAAAATAGCCATATACACGGATTCAGCGCAGTTCCAGCCCTCAACATTAAAATAATGCAGGGCTTTGTTCACTATTGCTTCTTTTGCTTTACTGGTTGACATGGGAATTAGATTGGGGTTTAGAGGATTTAAAGGTGTATGTGGAGTTTTGGCTCTTTTGTTAGAGTTTGGGTAGTCTTGTTATTCTCTCTATGTTGTCGAAGTCTTCGTCGAATGTGTATATTTCTGTTATGTTGTCTTGTTTCATTGTGTCGACTGCTAGGGCGTCGTTGGATTCGAGTTCTAGTTCGTCTGCGAGCTCGGTTGCGGCTAGGTATTGTTCTCTGGTTATGCTTTTGATTTTTATGTTGTCGAGCATGAATAGGCCGAGGATTAGTTTGTTTAGTTCTTCTACCTTTAAGCCGTGTTTGAGGATGTTTACGATTTCGGATATGCGGATGACTGTTGTTGTTACTTCTTCTTTTGCTTGCGATATGTTTGTGATTATTTTTTTGGCTTGTTCTTTCATTTGTTTTTCTTTTTGGTTTAGGGGTTTTTTGGGTTTGTAGTAGGCGTAGATGAATATGTTTGCGTCTAAGAATCTCATGTGCGTGCCTCGTGGAACTTCTTTTCGAATTCCTTCCAGCTTCCTATGGTTTCTACGCCGAGGTCCACTTTGTCAAAGTTTTCTGTTAGGTCGATTCGGCGTTTTGGGATTATCTTTAGATAGCCTTTCCTTTTGATGAGGTAGAGTTC
>CAZHWZ010000030.1:0-18200 GCA_964535965.1 uncultured Candidatus Bathyarchaeia archaeon | reverse complement strand
GCATATCAAGAATACATGAATAGGACTCCAAGATGGATAGGAATACCGAAATCAGAGAAAAAAGACTAATACCTCTTCATTAAGTGTTTAATGAGAGACTGGATAGTTATACCTTCTAGCTTGAAGCAACTTTCCACACTTCTCGCGCAAAACAAGCACCCTCGGTTCTCCATGTCGGAAAGTTGGATAAGCGGAAGCCTAGGCTGGCTAGCGTACGCTCCAAAGTGAGAAATTTAAACGAGACAAGTCACGTATCCCGGGCTACCATGAAACCCTAGTCAGGACGACGTTCAAACTCTCGGCTCAGCATGGTTGGGGTAAAGTTTTATTCCAAACCTGAAGGTAGAGGTTGCTTGGTGCGTGAAATCGAAAGCTTATAGGGATGCGATGCTCTTATCACGTCAATGAGTGATTCTGATGGTTGAGATAAAGGAAATGCCTTATGATGAGAAGTATTCGAGTGTGCTTAGTTACTTGAAACTTATGGACGATAATGTTTTGCCTTTTGTAGATAAAGAGTTGGGCGCTCAGAAAGTCGCTGAGCTTAGGACCATTTGGCAGAAGGGCACACAAACTATTCCTGAAGACGCTACTTACGAAGAGAAGTATAACATAGCTTACGGTAACTGGGTGCGAAAATACGTGAGTGCCTTCAATTTTGTAAGTGACAATCTGGGCGAGAACGGCGTTGAAAAGTTCAAAGACACTTCCGTTGAAGCACTGAAAAGGAAAATCTCCAGCCCAGCCCTGTTCTTGCTGAAGCTAATGAGGGCAGTTTCACCACAAACAGCTTTTCGAACATTTGCCAAGCAGATGACCTATCAATTGCAAGTGTATACGCCCCTCTCCGTTTCGGAGTTGTCTGGAAACAGACTCGTTGTCCATACGAGTCATTGCAAACTACTTGACTATCCTGACTCTGAAGTCTGCTGCACAGTCGGCTGCCAAGAAGTCCCTGCTCGCTGGCTAGAAGACCAATTTAAACTGAAGATGACAGCGAACCGTCAAGGCAAGAGTTGCACAATAACCATCGATAGGAAGTAACTAGCTCAGCGCGCTTCTTCATGCTCTCACTCCTAGCTAGCCTGCTAGCTGTTCCAACCGATATTTTTCCTCTAGTCAACCCGTCATTTTCGCTAATTCGAGATGAGAAATTTAGACGAGATAAGTCACGTATCCCGGGCTACCATTGTTCTTTGATTCTGAGGCTGGTTTGTTATCGTTCCGTGAGGGAGCAGTTTGATTTAGGCTGACTTGTTGGTTTAGAGCTTGAAGAAGACTGAGAAGCTGTTGTGTCAGCGGGCTTAGGACGCACGTCGATTAAATAGTCAAATGCAATACGTTTAACGATAGTTAGCGAAATGCCATGATGAATGTAAGGGGCGTTCACATGAAAGTTAAATGGAAGATACGGCATCATCTTAAGCCAGGAGATATAGGGTATCTCACTTATCTTCATGGGATCTTATATGCAGAAGAATATGGCTACGACCAAACATTCGAAGCGTATGTTTCAGGTGGGCTTGCAGAATTTGTTCACTCGTTCAGTCCCGACAAAGATCGAATTTGGCTGGCAGAGACAAACGGTCGAATCATTGGTTCCATCGCCATTGTCGGGCATTCAAAAGTAGATGCTCAACTTCGCTGGTTCCTCGTTCATCCTGACTATCGAGAGCTTGGTATCGGGAAAGAACTCCTAAAGGAAGCGCTTCAGTTCTGCAAGGAGCGCAAGTACAAAACCGTATTCCTCTGGACCACAAGTGAACTGATGGCAGCTGGTCATCTCTACACACGCTTTGGTTTCAGTAAAACCGAGGAGAAAACGCACGAAATTTGGGGAAAGAGAGTAACAGAAGAAAGGTATGATCGGTATTTATAATTAAACGGTGAGTTTGCTCTCTTTTCCCTTCTTGCCAACTAATTCAAGAATCCGCTTCTGCATTTCTTCAGGGTCCGGCACCGCTATCATTGTTGGGAAACTCCATCCAACTCCATACCAGTAACCATACCAAGGGTATCCATACCTTGGCTCTCCCGTCATTTCCCTTACAACTACGCCGCCCACTCCGCAAACCCTTTCCCAAAATGTTCTGCTCACGGCAACATCGGAGATTCTCTCGAGGGGGACGCTCGTTACGCTGTAGCCTATAACCCCATGCTTCCATACCACTCGCCTATCAGTGACCCAGTAGTGGTACTTCTTGTACATCAAGTTGGTGAGAATCAACGTTAAAACGATAACTATTGCAGCGAGAACAAGATATGAGAAAGCATAGGTTACGAGTAGGGGACCAATACCTACCGTGGTAATCGGAACTCCGCCAGTTACCACATATAATGTCATTGCGACTATTACGTTCAGCATAGCCAAGATAACGAGTTCTGCGATAGTAGCCCTAACCGCCACATATCTCTTAAAATTGGGCGTGGGAGAGACATCCAAAATCAAGCGTTCGCCTTCAAGCAGGCGCGGCTCAGACACGCTACTTCACCTTAATGAAGTATACTGGCGGAGCCAATATAAAAGATAGCGCACGCACAAGGATACGTACAATGCTTTTATTAATGTCAAAAAGGCTAATTTTAAATGGATGACTGAACTTGAGAAAGTTGCCGAGCGGATGGCACTTACTGGCTTGGGTTATCGGTGGTTTTTTGATGGCGTGCTGTTTCTGCTTTGGGCTTTTATATGCCTGATTTATCTAGGCGTAATGCGGGCTTGTTTCTTGCCTCTGACATACTTCAACAACGGGTTAAGAGATGCCATGATCTATGAAAACCCAACAAGCGCCTTGTACAACTCTCTCATCATTCTTGCAGTAGCATCATTCTTCATAATCGCAGCTTCCCTTTTGACCAAATGGAGGGAGGAATAGACTGACCTTATCGGGTAATCCGAAATAGCCTCCAAATAGAGCTTTGGACCTGCTGACTAGAGTTCGACTCTTTCCCGGATTACCACTTTGAAATTGATTTTAAAGTCATTTTGGTATGTTAAAGCGGCGCCGGAGGCATGAGATATAAATGGTTGCGGTCAGAAAAATTGAATGGAGGTTTCGGCTTAGGTTTTAACAAAACCGTGAGCGAAAGTTTTTATTAAGGTTAGAAACTATTTTGGCACTGTTCCTTAAAAGATGATGTATTATGGCTTTGCAGAAAGGCGACTTCCTGCGGATAGATTACACTGCCAAAGTAAAGGAAACAGGCGAGGTTTTCGACACAACCATCGAAGAAATCGCCAAAAAAGAACGCCTATACAAAGAAGGCGAACTCTACGAACCAAAACTGGTGGTGGTAGGAGAAGGATGGGTTCTCAAAGCGTTAGACGAAAGCCTATCAACCATGGAAGTTGGCAAGCCCACAACTGTTGAAATACCGCCAGAAAAAGCCTTTGGAAGCAGAGACCCTGAGAAGGTTAAACGTGTTTCACTAAGGCATTTAACCGCTAAAGGAGTAACCCCAAGTCTTGGGATGCGTGTTGAATATGAAGGGAAGATGGCTACTGTGCGAGCAGTAGGTGCTGGGCGCGTTCTGCTGGATTTTAACCCTCCCTTAGCCGGAAAAACCCTAGTCTACGAAGTGACGGTTCAAAAGAAACTTGAAGTGCAAAGAGAGAAAATAGCAGCCCTTATTCATCGCAGAATACCAGCCGTAGAGGAAAGCAAATTCAAATTCAGCGCAAAGGCGAAGACGGTCAACATAGAAATGCCTGAAGAAGCCTTCTACTTGGATGGAATTCAGGTGGCGAAAAGGGGCGTAGCCCTAGACATACAAAGATTCTTCCCGGAAATCACCTCGGTCAAATTCACAGAAACATTTAAGGCAGAACCTAAAACAAAGGCATAAGCGGTATCCTCGACCTCTAGATGACTTCCGTAGTCTTCACAATTTTTCTGCAAGCTTCAAGGTTTAGGTTTAGTTTGTTAAGAATCGTGTATCGTTCAGGTCTTATTGACGAAGCCATAAATAGGGCTCTAACAACGTTCTCTTTTTCTATATTAAGCTCCTCAGCATTTGTGGGTGCACCTAACTTTCTTAGCGTGTCCCTTATGCGTTTCCAGTTTGCCTTATGCAAGTAAGCCATGATTATTGTTCCAACACCACATTGTTCACCATGCAAAGCGTGATTAGGCCCGAGCATGTCGAGCGCGTGGCTGAATAGGTGCTCTGAACCGCTGCATGGGCGGCTACTTCCCGCGATGCTCATGGATACTCCGCAGCTTATCAAAGCTTCTAAAAGCACCCGTAAACCTTCTTCGCTTTTTGGTTTAATCAGTTCAGCGTTCTGCATTACAAGTTTGGCGCTCATTAAAGCTAGGCTTGCGGCGTATTCCCCATAATACTCGTTTTTCTCTTCATGCGCCAATCTCCAGTCTTTCACAGCCGTGAATTTTGCGATAACGTCTGCGCAACCACTTGTAATAAGGCGATGCGGTGCTTGCATTATTATGCTTGTGTCTGCTACGATGGCTATAGGTGCTTGAGCCATAATGGAGAATGGTTTTTCAAAGCCCTTAACAGAAGATAAGGGGCTTGCGATTCCATCATGGGAAGCCGTGGTTGGAACACTGATAAATTGGACTTCTTGATGAGCGGAGCTCAACTTTGCGACATCTATTTTTGTTCCACCGCCCACCCCGAAAACAACTTGCGGTTTAAAAATCTTTATTTTTTCTTCAACAGTCTCAACATCTTTAACAGTCGCTGTTTCGACAAGAAAAGTGTCAATATTCACCCCTTCTTGCTCAAGAATCTTCTGAACAGTCTTTCCAGCAATATCATAGGTTTTTGAACCCGCGATTATTAATGCAGATTTTGTAAATCCCAATCTTCGAGAGATTTCAGCAACACGCTCTATTGTTCCATTTCCGACGATCACTTCTCTTGGAAGCTGCATGCGATGATATTTTAAAGACAAATCAATCACTGTTCCGTTTGTAGTCATCTCTAATTTCATAGCGATGTATGTTTAAAACTTTTTAAATCCAGCGTTTCCAAATTAAAAAGGGTTGTTTCATCTCGCAGTTTTGAACCGTAATATTAATAAATCTCATGATTATGATTACATGATGCTACTTCCTAGCGAAGTAATTCCGTGATGTGTTTAGGTTTTAGGAGAAAAACGAAATGACAAATAATGATGCAGTCAATCGATTAGTGTTGAAGGGAACAACAACCATGGGAGTCGTATGTAAAGACGGCGTAATGTTAGCTTCAGACACCCGTGTAACTATGGGATTCTACGTAGCCCACAAACACGGGAAAAAGATATACAAAATAGACGACCACCTGGCCATGACCATTTCCGGAACCCTTGCCGACGCGCAAAGAACCGTAGACGTATTGACGGCGAATGCAGAGCTTTACAAATTGAACTTGGGCAGACCCATGCCTGTCAACTCTGCGGCGAGACTTATCGCGAACCTTTTATTTTCATCTAGATACGTGCCGTTGCTCACGCATGTTCTGATAGGAGGCGTAGATGACGCTGGACCACATGTGTTTTCGTTGGACCCCTTTGGCAGTTTGACAGAAGAGAAGTGCGTTGCCACCGGTTCCGGTTCGCCGATAGCCTATGGTGTTTTAGAAGATAAGTATAGGGAAAATATGTCTGTTAAAGAGCTTTCGCCAATAATCGTTAAAGCCGTTAGTGCTGCAATGAAGCGTGACGCGGCGAGTGGAGATAGTTTTAACGTTGCGGTAATAGATGAGAATGGCTATCGTGAGTTAACAGATGAGGAGAAGAAAAAACTTCTAAAAATCGAGGAAGTTTAAAAATCGTGGCACCACACCCCGAAAGAGAGAAGATAGAAGTAAGCCAATATATATTAGAGCACGTTCCGAAAGAAGCAGAAGTAACGAGAATAGAATATGAAGGACCGACACTCGCCGTCTACACCAAAAGACCAGAACTTTTAGTTGAACAAAGCAGCGTGATCGCAGACATAGTTAATATCATAAGAAAGAGAATAGTTATACGCTCTGACCCTTCAGTTAGACTTCCAGAAAACGATGCTGAAAGAATAACACGTGATATAGTCTCGCCTGAAGCAGAAGTGACAGACATAAATTTCGACCCAAGCCTCGGCGAAATAATAATTGAAGCCAAAAAACCGGGGCTGGTCATCGGAAGAAATGGGGCGTTTCTACAAGAAATTATAAAGAGGACCAAATGGCGTCCCCATGTTTTGAGGAGCCCTCCACTGCGCTCTAAAATAGTGACTCATATGCGCCATTACCTTCATTCAGAAAGCAAGGAAAGAGAGAGAATACTCCGCACAATAGGTGAAAGAATTTTCAGACCTAAAGCCTACGAGGTTGGAGACGTTCGGATTACAACCCTCGGAGGGGTCCAAGAAGTAGGAAGATCAGCTTTCTTAATTCAAACGAGAGAAAGCAACGTACTGTTAGACTGTGGCATTAACCCCGGTTCTTCGAAGCCCTTTGAGGCATTTCCAAGATTTGATAACCCTGTGTTTGAAGTTGACTCTTTAGACGCTATTATTATAAGCCATGCTCATCTTGACCATTGTGGTTTGGTGCCTTTCCTTTACAAGCATGGATATGATGGCCCAGTTTATTGTTCGGCTCCAACCTCAAATCTTATGACACTGCTTCAGTTGGATTATTTAGATGTAGCAGGCAAGCAAGGCATAATAGCGGCTTACGACCAGAAAGATGTTCGTGAGTGCGTTTTACACACAATTCCTTTGCGGTATGGTGTTGTGACAGACATAGCTCCAGACGTTCGCTTAACCCTGCATAACGCGGGTCATATCCTGGGTTCTTCAATAATTCACTTACACGTAGGCGAAGGTTTACACAACATTGTCTACACTGGCGATTATAAATATGCAAGAACAATGCTACTGGAAGCAGCGACAACAGAGTTTCCAAGGGTTGAAACAGTGATAACCGAAAGCACTTATGGAGGTGTAGATGATATAATGCCTTCACGGGTTGAAGCTGAAGAACGTTTAACAACCGTTATAAATGAAACCTTAGAGCGCAAAGGTAAAGTTTTGATTCCTGTGCCAGCCGTGGGTAGGGCTCAAGAAATAATGCTAATCATTGACGGTTATATGCGGCGTGGACTGATGAAGGAGGCACCAGTGTTTATTGAAGGAATGATTTCAGAGGCGACGGCAATTCACACGGCATATCCAGAATACTTAGGTAGAGAGGTTCGCTACAGCATACTTCATGATGGAGTTAATCCATTCCAATCAGACTACTTCACGATTGTGGAGCATCCGAATGTCAGGCAAGAAATAGTAGATGGCGAACCGTGCATTATTATGGCGACTTCTGGGATGCTCGAAGGTGGACCCGTAATAGAATATTTCAAAGGCTTGGCAGAGAATGAAAGAAACACTGTGGTTTTTGTGAGCTACCAGATTGAAGGCACTTTGGGAAGAAGAGTGCAGAAGGGCTTAAACGAGGTTACCATGATAAACAGCGACGGCAAGCTAGCCGTCATAAAAGTTAGATTGGGTGTAGAATCAATCGAAGGTTTCTCTGGGCATTCAGACAGACGACAGATAATCAATTACATAACCTACCTGAAGCCGAAGCCTGAAAGAGTTATCGTGTGTCACGGTGAGAAGGCAAAATGCCTGAGCATAGCGAACTTCATCCAGAGGAAATGTGAGATACAAACACTTGTGCCGACGGTGATGGAGACCTTTAGGCTGCTGTAGGTATAGGCTTGTTTGCCACTGGTGTTTTCTCCCGCCAAATTCTCACGCTTGGAGGACAGATGACTACTCGCTCCTCGCCCAGTCTTGCAATGTCTCCCCCAAAAGACTCAACGAATTCACACAACTCGTTTATTGCGCGCTTAACATCATCAACGCTCTTGTTTGCGAGAGGAGTTATCCTGAGGATCATAATATTCCCGGATTTTACTTCGCTTTTCACAGCATCCAAATCGGATAAATCGCGAAGAGGCATAGCCTTCAAATAGGTTTTGCCAGAAGCACTTTTAACCTCAACTTCTTTTTCAGCCTTCTTGGATTTGCGGAATATACCACTTAAATCTGGCAAACTTCTCCTCTCTGACACTTTATTATCCTTTTAAGAGTTTAAGTGTTTTCTTAATTTGACAGTGAATTACTAATACAGAATTTAACTATTAAAGTATTTTATGAATTTAAAATCAACTTTTGCTTAATAAAAATAGGAATTGAATATTTCTTTTATATGCTCGCAATATTGCTTTGTTTCTTTAAGATAAGCATGGCAATTATTGCATTGTTGAATAGGCCGTTCATTAGGTTAAAAAGGTAGAGCTTTTACGCAATGGGCAAGACGTAACCATTGGATGTAAAAATGATGTGTTATGGGTCTTTTTCTCCATAGTGTAGCGCTGTTATGTATATGTCTTCTATATCTATTATGGCGTCGCTGTTTATGTCTAGGTTTGGTTTGTAGCTTGGTTGTCCAAGTTTTGAGCCATAGGCGAGAGCAATCAAGTATATGTCTTCTATGTCAACGATGCCGTCAGCGTTGAGATCTCCTATGATTGCAACCATGACCCAGCCATCGGCGTTTGTATTATCAGCGGTGTCTATCTCGCTTGGGATAGGCCAAGCGTAGGCCCATATGGTGTAGTTGCCCTTAGCAAAGCCTGTGGTGTTCCATGTGAAGGTGATGGTTATAAGATTTTTGCTTGTTATAGTTATTTCTTTTGTTTTGATTGTTTTTGTATTGGCATAGACGGTAACATTGAAGGTTTCGGTATAGTCGCCTTCGTTTATTATGGTTACGTTTATTTGCACGCTGTGTCCTTGTCCCACAATGTTTTTAGAGGGTGTAACATTTGTTATTGCTATGTCTGGTCTAGTTAGTACGGTTTTGATGGCGCTTGTGGATGTGGACATGCCATCGTCATCTGTCACAGTCAACGTTACTGCGTAAGTTCCTTTGTATGGGTAGTTGTGGCTTACAGCTATGTCTGTTGTGTTGGTGCCGTCACCGAAGTCCCAGAAATAAGCCACTATCATGCCATCTGGGTCATAGCTTCCGCTTGCGTTGAAGATTATGGTCTCGTCTATGAACACTTTTTCAGCGGACTCTGTGAATGACGCCATGGGTGGTCTATTCAAAATAGTTTTGGCTGCGGTTGTTGTGGCTGTTGCACTATCGTCGTCTGTTACGGTTAGGGTTACTGTATAGTTGCCATCATCGGCGTAAGCATGGCTTACCTCGACTCCTGTGGTGTTGGTTTCGTCGCCAAAATCCCAAAAATAACTAACGATCATACCATCAAGGTCATAGCTGGCTGAGGCATTAAAAGTGATAGTTTCGCCATTGTAAACTGTCTCTGCTGATTCGATGAAGTTGGCAACTGGTGGTCTATTCAAAATGGTTTTCGTAGCTTGAGCGGAAGCTGTTGCGTCGTCGTCATCTGTAACTGTTAGGGTTACTATGTAGACGCCATCATCTGCATAAGCATGACTCACGCTGACTCCTGTGGCGTTTGTGTTGTCACCGAAGTCCCAGAAGAAAGTGACGATTGTGCCGTCTGAGTCACAGCTTCTAGAGGCGTCGAAGTGGATGGTTTCGTTTGTAAGTGCTATGGTAGCAGATTCGGTGAAGGTGGCAACAGGGACTCTGTTCAAGACTGTCTTGATGGCACTCGTGGATGCGGTTGCGCCATCATCGTCCGTAACTGTTAAAGTAACTCTGTAGGTTCCGTCGTCGGCATAGGAGTGCTCGACGATAACGCCCGTTGTATTTGTTCCATCGCCGAAGTCCCAAAAGTAACTCGCAATGTAACCATCAAGGTCGAAGCTTGCAGATGCATTAAAGTGGATAATCTCTCCGGTGTATACTGCTGTGGCATTCTCTGTGAAAGAGGCTGTTGGGACTCTGTTAGAAATTATCTTTGTTGCTGTTGCTGTAGCGGTTGCATCGTCGTCGTCTGTAACAGTCAATGTAACCGTGTATGTTCCGTTGTCAGCGTAGGCATGTTCCGTAGTGACGCTGGTGCTATTTGTTCCGTCTCCAAAATCCCAGAAATAACTAAGGATATGGCCATCCGGATCGTAGCTTAAAGAGGCGTTAAAAGTGATAACTGTACCTGTTGGCACTGTAGTTGCGGATTCTGTGAAAGAAGCTATCGGAAATCGGTTAAGCACGGTTATGTTCTGAAAATCTGTGTCCGCTAACCCATCGTCATCAGTCACAGTAAGTATAACTGTGTATGTTCCGTCGTCGGTGTAGTTGTGGGTTGTGATCATGCCAGTTGCGTTAGGAGTTCCGTCGCCAAAGTTCCATTCGTAACTGATTATGGTGCCGCCGTCTGGTGTTGAAAGTGAGGCGTTGAAAGTAACAGTCTCTCCGGTGAGCGGAATGGTTGGCGAGTAGATAAAGTAGGCGACTGGAGATTTTATTACCTTTACACTACCATCAATGTAGGTATTGTCTGCTGTGTCTGTTTCCCCAGGAACTGTGCTGGCTACTGCTTTTATTGTGTAATTGCCTGGGGTTACGTTTGTGGTGTTCCAGTTGAAGGTTAGGATTATTTCTGCGTTTGGAGCCAAGTTTGTGACTTTTTTTGTCTCGATAGCCGTAATGTTGAAGTAGGCGGTTACGTTGAAGGTTTCTGTTTCGGTTCCATCGTTCTTTGCAGTTACATTGATATCGACAATTTGTCCCACGTATGCCTTTGTGGTGGATGTTGTAACGCTGCTTATGGCAACATCATGAGAGCCAAAAGCATAAACTTTGGTATCAAATGAGCCTATGAAGATCTTACCGTCAGCTACAGCTGGAGAAGAATACACCCAACTTCCGGTCATGTAGTTCCATATTACGGCGCCTGTAGTAGCGTTTAGTGCGTAAACTTTGTAATCGTATGAGCCTATAAAGACCTTGCCATCTGCCACAGCCGGGGAGGATAACACGCCGCTGCCTGTTGTGTAGCTCCATATGAGGTCTCCTGTAGAAGCGTTGAGTGCATAAATTTTGTTATCCCTTGATCCTATGTACATTTTGCCATCTGCCACGGCTGGGGAAGAATCCACATCGTCGGCGGTTGTGTAGTTCCATATGTGGGTGCCGGTTGAAGCGTTGAGTGCGTAGACTTTGTTGTCCCATGAGCCTATGAAGACCTTGCCATCTGCTACAGCTGGGGAAGAATCCACTCCGCTGCCTGTTGTGTAGCTCCATATTACGGCGCCTGTAGAAGCATTTAGCGCATAAACCTTGTTGTCAAAGGAGCCTATGTACACTTTGCCATCTGCAACGGCAGGAGAAGAATAACCGATAGAACTGCCTGTTGTGTAGTTCCATATGAGGGAGCCGGTTGAAGCGTTGAGTGCGTAGACTTTGTTGTCCCATGAGCCTATGAAGACCTTGCCGTCAGCAACGGCGGGAGAAGACTCAACAATGTCGCCTGTTGTGTAGTTCCATATGTGGGTGCCGGTTGAAGAATTTAAAGCGTAAATTTTCTTGTCCCATGAGCCTATGTACACTTTGCCATCAGCAACAGCCGGAGAGGAGTAACCGATTAAACTTCCGGTTCTGTAGTTCCATAAGATTTGATTATTGTTTGGTGCTTTTGATGTGGAGTATCCCGTATGCCTTAAATCGTGGCGAAACATGGCCCACCAATCGACGCTGGACTCTTCTTCAAAATCCACTGCCCGAACAGGAATATTCGTGGGGAAAATCAGAACCAATAGCAATATTGTTAAGGCGAAACCTATTGCAACTTTCTTCATCATCCTTTCTCCCATTTTACGTTATGAAGAGGCTATAAGCCATAAGAGAATATGGCTCGTTGGCTTCTGAGATGCCTCTATGGAAGCCAATCAGCTTCTGTGAAAACTTGCCTCTCCCAGACCATAAAAAACAACTTCAAAAGTCTATTTAAAATTTATGCAACTTTGTTTCTTTATGAAATTCCATGCTCTGTCGCCTACAAAATGAATGTTTCTAACAACGATACCCTGCGAAATTTTCTTTGCATTGTCTGCATCATAGACGATCTCACCTAACGCTATGGGTTTACCATGTCTCTCGTCCACAACGATAACATAATCCCCTTTTCTAAATTCTCCCTTAAAACGGACAATTCCGGGCGCCATGACGTTTGCGCCGCTGCAAACGTGCGGTACGGCGCCCATGTCAATAACAACTTTAGGTGCCAAAACTAAAAAATCGTTGAAAACTAGTGTTGGAAACAACTTTTCTCCAGCTTTAACCAGTAGTGGCTTGCCATTTATGAGAAAGATGTCAGCAAATTCTGTTTCGACGAGTTCAACGTTAACTTTAGTCTTGAAAATTTGTTCTAAATCAACTTTAAGTTTTTCAGAGGCTCTGTTCAAGAGGGATTTTGCTTCTTTGGCTTTTAAAAAATGCCTCTCATATCTCTTGGACATGATGTTCTCTCTTAGATAGGTTTAAATCATATAAGTTTAAGTATAAAAGCATAAAATGTAAGGTTTGAGGGTGCAAAATGAGCGAGATGACGACTGAGATTCTTGAACAAAACCTAGGGAAAATTGTGCTCGTTAGATTGAAAGGTGGGAAAAGTTTACGGGGAAGGCTGAAGGGGTTCGATCAGCATCTAAACTTGGTTTTGGAGGAAACAGAGGATACTACAAATGCAGAAAACACGAGAAAATTAGGGTTAATAATCGTTCGCGGAGACAACGTTGTTCTAATCTCACCACCGCCAAGGTGAAAGGGCTTTGGGAAAGGGAACACCCTCTTTTGGTAAGCGTGCTGGTAAGACGCTTCACATACGCTGTAGGCGGTGCGGAAGAAGAGCATACAACGTGGCAAAGAAGCGGTGTGCGGCTTGCGGTTATGGAGAAACAACTGTTATTAAAAGATATTCGTGGCGAGCTAAGAATCTTCATAGAGAAAGAATACGCTAAAATTTGTTTCTTATTTGGAAGATTGATAATAACCCTTGTCAATTTTAACGTAGATTAAGGGTCCTCTGCTTCGAGTTAGTTCTCTCGCCTTCCTTAAAGTGTTATTAACAACATTCAATACTTGTTCCTCTTCGTTAAGGTATTCCCTCTTTTTTTCGCCCAACTCCATCTTTAGGAGGTTTTCTGCGAGAATTGATGTGCCGCAAATTTCACCGTTCTTGATAAGCGTGGATGCTACCACTTCCTGCATTTCCTGAGTGTCTGGAAGCCTTCTCCATAAAGGCTCTGTTTTGTTAAGAATCTCTGTAACTCTGTTCCATCTACTAGGATTCTCGTTGCCTATGAGCAGTTTTACTCGTTCTTTCCATTTTTTGAACCATATTCCAGTCCAAACGTCCAAAAACTCTTCTAGCTCGCTTGGATTTTCGTTAAAAAGCCTTTCCAATTTCTCCACAGTTTCGCATTCATTTGCTTCCCTTCCAACGAGGTTCCAGTGGACTTTGAGGTAGTTTGTTAGGTCTTGGCATGCTATTTGAAGTACCTTGCGGTCTGAACGGAAAACATCCAGCATCGGGTTTATCTCTTTAAGTTTTTCTGACAGCAACATCTCTATGAGATTCATTAGGTTTTCCTGCTTTGAAGCCCTCTCCATCTTAAACTAAGAGGTTGAGCTTTTAATAAGCTTTATTTATGGTTGCTTCTATAACCTTTTTCGATAATTTTTAGCTATATTACTGTTTCAGAAATATCTTAGAGCCTATTTTACTTATGATTCAAGAAAATCTGGGAGTTGGTTGATGTTTTCCAGAATTAAATCCGGTTTTTCCCTCTCTAATTCCTCACGAGAAAAAATTCCAGACAAAACCGCAACTGTTTTGGCTCCAGCGTTCTTTCCAGCTTTTATATCTGTGACGGAGTCCCCAACAACCGCGCATTCACTCGTTTGAATGCCCAGTTGCTCTGCACACTTTATTAGTGCCTCTGGAGAGGGCTTTGGGTCGTGCGTATCCAAGGCTGTTATTACATACTGAAAGTATTTCGCTAAGTCGAATTTCTCCAACTCTTCAATGATTTCCTTCTTTGGAACATAACGCATGGTGATTAATGCCAGCTTCGCCTTTTCTGAAAGTTTTTTAACGGTATCCGAAATGTTTGGTATTGGTTTCGTTTTTATGGCTGTGGCTTGATAGTAGGCTTTAAGATATTTCTCTAAAAATTTCTGCACATCAATTTCTTTCACTATGTCGTTTATTGGAAGGCTCTGTTCAAGCCTCCTGGGGATTTCCCTCACTATTTTGGTGTCGACTATTTTTTGTCCCATTGCTGCAAAGGCTATTCTCGCCGCTTCTAGATATGCTTCTTTCGAGTCTACTATGGTGCCGTCCAGGTCTAGGAGTATCCCTTTGACTCTGAGCTTAACCTTTCCCATATTTTATTCTCCTAATATGTTACTCGTTACTGCTGTTTGTTTGGATAAGTTTCTATTCACTGCCAAAACTTAAAGATCACCAGCTCATCTACAGCAGATTCCCAAGCGTACGGCGAATAAACCGCCTAACAACAAAGGGCAAAATCGTAGCAGAACTGACACTACAGAAGAAAAGGGCTCTCACTGAAACAGAAGTCGACAAAGAGGAACTGCGAGAGGCAAAAACGTGGATTGGAAGAGACACAAAACGCCCCTGGTAAACAGGAGGTGATAGTGGGATTCCAGTTTAAGCCGAAACTGTCCGCAGTCCTAGCCGTTCTCAACGGAGTTTCAGTGGGCTTAGCCTACATAGTTAGCCAAGGAAACACAACGGCAACAATCATGTGGTTCGCCATAACAACAGGAGCAACAGCAGGACTAAACTACTACAAAGAAAAAGAATAACTCTCCACTGGTCTGAACTAAGCTATATAGCTCCTCTAGTCCTCTTTACAGGTAAGACGTCCAAATTAGCTCTTATAAAGGCTTCAACTGGATGTAGCCCAAGGGCTACGTTACAGAACAATGGCATGGCTAACTGACTTCCAGACCTATCGTGTGGAGGAGTTATGTTGCATTTTTGGAGAATGCCGTCAATTTCCTGTTGCTTTTTATCAGGTCTACTAATGAAGTTAACGTCTTCCTGTTCGAGAATCCAGTCTAGAGCATGAAGAATGTATTCAAGACTATATCCAGGCAATTCAGACACGAGGCTTTGGTATTTGTTTAAAACCTCTGGAACTGACCTTTTGTTCCATATCTCTATTATAGCCTCCCAGACCTTCATGGCTTTTTCTCTGTTTGCGCATAGTTTTCCAAAAAAGTCAATCACGAAATGAGCGTGTTTAGGCGTAAGAGACCTAATTCTCGGAGTGGTCTGAAAGATTGTTTTCACTTTGAAATCTCTTGCTGATTTTTTGTTTTCCGTTTTCACAACGTACCAACCATTGGATAACCGAACTACATCCTTGATTCTTTTTCCTCTGATTTTCCCGCCTGTAACAATGGACGACATTTAGTATCACCCTTCTCTCCTGTAGTGATAATTGTGCGCATATATCCTTGTCGGAAAACTGCCGAATCTGCCTAAGCCCAAGGCTTTATAAGTAGAAAACAACTTATGTAGCATAAGTGGTTTAGGATGGGGCAGGTTAATCTCCAGATCGGTGATGAACTAGAGAAAGAGTTCCGAAGGGTTGCTGCGGAGAGATTTGAGGCTAAGAAGGGCTTTCTAAAAAAAGCAATAGAAGAAGCAATAAGAGACTGGGTCAACAAAAACAAAAGGAGTTTCTAAAAATGTCTGAAGAGTACATTGAAATAAAGGGAGCGCCTCAAGAACACGGCAAGACTCAGACCAAACAACTTTATAGACCGATGGAGCTTGTAACGCAAGCTGACTATGAAGAATTCGTAAAATCGCATAATAGCGTTATGTTCGAAGATCAAGCAGTTCCTATAGGGCGTAAATGGGTCATCAACAAGTTCGGCCCAAATAAAGACTACAAACGCGAAACCGAGACTGTTTGGAGTTTTCCAGACAGAGGAGACTGGGCTACACATATTGGAAATTATCGTGGCAATTGGTCACCGTTCATCCCAAGAAACTTGATCACGCGATATACAAAACCAGGAGAATGGGTATTAGACCAAATGGTTGGAAGCGGAACAACAGCCGTTGAATGCAAACTCTTGGGTCGACAGGGAAAATTTGTAGACATCAATCCGAACGCAATAATGGTCACTAGAGACCGACTTAATTTCGATTATGTCTCGGTAGACCCCGACTATCCACACGATTTGAAACTGGAGACCTACGTTGGTGATGCAAGAAATCTGGATAAAATAGACAACGATAGCATAGACCTCATTGCAACACATCCTCCATACGCTTACATCATCAGCTATAGCAAGAGCAAGGTCGAAGGCGATCTGTCATCTCTCAGAAACCTCAAAGAATACCTTACAGAGATGCGAAAAGTTGCAGACGAATGTTACAGAGTGCTTAAACCTGGAAAACACTGTGCAATACTCATTGGTGACACCCGACGCCATAAACATTTTGTGCCAATCGCTGTTAGGGTGCTACAAGAATTTCTTAATGCAGGCTTCATACTAAGAGAAGACATTATCAAGCTACAGTGGAAGACGAAGACAACAAGAGAGCGATGGAGAAGCACCAAATTAGACTTTTACAGAATCGCCCATGAACACCTCTATGTTTTCAGAAAACTAGTGAATGAAGAGGAGAGAAAGAAATTCAAACTAAGCACAAAATGGTGGAGTGAACAACCATTAACCGAGAAGCCTCCGCGTATACAGGATATTCAGCCAATCCAAACAACGGCAGCAAAGGTTGAAGCAATCGAGACCAGACTAAACCCTTATGGTTTTGTATACATTCCCAAAAACGCCTTAGCTTCTCTTCCATTTAAACCCGGCGAAAAACTTCACTTAAAGATAGATAGAGAAAACAAGCGTGTAATCATAACCTTGGCATAATAAAGTCCTCAAATTCCGAAATGTTATCAAATCAGGCGCCGTGTGCCGTTAATTAGATTGCGGGCAACGCTTCCTCTGGAGGCATCAGAATCCGATGGTCACACGACCTTAGTACCCTCATCAGTTTAGTAACTATCTAATAGAAGTGTATAAAGCATTATCTGGAAATCGTTCACAGACACTTAATGAATATAGAGCCTCAAAAGAAAACCTACGTTGCTTAAGTCGCGTTTGTCAGCACCTCTTCTCCTGTTGAGCCCCATGCTTCTCACATGAAACTTGTTAGTGCTCAACATTGCCCAGTTCCAACATGCGCTTAAATTCAAGCTAAGTAAGCGGGCGATTCTGGCAAAGCAGAACCTTTTTAAATTTATCGAAGACTAGCGTAATAAGGTGATTATTTTGGTTTCAAAACAGGTCAAAGGGGCTTTTGGCGTACATTTTGTGGCAGCTGAACTTTACAGGAGCGGTTTCATAGCAACTCCCACGACTAGAAGTACGGAGGGCATAGACATTCTTGTCTCTAATACTACCGGAAGCAAAGCTGTAGCAATACAAGTAAAAACATCGTCTTTTACAGAAAACGGGAAGCCATCATTTCCCATAATAAGTTATAAAGAGTCCAAAGATCCGAAAAAGGCGAAAATGCCATTAAAGGAAAGAACTGAATGGATTAAAAGGAAAATAAATCCCAGCGCTCAGAAATTCTACATTTTAGTTTATGTTCCAGACGAATTTTTTGAAAAAGAGATGTGGGATCAAGTACCAGACTATTATGTAGTTCCAAGTAAGGAAGTGTTAAATGGCATTTTAAAAATCAGAGAAGAATATTTGGGAGTCAACAAAGCCTCACAAATTACAAGGATTTCCGAGAAGACTGGTAGTTTAGTGAAAGATGAAGGAGTATGGTATTGGCCTCCTCCTGAAAAGTATCTTCGCAAAATTGAGCTTCTAAGGCGGGTCCTCCAGTAATTCTTCAGAACGAGATACTCGATTTTTCCTCTCTTAATTCTTCCTTTGTGCCTCCCCAAGCTTCTCGCAAAAACGATGTCAGCGCCCAGCCTTTGCCTACTTTCTCTGCTGCTTTTTGTCCGATTAGGCGGCGGTCTAACTTCTTGTTTATGCGTCGTATGCACTGGGTTACATTCCAAGGCTTAAGCCTATACTCTTTCAACCGGCAGGCTATATATCTCGTGGCAACATGCCATAGGGTCCAGCATGATGCAACTCCTCTATTATGGCTCGGTCAACTTCATCCGTGCAAGCCACATCTTCCACATATTCCTGGTCAAACAGGAACTCGTGCTCCAAACCCCTAACCATATACCGCTGAGTAACCCTCA
>CAZHWZ010000029.1:0-18341 GCA_964535965.1 uncultured Candidatus Bathyarchaeia archaeon | reverse complement strand
GTTCCCAAGAAAGCAAGGCCTAAAGAGAATGCTGCAGAAGTTCTTACACCCCAATCTTCATCCTTCAGCAAAGGCTTTATGCGGTTTACACCCTCCGCGGTTCCAAGGAAGGCAAGACCAAGAGAAATGGCGCCTCCCCTACGCACAAACTTATCCTTATGTTCAATTAGAGGCTCAATTTCATCTATTCCTCTGCCCGCACCAAGGTACTTAAGCCCCTGGGAGAACGCCGTGCCCCTGCACACATATTTATCGTATTTACCAAGCGCCATTATTTCTCACGCACTAAATTCCATCTAATAATTAGACTCACTCTTATCATAATATTTCTTTATCATACAAGTGCATATTGGAATACTAATCTGACAGAAAAGAGGGAATTTTAGAATAGGACTATTTGCCTCTCCTAGAATCATTTTCTTTCAGCATTTTCACTATTGCCCGCCCAAGTGTTCTTGCATTTTCTAAGGCTTTTACATCCTTCTCGACCGGGTCTTCGCCTGTAACTCCTATGAAAAGTGAAACTTTCGTTATAGCTGGTTTCATTTGCAAGTATAGACAAAACCTTTGCAAGTGCTCTAGCAACGGTAGGTTGTAATATCCTCCAGTTCCAGAAACAGCAATTAAACCAAACGGTTTATCTGCTATCGGAAAAGCGACCATTGGATGCTTATGCTTAGTAAAATAGTGAACACAGTATAATCGTTCCATTAGCGCTGTCAACTTTGACGGAGCCAAAAAATAGTATGGAGAAGCAATCAAGATACCATCAGCTTGTTTCATCTCCTCAAAAACCACTTGAAGATCGTCTTTCACATTACAATCAAAGGGTTGCTTAGCGCAAGTAACAGGCTCAACATAGGCACAAGTGGCTATACAAGGACCAATCTTCAAAGCGGCTAACTCGATAATTTTTGTATCAATAGACGGATCTTCTTCTTTCACTCCTTTCATTGCTTCTTCAAGCAAACGATAGGAGCTTCCACCCTTCCTATGAGAGGCACAGATTCCAAGCACTTTCATAACCTATAATTTGCATGCACCGCCCTTTAAAACTGTCTAAGGTTCCAAGCTCAGATTCTCAAACGCACCTTCGGATTTTATAGTTAACAAGACCGAAAATTTAAACTGAGCTTTGAAGCTATTCCAAGGCACTTTATCATTTAACCACGAAAATTTTGGAAAAACTTTAATTCAATATTTGTTTGTCATATGGATATAGTTGGGAAACTATTGGCTAGACTGGCAGAGCTAAAACTTGCAATGGGAACATCAATATTTCTAGTAGCCTTCATATTCGCCATATTCTTGTCGGCAATAATGCTTATTATTCAACTTCCTTTGGCATATGCTGTAATCGGCACAATCATTTTCATACTGCTCCAATATCTCATCGGGCCAGCAGTTGTCAGAAGCTCAACGCGGCTACGTTATCTTAACCATGGAGAAAATCCATGGCTTGAATCCACGGTGAAAGAGTTAGCAGATAAAAGTGGAATACCGATGCCAAAATTAGCCACGGTGCCTGATAAAACACCAAACGCTTTTGTTTTCGGCAGAACCGCTGGCGACGCAACCCTAGCGGTGCATGAAGGGCTCCTAACTAACCTAAACGAGGATGAAGTTAAAGGAGTAATCGGTCACGAGTTAGGACACATAAAACATAGAGATTATGTTGTGATGACCGTGCTTTCAGCACTGCCATTACTTGCTTATCTGATTGCTCGGGGAACATGGGAAGCGGCAAGATGGTCTGGTTCATCCAGGGAAAAGGAAGAGGGAAGCATGAGAGCTGCACTTTTCGCTATAGGAGTGATTTCATACATTGTTTACATCATTTCATTGCTGTGTGTTATGAGGCTCAGCAGGCTGCGGGAACATTACGCAGATGCTTACTCAGCATATGTGACAAGTTCTCCTCGAAGCCTGCAAAGCGCACTGGCAAAAATCACTTATGGGTTGTCGCTTTCGTCCAAACCAACATCGGGAGCTAGGGCCTTCTACATTGGAGACCCTGCGATGGCTAAACAGGAAGTCCAGCAGATAATGGAGAAAAAGCAAGAATACGACCTAGACAAGGACGGAGTGCTTGACGAAAGAGAATTAGAACTAGCCATGGAGAAGGAAGCCAAATCCGCATGGTCAAAAATAAACACATGGTTTTCAACACATCCACCTACGTTTAAACGAATATTGTTATTGCATGAAATAGAGGGTGAAATGGAGAGCGGAAGATATACAAGCGACAGAGTCTACGCTCACGTTTAACATTAATGTAGGCATTTGGCAACACGGTTGAGGAAAGATTTGGTCTCGCCATTTTTAAGGCTGAACTGGAAGATTCCATCAACCCAATGCACGGCTAATTCTAAGCAAACGGTAAATATACTCTTCAAAGGCGTACGCGCGGAATTTTCCGAAAAACTGTGCAGCACCAATTTCAGCCTTATTTTCTTCTATGGTTTCGTTGAAGGTCAAGAAGTCTTGCAAACTAAGGGTTTTTGTCCACTTAATATACTGAGCTTGCAGCTTATCTCCAAGCTGGCGCTTCTTTGCAATTTCGCTTAAGCAAAGCGCGTTTATGTACTCGATGGCTTTCTTTATCCTTGACAACTAAGCACTTCTCCCAAAATTTTTTGCACAAAGCAAATTTATTACTTTCATGCTAATGTGAAGAATGAGGTTAGAAATTGAAGGTTAAGCTTCTACGTTACACGGCAGATGCGGAGCTTTTATGCGGAGCAGCAGCGTTAACATCAGCAAAGAGTGGAAGTCCCTCAGAAATTTTTGAGAAGATGGATTCGGAAACGGCAAAGCGAATAATCAAGCGGGTCACTGGTTATGGGCACGTTTCGGTGATTGAACATGCCTCCTTCACCTTCAGCATTGAAGGCGTGTCCAGAGCCTTAACACATCAGCTTGTTAGACATCGCATCGCGTCATACACGCAGCAGAGCCAACGTTACGTAACCTACGACACATTAGAAAAATACGTAACACCACCAAGCATAATAGACAATGTGGAAACAAAGAAAGTATTTGAGAACGCATTAGAAAAAATCTCCGAAACCTATCAGAATCTTTTGAAACTGGGAATTCCAAAAGAGGATGCGAGGTTTATTCTTCCAAACGCTGCCAAAACAAACATAATTGTAACAATGAACGCCCGTGAACTACGGCACTTCTTCAATCTGCGATGCTGCGCGCGTTCCCAATGGGAGATAAGGGAGGTCGCAATCGAAATGCTCAGACAAGCGAAGAAGACCGTGCCTGCACTGTTTGAAAATGCAGGACCATCATGCGTCGAGCTAGGCTACTGTCCCGAAGGGAAAATGAAACCGCCAGAATGCAATATTGAAGAAATAAAGAAACGATTTCGAAGCTTGTAAGAGCTTTATGGCACTTTCAAAATTTTGATGCGGTTAAAATGTCCAAGTATAAAGTACTAGCGGTTATCACAAAATTTTGGAGACCTAAAACTGACCTCTTGGAAAAAATTGTTGAAAACATTAAAGGAAAAATAGCTGATGGAGATTTTGTGGTTATATCGGAAAAGGCAATTTCAACCGCAATGAACAACATTGCTGACGAAAGCACAGTTAAGCCTAGCCTAAGTGCAAAATTTATTGCTAAGTTTTGGATGCGAATAGTTTGGGGCTATTTTCTAGGTCGATTGTGCCATTTTCGAGAAAAGCTATTGCAAAGGCTTCGTGAATATCCATTAGAGATGGGCAGTCGCCATAAACAAGTTGCCTTGCAGTATGCTAACCTTTTGCAGGCTTTAATGTTTGGCTCTGAGGGAGGCATTGACGGAAGCAATTTGGCGTATTCCTACGTAAGTTTGCCATTGAATAACGCTGATGGCGTAGCTCAGAAAATACGCAAACAGATCTGGCTAAGGCTCGGGAAGAAGGTTTGTGTAATAATCGTGGACACCGACAAAACATTTTCATTTAGAAATCTCCACTTTACACATCGTCCTAAGCCGATTAAAAATATCTATTCTTTTGGCGGAGTTCTTTCCTATGTTATGGGGCGAGTTTTTAAGTTAAAAGGCAGAGCAACCCCGATAGCTGTGGCTGGATGCGAAATAAAAGTGGAAGAAGCTTTAGAGATTGCTGATGTTGCGAATCGTGTAAGAGGTTATGGTGCGGGAAGAACTGTGTGGGATATGGCTGAAAAATTTAAAGTCGACTTAGCTTGTGTGAGTTGGGAAATGCTTGAGACGGTAAAACATAAACCCATAATCATTGTTAGAAGCAAAAGGAGCAGATGAAATGAAACCACTAATCAAACAGATAAATGCGTTTTTCAATCCAAGTTCAGTTGCTGTTGTCGGAGCAACAAAGAGGATAAACAAGGCTGGACACGTGATTTTCAAAAATTTTGTCGAGAATAAGTGGAGAGGAGTTTTTAAAGGAGAAATTTTTCCAGTCAATCCACATGAAGAGTCTATTCTAGGGTTTCAATGCTATCCCTCATTGACTAAAATCCCCGCAGAAGTTGAGTTAGTTGTAATTGTTGTTCCAGCAAATATTGTTCCAAGGATAATGGAAGACGCGGCATCCAAAAGAGTCAAGGCTGCTGTTATAATCAGCTCTGGGTTCAGTGAAATCGGAAACCATGAACTTGAAAACCAAATTGTAAAAATAGCCAAAAAAGCCGGAATACGAGTTTTGGGTCCTAACTGTCTAGGAGTTTATGACTCAAGAACCGGCGTAGACATGCTGTTTTTGCCAGAGACAAAAATTTTAACAACAGGAGACGAAGTCATTGCAACACCACGCCCGATGCCCGGAAACATAGCAGTAGTCACCCAAAGTGGAGCTTTCGGTGTTTCAGCTCTTGACTATTTGGCTGGACGACAAATCGGAATCAGCAAATTCGCAAGTTTTGGAAACAAATGCGACGTAAACGAAGCGGAGATACTATATTATCTGCTTTATGATGACGAAACAAAAGTGATACTGCTGTATGTTGAAGACATAAAATCCGGAAGGGAGTTCCTCAAAGTAGCCAAGGAAGTAGCAAAGAAAAAACCTATTGTAGCCCTAAAATGTGGAAGAACAGAAGCCGGAGCGAGAGCCGCAGCCTCGCACACTGGCGCCATGGCTGGCTCAGACAAAATATATGATGCTGTTTTCGCACAAGCAGGAGTTTTAAGGGCAAGGGATATGGAAGAGTTCTTTGACACTGGAAAAGCATTAGACATGCAACCACCAGCTGCAGGCAAAAACGTTGGAATAATTACAGACGCTGGTGGTCCGGGCATAATGGCTGTTGACGAATGCGAACTGAAAGGGTTAAATGTTAAACGCTTTTCCGAAAAAACAATTCAGAAATTTGAAAAATTGAAGGAAGAGGGTAAACTTCCAAGATTTGCAACAAATCTTAATCCGGTGGACGTTACAGGTTCTGTAACATCTGAGATGTTTGAGCATGCAACAGAAATACTCTTTCAAGACCCAGAAATCAACGGCTTAATACTGCTTGGCTTACATCATACACCAGCCTTACAAGAAGACTACATAGATAGAGTTGCAAAAGTCGCAGGCAAATATGACAAACCCATTGTTGCATGCGATATCGGAGAAACAGAAATGGCTTTGCACACACGCTTTAGATTTGACAAATTAGGCATTCCAGCCTATTCTTCACCAGAAGACGCCGCAAGAGCCATGAATGCCCTCGTAAGATATGGCTTATACCTTAAGAAAAATAAATGTCTAAGAGACTACATGCAAAATTTCCTAAAGAACACGCGAAAAAAGTAACGCTTACCAAAGAGCCATTTTGACCTCAACTGTATCCCCATCTTTAAGCCTGAGCATCTCCCTCAAATTTATCGGCGCAATAACCTCTAGAACATTTTCTGGATAATTTACAATCTCAGGAATAACAATAGCGCATTCCACATAATCCATTAAATAGCCTTTAAAGCATTTACCACGACAAAAGTTTGCGTCTGGAGAAATTTCTATTGATTTCGTCTTCTTTAACAATTTTTTAATTTTGGCATCATCTTTGGAGAGTTTTATGTTCAATGTTCCGGGATACGGTGTAAAACCAAGCTTTTCCACTATCTGATTTCTCACCCACGGGAGTTCGATAAATTTTGCTCCTTCCCCACTTCCAGAGAAAACCTTTCCTTTCACACGCGATGCTTTCAACGGGTTTAAAACCCCAGGCCAGACTGCAGATTTTATTTTTGTTCTTTCAACCAATCCGCAATTTTTCTAAGCATAGGGTTTGAGGACATGTCAATGACTGGAACAATCATTTTCTCTTTTGTTTCAATTGTTAGCTGATATTTGGGCATAAGCGAGTAACCCACAAAGGTCCAATAGACCCTGTTGTTTTCAACTAGCGCTTTTGCAGCAGTCTCTGTTGACGCTGGAAGAGGAAAATAGAGGAATACTACGCCTTCAGCCCAATATAGCCCTGCAGCTTTGCCTCCTGCAATGATTGATGCGAACCTTGCTATGTCATCTGGGGTGGGAAAGAAATCGCGTTCCATCACCACGATTTCCTTGAAGGGTTCATATTTCACGGTTACTTCGCTCTCGTCCATAAGGAGCTCACCTGTTCTCTAATCTCCTTTGTTTCAATGTTCCCTTTTAATCTTGCCGTATTTCTAGAAAAAGTTATAGAGTAGACCGCCCTAAAGCCTTGACCGGACATGGCAAAGAGGGAATTGTGACATGCCGGAAATTCGTGTAGCGCTTGCAGGAGTGGGCAATTCTGCATCCGCCCTTGTTCAAGGAATTGAATACTATAAAGGTGCAAGAGAAGACGCCACCGTGCCTGGACTCATGCACGTGAATTTTGGCGGATACCACATAAAAGACATAAAATTTGTTGCCGCTTTTGATGTAAATAAAAGCAAAATAGGAAACGACCTAGCTGAAGCCATATTTACTGAGCCAAACTGCTGCGCAAAATTTGCAGATGTGCCACGCTTAGGCGTTAAGGTTTCGCCCGCTCCAATCCTTGACGGTGTAGCTGAACACATGAAAGAACACTTTAAAGTTTACAATGGCAGCAATGTCAAACCAGTGGATGTTGTGGAAATTCTGGAAGGGGCGAAGGCAGACATGCTTATTAATTACTTGCCTGTCGGAAGCCGAAATGCCACTCAATTTTATGCTCAAGCAGCCCTAGACGCGGGATGCGCCTTCATAAATTGTATACCAGAATTCGTCGCTTCAGACCCGCAGTGGAGCAAAAAATTCGAGTACAGAGGGCTTCCAGTAGCGGGCGACGATATAAAAAGTCAAGTCGGAGCAACTATTCTACATCGAAACTTAGTTGGGCTATGCTTGGATAGAGGAGTTGTAATTGACGAAACATACCAGCTAAACCTCGGTGGAGACACTGATTTTCTAAACATGACTGTTGAAGACCGATTAAAGACGAAGCGCATAAGCAAAACCGAAGCTGTCACAAGCCTTGTTCCATATGAGCTACCCACAAGAATAGGGCCCTCAGATTACGTTCCTTTTCTCGGAAATAAGAAAATATGCTATCTATGGCTAAAGGGTAGAAACTTTGGTGATAGACCATTAACAATAACTGTTAAACTTGAAGTTGAGGATTCGCCAAACAGCGCAGGAGTGGTAATCGACGTCATAAGAGCCGTCAAACTAGCCTTAGACCGCAAAATAGCCGGTTCACTCATAAGCATATCCTCATACGCGTTCAAACATCCATCAGTTCAAGTGCCAGACCATATAGCGAAACAGTGGGTCGAAGACTACATAGAAGGAAAAAGGGAACTTTAATATGTCTTTTCTTATCAATATCCCTCGAAACAGGAAAATCCATACGTTAATTGAGAAGGAGGGAGAAGCAGAGATAAAAACAGAAACATCTTGATTTAGAAGCTTAACTCCATGAAAAAACTGGCAAGCGACAGTTAATTTTAAAGGCTGAAAAATGAAAACATTAACAACTATTTGAGAGGTGAACAAACGTGGTGAAAGTAGACGGATATGATGTGCCTGAAGGCCTATATTATACAAAGGATTTTGAGTGGTTAAAAATTGAAGAAGACAAGGTTCGCGTTGGCATAACAGACTACGCTCAGAAACAACTCAGAGAAATTGTTTATGCCGAGTTGCCAAGCCCAGGAACAACGACAAAACAGAATGAACCATATGGCACTGTGGAATCCGTGAAGGCTGTTTCAGACTTGGTTGCGCCAATAAGCGGAGCAGTAGAAGAAGTGAACACGGAAGTTCAGTCAAAACCCGAACTTTTAAACGAAGACCCATATGGAAAAGGTTGGCTGCTGATAATAAGACCAACAAACCTAAAGGCAGAACTGCCAAACATAATGGACTTCAATCGAGCAGTCGAGTGGCATAAAACTTTGATAAAAGAAGGGAAATAGTTGCCAAGACGCATAGTGATAATTGGTGCACACGCTGCGGGTGTAGACGCAGCCTCGGCTTCGAGAAAAACAGATCGCATGGCTGAAATCACATTAATAACAGAAGAAAAGTATGCAGGATACTCACGCTGCGGTCTCCCCTTTGTGATAGGCGGCCAAATACCAAGCTTCAACAGCCTCATCGTTTTTCCAACAGCCTTCTACAAAATGATGAAGCTTAACCTCAAAACCGAAGCCAAGGTCAAAGCCATAGACACCGGAAACAAAACCGTTGAAACCGCAGACAAGACTGGCAAAGCCGAAAACATCCCATACGACAGCCTAATCATAGCCACAGGCGCTAACCCCTTCATGCCCCCAATAAAAGGCAAGGAAAAACAAGGCATACATTCCCTCCGGTCACTAGAAGATGGCGAAAAAATAGACCAAGCCATCAAAAACGGGGCAAAAACAGCAGTGGTCATGGGAGCCGGCCTAATTGGACTTGAGACAGCTATAGCTCTCCATGAGAGAGGCTTAAAGACAACAGTTGTCGAGTTGCTGCCCCAAATCTTGCCTCTAATGCTCGACGCAGATATGGCAAAAATGGTTCAAGAAATGCTTCAACAGAAAGGAATAAACATCCTCACGGGAAAGGGTGTTGAAGAGTTTCTTGGAACCGAAAAAGTGACAGGGATAGTTGCGGGGGGCGAGCAAATCGAAGCAGACTTGTTTGTTAGCGCGTTCGGCGTGAGAGCCAACACTCAGCTCGCCGCTAACGCTGGCATAGCGTTAGGAGAAACAAAGGCTATAAAAACAAACGCCAGAATGGAGACCAACGTTAAAGACGTTTACGCGGTAGGTGACTGTGCAGAAGCTACGCATATAGTCACTCAGAGACCTGCCTTGCCGCAATTGGGCACGGTGGCTGTGAGGCAAGGAAAAGTGGCTGGAATCAACGCTGCAGGTGGTTACTCTCTTTTCACAGGGGTATTGGGCTCGGCGGTGACCAAGCTGTTTGACACCGATGTAGGCGTGACAGGCTTAACCGAAACCTCTGCCCAAAGAGCTAGAATTGAAACCGTAGCCGGAACAATCGCTTCAAAGACGAAGGCTGACTACTATCCAGGCGCTCTGCCCATAAAGGTGAAGCTTGTTGTTGAAAAAGAGTCGGAGCGAATAATCGGGTCTCAAATTATCGGCGGAGAGGAAGTGACTCAACGCATAAACGCCATATCCTTCGCCATACAGAAGCAGATGACTGTACGCGAATTAGCCAAAGCAGACACTGCCTATGCACCGCCTCTATGCGAAACTTGGGAACCATTAGTTTTGGCTGCAGAAATGGTGCTGATGAAACTTCGCTAAAACCACCTTATTTTTTCCTTTAGTTTAGCGGAAAATTAATTAGAATAATTGCTCATTAAATAAGGGAACTATCTACAATGGTGAAATTATATGCCAATAAAAGTAGCAATAAACGGATTTGGAAGAATTGGAAGACTATTGTTCAGAGCCGCAATAGAAAGAAACGCAAAAATCGATTTTTTAGCTGTAAACGACATAACCGACGCCAAAACTCTGGCGCACCTGCTGAAATACGACTCAGTTCATGGTAGAGCACCATTCCCTGTCGAAGCTGAAAAGGACGCCATAGTCGTCAAAGGCAAACGAATCCGCACCCTTGCCCAACGTGACCCAGCCCAACTGCCGTGGAAGGACCTAGGGGTGTACTTGGCTGTAGAATCCACAGGACTGTTCACAGATAGAGAAAAAGCTGCAGCGCACCTTCAAGCAGGAGCTAAGAAGGTGCTGATTTCTGCTCCGGCGAAAAATCCGGACATAACTATAGTGATGGGTGTAAATGAGGACAAATACGACCATGAAAAACACACCATACTTTCAAACGCTTCATGCACAACAAACTGCGTGGCGCCAGTAGCGAAGGTGTTGCATGAAAACTTTGGTTTAAAGGTTGGGTTGATGACCACAGCCCACGCTTACACCAATGACCAGAGAATTCAAGACTTGGTTCATGCTGACCTGCGCCGCGCGCGAGCAGGGGCAGTAAACATCATACCCACCACCACAGGTGCAGCTGTAGCCGCAACCCTCGTGCTCCCAGAACTTTCAGGAAGAATGAATGGAATTGCCTTGCGGGTTCCCGTTCCAAACGTTTCCATAGTAGACTTGACTTGCCTGCTAGAGAAGAGCGCAACCAAAGAAGAGATTAACGCTGCTTTCAGGAAGGCTGCAGAAGGAACACTTAAAGACATTTTAGAATACACCGAAGACCCTGTTGTTTCGTCAGACTTCAACCACAGCACCTATTCAGCCAACTTTGATGCTCAATCAACCATGGTTCTAGGAGGCAACTTCGTCAAAGTCCTCGCTTGGTACGACAACGAGTGGGGCTTCTCCTGCCGAATGGTTGAACTAATAGAATTAATAGGGAAAAAGGCAGGTTTTTAGCCCCCCAACGTATAAGACTTAAAAACAAATCCCCTCTATTTTTCTGTTCTAAAGAGGTAAGAAGATGGCAAAATATCTGACTTTAGATGATGTGACAGTGAAGAATAAAGTGGTGATTGTTAGGGTTGACTTCAACTCGCCAGTAGATCCGGAAACCAAGAAAGTTTTGGATGACACAAGAATTCGTGCTCATGGCGAAACAACAATTAAAGAACTTGCTGGAAAAGGTGCAAAAGTCGTTGTTTTGGCGCATCAAGGTAGAAAAGGCGACCCGGACTTTATACCCCTAAAACAGCACGCCGAAATCCTCAGCAAAGTACTAGGCAAACCAGTCAAATATGTTGACGATGTTTTCGGCGAAAAAGCCCAAAAAGCAATAAAAGAGCTGAAAAGCGGCGAAATCCTCGTCCTAGAAAACGTGAGAACCTTTGCTGGAGAAACTAAAGAGGGAACACCTGAAGAACACGCCAAAACAGAGTTTGTGAAAGCTATTGCGCCTTTAGCCGACTTGTTTGTTAACGACGCCTTCGCAGCAGCCCACAGAGCTCACGTGTCAATGGTCGGTTTTACAGCAGTACTGCCAAGCGTTGCAGGACGCATAATGGAAAGAGAGCTAAAATCCTTGAGCAGAGTTTTGGAGAGTCCAGAGAAGCCGTGCGTGTATATTCTCGGGGGAGCTAAGGCGGATGACTCCCTTGAAATCTCGAAATATGTTTTAGATAATGGGATAGCAGATTGCGTGATAACAGGAGGCGTTGTCGGCCATGTCTTCCTTGTGTCAAAGGGCTTGACCCTCGGCAAACCAAACATGAGCTTTTTGGAGGAGAAAAAACTGATGGGCTTAGTGCCAGGCATAAAGGAGTTGATGCGTAAATATCCGGAGAAAATTAAGGTTCCAGTAGATTTAGCAGTAGAGGTAGACAAGAGAAGAAAAGAAGTTTCCGTTGAAAAACTTCCAACAGATTATCCCATATTTGACATTGGAGCAGGAACTGTTGAAAGTTACACCAAAATAATAAGGAATGCAAAGTCAATAGTGATAAGTGGACCAATGGGAGTCTTTGAAAACAGTGAATTCATTTATGGAACAAAAAAAATCTTCGAAGCGGTCGCAAATTCAAGAGCGTTCTCGCTAGCAGGGGGCGGCCACACGATAGCAGCCTTACAAGAGCTTGGGCTATCAAATAAAATCTCTTATGTCAGCACCGCTGGCGGAGCGCTGATTGAGTTTCTAATGGGCAAGAAACTGCCAGGCGTTGTCGCCCTCGAAAAAGCAGCTGCCCGTAAACCCTAAACTTTCCCTCTATTTTTTATGTGCTAGTTATTTTCCCGATTAAGTCGACTACCTTGCTTTCTTCTTGTTCTTGGGAGTGCTGGAGTGTGTTACCCCAAAATAACAAATCAGAAATAAGTGACAAAATGATTTAGTTAAATTGAGGCTAACGCGTTGACAGACATCGTGTTTGTGTTTGAAGTTCATCAACCCCATAGGATTAGGCGAACTCTCTTTTGGGAAAACAAAATTTTTAAGCGCTCAAGGAAGGAAGAACTCTTCAACTACTATTTTGACCAAGCAGTAAACAGAGAAGTTTTTGAGAGAGCCTGTAAAAAATGTTACTTCCCATCCAACCAAATATTACTTGACCTAATCGACAAATACAAAAGGGAGAAAAAACAAGTCAAAGTTTCATTCGGCATCTCCGGGGTTTTCCTAGAACAGTGCGAGTTGTTCAGCAAAGACCTTTTGGAATCCTTCAAACAACTTGCAGAAACTGGTTGTGTTGAATTTTTAAGCCAAACCTATTATCATTCCCTTGCAAGCCTTTACCCAGAAAGAGACGAATTTATCGAACAAGTGAAAATGCATCAACAAATAATGAAAGACTTGCTTAATTACACGCCGAAAGTCTTCGAAAACGCTGAGCTACTTTATAACAATGCAATAGCAAGAACTGTGGAAAAACTTGGTTACAAGGGAATCTTCACAGAAGGTATAGAAAGAATCCTAAAAGAAAAGTCGCCAAACTACCTTTACAAACCAAAAGACTGCAAAGAAATCAAGGTGCTGCTGAGAAACTATAAACTGACGGATGATATAGGGTTTAGATTCTCGGCAAGATGGTGGAGTGAATGGCCGCTAACAGCGGATAAATATGCAAGTTGGTTAGCAGCCATTCCAGGCCATTGTATTAACATTTTCCCTGACTATGAAACCTTTGGAGAGCACCACTGGCCAGAAACAGGCATACATGACTTCCTAAAACATCTGCCGAGAGAAATTTTGAAGTGGTGGCATCTGCACATGGCTACGCCTTCTGAAGTTGTAGAGAAGTACGCGCCTATAGGAGAGATTGATGTTCCTGAACTTGGCGGAACCGTTTCTTGGGCTGATTTAGAAAGGGATGCGAGCTGCTGGCTTGGAAACACTATGCAGTGGGCTTACTACACGAGTGTAAGGAGACTCGAGTCGCTTGTTAAGGAGACGGATGATAAGGAATTTATAGAGTTGTGGAGGTGCTTTCAGACAAGCGACCACCTTTACTATATGTTTACTGCGGGCGGAGCACCGGGCGAAGTGCACTCCTATTTCAGCCCATTTAACTCCCCAACAGATGCCTTTGTAACAGCACAGGCGGCAATACTTGACTTTGAAAACAGAGTGAGACTTGCGACTGTTGCAGCAAATGAACCATTTCTATTTTACTCAAATACAGGAGAAAAGAACTTCACTGGAATAATGGCATGGAGCCTAAAAGGATTTACAAAAGCTCTTCGAGAAGTCAACGTAAAATCCATAGAATTTCACGACAGTCGCGGAGACTTTGAAAGGTGGGCAGAAAAATCGCTTCACGACAAAACATTAACAGAACAATTAAGGAAGATAAGACTTTCAAAACTGAGAGGGAAAATGCTTAGAGAATCACTGATTAAAGTTGTTAAGGAAAGGTTTAACGAATTAAGCAAACAAACGCAAACAGCAACCAAATACTATTGAAATAGACTTGCGTATGCTTTTATAAGAAAACGTTTACTAAAAATATGCTTTAATGCTAAGGTGAAACGATTGAGAGAAGAGCTTCCTCTATCAGAAAAAATTCTGCAAACACTGCATAACCTATGTGCTACGGCTCCAGACCTAGCCAGAAGAAGCGAAGAGCTGGCACAAGTCTTACAAATCGACATAAAAGAAGTAGAGAGAATTCTAGACAATTATAGGTTAGAAGGATTTGCGGAAAGCTTCATGGATAACGAGGGGAAAAAACGGTACTACCTGACTGGAAGCGGGATAATAAAGGTCTGTGCACTCTTTACATAGTGAAAACAATGCGTGTTATAATTTTCTCTTGGGAGTACCCGCCTAGAATAGTTGGGCAGCTCGCAAACTATGTCAGAGAGCTTGCTGTGCAGCTTGTCAAAAGTAACGTGGAAACATACGTGGTCACGTATCATGACTTCTTGACAGGACAATATGATGAGCCAGAAGGCGTTAAAACTTGCAGGGTAAAGAATCCGGTTCGCACGCACATCGGCGTTCTCACATGGGTTCTCACCTTAAATCAGGAAGTTGAAAGGGCGGCAGCAAACATCTATTACAACACAAATAAGCATGTAGACCTGATAGATGTGCACGATTGGCATTTCATCCCAGCTGCGGTCACTTTAAAGAAAGCGCTTAAAATACCGTTTATTTATTCGGTTGAAAGCCTCGAGGAACACCGTTCTCATAATGCCAACTCGCCTTTCAACATGGCTATCAAAAGCATCGAGTGGTTGGGTATGTATGAAGCGGAAAAACTAATTGTGAAGTCTGAATGGATGCGGGACGAAGTTTTTAGGTTATACAAGGTTCCTTTAGAAAAGGTAAAAGTCATTTCGCCAAAATCTGCCAACTGGATGAAGAACGTTTTAGAAACCTACAAAATGTCGCAGGGAGACTGAACCACTAAATGACTAGAGGATTAACCGTAATGATGCTCACATGGGAGTTTCCACCAAGGATTATTGGTGGAATATCCCCACATGTCTATTATCTATCTAAAAGTCTGGCGAAAAACGGTGTAAATGTTTATGTGGTTACATGCGATTTTCCCGGGGCACCTCAACACGAAAATGTTGATGGAGTGGAAGTTTTTCGAATAGATTCCTACAAGAACCCTTCACCAGATTTTGCAACATGGGTTTACTTGATGAACGTTAATATGCAGAAAGAGGCAGCTGCTCTCGTTAACAGTCTGGGTGGAAAAGTTGATGTCTTTCATGCTCACGACTGGCTTGCTGCAAATGCAGGAATAGGCCTAAAGCATGTTTTCAGAAAGCCGCTTTTAGCCACAATACATTCCACTGAAATTGGACGCAGAAACGGAATTCACTTTGATTATGAAAGGATGATTCATGAAACAGAGGCGTGGCTAACTTATGAGGCTTGGAAGGTTATATGCTGCAGCAATTACATGATTTCGCATGTTCAATGGGCTTTTGGGCTTCCTGTAGATAAGGTAGTTATGGTTCCAAACGGCGTGAATACCGAAGTGTATGAAAAATTGGAGAAGAACAAGCTAAGTCAGTTCAGAAGCAAG
Organism: uncultured Candidatus Bathyarchaeia archaeon; assembly: GCA_964535965.1. Taxonomy (GTDB): domain Archaea; phylum Thermoproteota; class Bathyarchaeia; order Bathyarchaeales; family Bathycorpusculaceae; genus CAZHWZ01. The sequence continues at coordinate 2,921 of CAZHWZ010000029.1, read as the reverse complement.
TTTGCTTTGCCTGAAGAGAAAATTGTGCTTTTTGTGGGAAGGCTAGTGTATGAGAAGGGGGCTCATATACTTGTCAATGCCATCTCCGAGGTTCTGGAAAAAGTCAATGCGAAGTTTATAATAGTTGGCAACGGATACATGAAGGAACAACTCTCAAGCCTCGTTAAAAACATTGGATTAGCTCATAAAGTATTGTTCACAGGATTCGTAGATGATGAAACTCTGAAAAGATTGCAGAAATGCGCGGATGTTTCTGTTGTGCCATCCCTTTTCGAACCCTTCGGGATAGTTGCTCTTGAGGCGATGGCTGCAGAAAGCCCAGTCGTGGTTTCGGACGCTGGTGGTTTATCAGAAATAGTTGAACACGATGTAACTGGTGTTAAAGTTTATGTGAATAATCCTGATTCGCTAGCGTGGGGAATAACAAAGGTGCTACTTGACGAGGATTATGCGAACCGTATAAAAGTGAATGCTCGCAAAAAAGTTCAAGAAAAATACGATTGGAATAAAATAGCACACCAGACAAAAGCCATCTACGAAACTGTTTTAAACGAGTATTCAAAGAGTTTTTGGGCTTAGACAATCAAACGAAGAAGACTATGGATATTTCAATTTGATGGCTTTATTTTCGCAAGCATCAACACACTTTAAACAGTAGATGCATTCGGGATCACTGAATTTCTCCCAAGGCAAATCTAAAATGCGAACTCGCATTGGGCAAGTTTCGACGCAGACTCGGCATTCTCCCTTAGCGCACTTGACCAAGTCCCTACGTAAACCAAGAAAACTAAATCTGTTCATAATCGCCATTATTGCCCCATGTGGACAGAAATATTTACACCAGCCACGTGGAACATAAGCTGCAAAAACAAGGATGCCAACCATGATAGAGAATTGAACCCAGAAGAGGGGAGGAAGCGTCAAGAGCCCAGAGGCAACATCCAAAAATGGCACTTGCGATACCGCTATACGAAAGTCTGAAATCATCCTGGGCAATGTTCCAAACAAGGTTTCTGCTGGACTCAATGTAGTGAAAGGCGCATAAGCAAAAATGCCTAAAGCGCTTTCATAACCTGTGCTCACTCCCATAACTTTTGCAGCGGAAAAGGTCATACTAATAAACAAGGAAATGCTTAAAACAGCATATTTCACGTAAACCATACTCTCATGAGTTCTTACGGAAAATTCCATGTGTTTACGTTTAATAGAACCTATTAAATCTTGAATAAAGCCGAAGGGACAAACCCAACCACACAAGGATTTACCAATTAATATGCCTACTATCAGAAATGAGGCTACTGCAAGCCACGGAAAGACAACGTTAATGTCTTTCCATCCACTAAGCATCAGTTGTATAGCTGTAAAGGCGTCGCCCATAGTATTTTGTTGAAGACCCCATGTCCAGAGAACAGGAAGCAAAAGCGGCAACGCACCCAAGTTAAAGATTATTGCGCTAAAAAATATAAAGGACAAGAACTGAACTATTCTACGAGGCGTATTGAACTTAAGGAATATTTGCTTGATTTTGTCTCTCAATTTCTCGCCTCTCCTGTACACTTAACGAACGTCTAGTTATTATTTTCCGACGACTTTAACATTTTCTACAAGAACCCACGGCGCCACCAATTGCCCGATTTTTCTTTCGTTATTAGCAAGCGCAGAAATACTTTTTAATACATGGAAAACGTTACCAGCTAACATTACCCCCTTAGTTGCGTACGCAATTTCGCCATTACGGATTCTCCAAGCGGGAGTTACAACAACGGAGAACTCTCCGCTGGCTGGATTGCTACTGTGCGCACCTTGCAAATAATATACGAGAAGCCCTTCATCTACTTCACCGATAAGCTCTTCCGGCGACTTGCTTCCAGCCATCAGATGAAAGTTTGTGGCATCCACATTTGGTGTGGATAAATATCCAGCTCTTATGGCGTTTCCAGTGCTTTCTTTCCCCTCCTTTTTAGCGGTATAATTATCATAAATGAAGTTACGTAGGACACCATTTTCTATGATGAGCGTTTTTTGTTGAGGAACCCCTTCACCATCAAATTTCCATGTACGAAGACCGCTGTTAAATAGGCCGTCGTCGTAAATCGTCACAATTTTAGAAGCAACAGTTTCTCCAATCTTGCCTTTAAATGCGGATTGGTTCCGCTGCACGTAGTCCGCCTTAACCGCGTTGATTAAAGTGTAATAAAGAAGCTGTTGCAATGTGAATTGAGTAAATATTACGCTGGTGCTTTTTGTTTCTATTTTTTTGGCTTTTAGCGCTGAAACCGCCAGTCGTGCGGCTTCTTCACCAACCCATTCAGGGTCAATATTGTAGCTTCTTTCGGCGCTAAATTCGAAGCATACTGGTGTTACTTCGCTTCCTTCACGCGCTATCGTTGCTAAACTACATTCAATAATTGTTCCATGGTCAAAGCTTACAATGCCGTTTGAGTTAGCGATAGCTTGAGAGAGATATGATGCACCAGCTCCTCCCTCTATTGGAAAAACTCGTTTGTCCTTCTTTTCGGCTGCATCCAACATCACGGAAGCTATTTTTACTAAATCCTCAGAACGCAAATCAACAATGTTGCTGTCATAGGTGTTTTCAACTGATGCAAAGGGTTTCTTGAAGGGAAGGCCGCGCCAGCCTTCATCTGGTTTACTTGCCCTAGCAGAACTTAACGCCTTGATAACAGTTTCTTCAATTGCTGCCTTGCTTTCCATCATGTTTGTATAGGAGAAACCTACAGCCTTGTCAATTATGACCCTAACCCCTAATCCTCGGTCAATTATCCGAGAGCTTCTGGCAATCTGTCCCCGTTCAATGGTAACGTTGGCTGTGAGACCTTGGTACGCAAAAGCCTCGGCTTCGTCAGCACCCTTCTTTAAAGCAAAACTGACTGCATCTTCAGCTGAACTTAGCATCTCTT
>CAZHWZ010000028.1:0-19023 GCA_964535965.1 uncultured Candidatus Bathyarchaeia archaeon | reverse complement strand
AAGTCGAAGAAAACTTCTCCAGGTTTTAATTCAGCTAGGATAAGCATTTGGCGGATTACTTGCGGTGGACTTGGAACGTAAGGCGCTATGAACAGTTCATAAGCCCCCATTCAAACCAAACTTGTTACCTATTCTGATTTAACCAATAATCCTTGTTCTTTTAAAAGATTTTTCCATACAGTTTTAAGCAACATAAGTGGCCTTTTTAGGTGCAGGCCTTCTGGCTTCTCCGCATTTCATGGCGCTTTGAGCGCATAACTCAAGGTATTTTGCTTCATCCACAGAACCGACAGCCTCAGCAGCTTTGCTGCACAGCTCACTGGGCTCTTCGCATCCCTCTTCTTTGCATAGGTTTGATATATGTAGGCAGATTTCATGCACGTCTTTGGGGTCCAGCACAGCCCTGTTTGTGCGAACCAAAAGGCACAATTCTCTAGCTAGAACACATGTCTTAACGTATTTGATCCTATCAAGAACCTCTTCCCGTAGTTTCTTTCGACTTATTTCCAAACCTTTAATCTCCTTAAGCAAGCGATGCTCACGCACAATAAGATAGACCCTCATTTAAGAGTTGTTGTAAGTCTCTAAGTATTACCAAAATCTTTTGCTCATAGCCTTGCGTTCGGCTTCAAGAACCAACTCATAAAATCTGTCACTAAGTTTATGCTCCTCTTCGAGAACGCCACTAACATCTGATGTTTGAATTTTTCTGGCACATAAAGCAACCGCTGCTGCTTTTCCATATTTTGCTATTAGCCGCGCTGTTTGCACTGCTTGTTTCTGCAGTTTTTCTTCGTTTTTAGTCAATTTTTCGCCCTTCTTTTCGATAAGTGGAAGCATTCTCTCTTCTTCAACTTTGAGAAGCCCTATTGCTGTGGAGCCGCATCTAGGACATTTTGGCTTTTCCGGCAAGTCTTTCGCGCGTATCATTTCCATGTAACTCCAACAGTTTGTGCATATGAAATCGCATGTTTCGTTTAGCAATCTTGCTTTGGCGGATTCTATGAGCACGGCTCGCATCCTTTCCGGCGGAATCAAATCTGTTTTCATGCTTACCCGCTCGATGCCCACACGAGCGACGGGGGTTGCATTTCCACCAGTCTCAATTTTCTGCAGATGAATTTCGTCCTCACGGATTTTTCGGAGAACGTGAACAAGTTTTTCCAAGTCTAGGTCCTTTGTGAACACTTCCTTTAGGGCTTCCTCGTAAATTGGCGTGTCCTCAAAACTTTTAATTAATCTTTGTAGGCTGATGTTGCTAAAGTCAGCCCACTTCTTTAACGCTCCAAAACGCCGTGCTACATGAATCATTCTCCTCTTGAAAAGCCCAGTTTTCACAGTCGCTCTTGTTAGGCTATCTCTGATTGCTTGGTCTGACATGGCCCGCATCTCGTTAAACAATGCGACTATCTGATCCGCGTTTACAGCCCCCATTGTCTGTACGAAAATGCGGTATGGATCGTGTTGAACAACGACGCTGTATCCAATTTTTTCAGATAGTAGCTGACCTATTAATTGGGCTAAGGCTCTGTTCGTAAGGGAACCGAAGTTAGCGTGAACGATGACGAATTCTTCCCAGTCTTCGAAGATTATTCGTTTGTCGGTAGGAACTGCAAATCCAGCCGCCACATGCTCCATTGTTTCGGCTATCGCACGCAAGATGGTGTCTTTGTCAGATGGATACTGTTCACTTAGTTTAGCAGTTATATCTTCTGGTGAAAGCCCGTTCTTCATTTGTTCTTCAACAAAACCTCTAATGAAGCCTACTTCCTCAGCAACCTCAAACGGAACCGGAATTTCTTCACCTATCCAGCTTGGTATAGCCCCCGTAGGGTCATCAACTGGTTTCACATGAACTCTTTCTTCGGAAACGTGCAGAATCCGCCAAGGACTTCCTCTTATGATGAATTTTATTCCTGGTTTGCCATATTCAGCCATGAAGGCTTCGTCTAAAACTCCTATAGCAGAGTCACTTGACTCATCAACAACGAGAAACTGTTTCTCTTCAGGTATCATAGATAGATTATCAAAATAGTACTCGAAGAGGGCTTTTGTTCTCCGAGGCTTCAAAACCACTTTATCTTCGAAGGAAACCCATGCTAGGCGTGGAAAACGTTGATGCATATACCTAAGGATTTTTTCAACATCTTCCATCGTCAAATCCATGTATGGGTAGGCGCTTCTGAACATTTCCAGAATTTCCTCAAATTCGAGCCTTCTTTGCTTGAGCAACAACCCTGCTATTTGATGCGATAAAGCATCGTAAGGTTTAGGGGGAATTTCAACGGGTTCCAGATCCTCTTTTAGGGCTTTTCTTGCTATGGCTAAGGCTTCAAGAGTATCATCAGAGTCCATTGCAACAATTATTCCCTCGGCTATGCGTCCAATTCTGTGACCACTTCTGCCCACGCGCTGTATAAGCCTCGTAACCTGTCTTGGGCTCATGTACTGTATTACCAAGTCTATTCTGCCCACGTCTATGCCCAGTTCGAGGCTGCTTGTGCAAACAAGTCCTTTTAATTCGCCGTTTTTCAAGCCTCTTTCCGCAGCTATTCGTGATGGCTTTGCTAGGGAGCCGTGATGTATTGAGACTGGAAAGTCTATGTCCCAAACTTTGAATCTGCTTGCCAAAACTTCCGATATAGCTCGGGTGTTAGTAAACAGGAGCACAGACTTATGCTTACTAATATAGTCGCGGATTATCCGCAGCCTAGAAGCAACCTCCGGATGTGTGTAAAGCTGCCCAGCAAGCCTAAAATCTTCATCATCTGGCTTCGGAAAAACTATCTTCAACCGCATCATCCTAGCAACTGGAACGCGGACGATTTCAACACTTCTCCCTTTTCCAACGAGAAACTGAGCCACCTTCTCTGGACTGCCAATGGTCGCGGATAATCCTATTATTTGGAAGTCTTTGCCAATCATAGACATGAGCCTTTCCAGAGCTAGGGAAAGCTGGCTTCCGCGTTTGCTGTCAGCCATCTCATGCACTTCGTCTATTATCACCCACTTTACACTTTGCAGGTGTTGCCGCATTATCCAGCCAGACAAAATCGCCTGCAATGTTTCGGGAGTTGTAATCAAAATGTCTGGTGGGCTTCTGGCTTGTCTTGTCCTTTCCTTCGTTTCTGTGTCGCCGTGCCTCACAGCCAACTTTACATCCAGATTGTTGCACCACCACTCAAGCCTTTCAAGCATATCCCTGTTCAAAGCCCGCAAAGGCGTGATATACAAGACCTTTATGCCCGGAACCTGCGGCTCCTGAAGAAGCATACTTAAAACTGGCAGGAACGCAGCCTCAGTCTTGCCAGTGGCGGTGGGCGAAATGAGAAGAACATTTTTCCTCTCAAGAATCTTTGGGATGGTTTTCTCCTGCGGTTCCGTCGGTTTTGAGAAACCCCTCTGCTCGACAAGCCTTCGAACGGGCTTAACAAGCAAGTCAAAAGCACTTTTTGGGGGTTCTTTCAATGTTGGTTTAGCCTCGATGCTGATAGGAATAGCGCAAAACCATAGGTAAAAGCATTTTGTATTTTGGGAAGCCACAGTGTATTGGTCATTAATTTGAATTGGTTAGTAGATTCTCTGGATCACTCCGTCAAAGCCCGAGTCAAAACTTATGATTTGCCTGATGCGGTTTTTCTCCATGAGGACTAATGATACGCAGTCAGAGAAGCTTAGGAGTTGATCCTTGAATGTTTTGAATTTTTCCCACGCTACGTCAAAGACGTCTTTTGTGGTCCACAATTTTGCGATTCTTGGAGATTCAATGATGTAACTGCCGACATCTACGGCTAGGTCGTGTCTTCTCGTCCTCACTAGGGCTGTCGTTACTGCCTCGTCTATGACGTAGTCTGACGTGTATATTGTACCGAACTCGCCTTTTAACGCCCTTTTCATTAGCTCTTTGCTTCTCGTGTGGAATTCGTCATCAGCATTCCGTAGGGCAACAAAAATGCCTGTGTCAACGAATACTGCCATATTTTCTATCTCCCGTAGAGGAATTTGTCTATTCTCCTTGAGGAGTCTTTTATTCCCCAGTGTTTTGGTTTTTCAAGAGATTTCCATGCGGGGTCCTCTTCTAGTGGTGGTAATTCTTTAAGTCTTTTGATTATTTCTTCTTCGTTTTCGAGGGCATAGTCTACCATTAGACCGATTGCTTCTTGTAAGGTTATTTTTATGCCTTCCCTGAGTAGTAGGGAGGCGAGGAACTTGTCTAGTTTTTCTTTTTTTGTGTCTTCAATTTTTATGGTTACGGTCAATTTTTCCACCAAAAGAAAAGTAGAATAATACACTTATATACTTTTTACTAAACCCCTATTTTTGGAATATGCTATTGTCGGTAAAAGAGCATAAACCTTTAGAAAAAAGGGATTGACGGATTCTCTAGTCTATTGGAGCGACATGTGCTTTTGTTCGTATCGCAGGTGTATGGCAGTAGCTTCCCCAGCCTCCAGCTACAAATAGCTTATCAGAAACAGCGTCCACATTCTGCAAAATATTCAGCAAGTTGTCCAAAAGCCTAGATTTCGCTACTGCACTAACTATTTCGCCGTTCTTAACTGCGTAAAGCCCCATCCTTAAAACACTTGTAAAATCTCCGCGCGTTGGATTTGTCAATCGAGTGTAATGAAAACGACTGGCAAGCAAGCCTTGCTTCGTTTCCTCCAAGATTTCTTCCCGCTTCCATTTTCCAGGTTTAAAGTATGGATTTCTAGGAACTGGAATTGGCTCGCCATTGTAGTTTTTACCTGGAAAAGAGCTTACGCCAACCGCAAATGATGCACGAACAGCGTTTCCAGTAGTTTTCTTCTTTTCAATAGCTCCATAAAAGCTGTCGTAAACGAAGCTCTTGAAGATGCCTTTGTCAATTATCACCTGTTTTTTAGATGGAGTTCCTTCGTCGTCCACTGGTTCCGAACCTACGCCGCTAGGCATAAGGGGGTCGTCAAATAGGGTTATCTGTGAGCTAGCTACCCTTTTGTCCAGCTTATCCAAGAAAAGTGGAAAGTAAAGCCTTGCATTCATTGGACTTACTAGCATGGCGACGTAGTTGAGTACTCCTGCCGTTGGTTCGTAATCAAGTATCACCGTATACGTGTTTTCCTTTAACTTCTGAGATTTCAGTCCAGAAATAGCCATTTCTGCAGCCTTCTCCCCAATTTCTTTAGGCTTTAACTCTTTTAGGCTTCTGCCTGCCGTTGCGTCAGAACCCTCAGAAACGTTTCCACCACTCTTTGCAGTTGCACTTAAACTGGCCTCAAAAAATGTTCCCGTGTTTTCTGCTGAAACTCCGTGGGTATTCAGCACCAGGTTTTCATAGTTCACGACATTTAGCACTCCAGCGTTATCCACGATTTTCTTGCTATGCGCCAATGACGACTCCACCATGTCATAAGCAAGTTCAACAGCCTTTTCAGACGGAAGCTCAGCCAACTTCTTATCATGAATTCCGGCAATTTTCGGTATTTTTCTAGGCCTTGGAAAAGAATACTTAAAAGGCAGCCTTCTCGCTTTTGCAGTAGACACAGCGTCATTCACAAGTTTTTCCAAAGATTTTTGGGAGAGATCCGCCGTTGAACTAAAGCCGAGCATATTTCCTTTAATCACCCTTAATCCAACACCGATATCATGCACACTCTTGGATTCGAAAACAGCGTTGTTCACCAATCGTATGGTAAGCACCTTGTTTGAAACTAGATAAGCCTCAGCCTCATCAAGTCCCTTCCTCTGAGCAATTTTCAGAACGTTTTCTCCAGTTTTCTTCAAACTTGTTAAAATTGATGCCATATTATTTCACCCCCAAAATCGTAGCTACTCCACGAATGTGTGGACCACCATTTCCAACGTATAATGCTTGCATTGGGTCACCTTTGCCACACCCTGGCAAGGGTGCAATCTCGATTTTTTTAGTAACAGCATTTATGCTCTTGAAGAATTTAGGCGCGGTGGATGTTAAGGCCATGTCTCTTAAATGCGTCGTTAACTCTCCATTTTTGATCTCGTAAGCCTCTTGAGCACTAATAGTCCAATTGTAACGTTTGTCATCAATCGATGGATGCCGCATACGAGAAACTAAGTATCCATGCTTGGTTTCTTCAATTAATTCTTCTTTTTTCCAATCGCCTTCTCCAAAAAATGTGTTTGACATTCGTATCAATGGGATATACTCAAACGTTATCGCCCGCATCCCAGCATTTGGTTTAGCGCCGAAAATGGCAGCGGTTTCACGACTGTGCATGTGTCCCTTCAAAACACCCTTATCAATAAGCACTTTCCGCTCAGCTTTCACACCTTCATCATCATATAGATAATATCCTAAGGTACTTGGGATTGTTGGATCGTCGTAGGCTGTAAAATGGTCTGAGCCTATTTTGTCACCGATTTTGCCAGCCCACCATGTCGTTCCAGCCCAAGCAGCTTCCCGTCCAAGAACCCTATCGGCTTCGCTTGGATGCCCAACAATTTCATGGACAAGTAAGGCGACATAATCGTTGTCAAGGACGACTGTGGCATTTTTTTCGGTTTTAGCGGCTTTGGCTTTGAGTAGGCTTTCTGCCTTCTGCCCAATTTCTGAACTCATCTCCTCCATATCATTCTTTTGGAATATCTCGTATCCACCAGAATGCCCAACAGTTTTCTCATAAAACTGAGTTGTAGCGCCCTTCTTAGAATCCGCTTTCAGTGAAATCCAAGTTAACGAGTTAGAAAAACGAATGTTTGCGCCCTCGCTGTTCACAAAGATTTTATTAATCTTTATTCCAGTGTACTCCGCAAGTCCCCGAACAATTTTCTTAGATGTGTGTAGCTTTTTCTCCCAGGCGATTATCTGCTTCAGCTTATCCTCAAAGGCTACGTCTTCAAGGTCAACTTTCACTCTAGTCTTGTAGGAAACTTCATAGGCTTTTGTGGGTGCAAGTTTAACTGGTGTTGGAACGTGCTTGCTTGATGCTTTTGCCATTTTTAATGCAATTTCAACTGTTTGCCTTATGCCTTTTTTGGTTAAATCTGTTGTTGACAGGAAGCCCCATGCACCATTAACCAGCGTTCGGATGCCCATTCCACGTTTACGATTAATAACCCCTCGCTGAGTCTTGCCATCAGCAACCATTATAAGCTCATTGTAATGGTCTTCGAGCCTTGCGTCAACGTAGTCTGCACCGAATTCGGAAGCAGAATCAACAGCAAATGAAGCCAAATCTTCCTCCATAGTCATTCTATCCTGTTGCGTATGCATTTTTAGGCTTTAACTTAAAAGTTTTTGCATGATCGTTTTTTATTTGCAAAAAACATGTATAAACATGACGTTTAAATAGAGATTTTCTATCCAAAAGCAATGGAAAATTATTTATCTATCATCATCAGAAACCATGGTTATTGAGACATATTGGAGGAAATTAAATGGCTAAGTGTCCAAAATGCGGAAGCATTGTTGCAACACCCAAAAAGAAGTGGACGATGGCTGGACGCCCAGATAAATCTGGAAAAAGAATGCAGCTAGAAATTGGACTCTTCGACTGCCCAAGATGCAAGAAACCCTTCCGAGAAGTATTAAGCAAAAGGAAGATTTAAACGTCTGGAGAATACTGGCGACTTCACATGCCGAAGAGTCAAACGAGAGAAAACATCTGCCCAGAATGCAGAACACCTGCGAAGGATCCATATAAGACATGGGAGCTCATCGCCCCGTTTCCAGACAGAAAAATGAGAATTACAGTAACAATATTCGGCATGTACGAGTGCCCAAAATGCGGCAGGAAATTCAAGGGAGTTGTAAGTAAAGCCAAACTAGGCGCAGAAAGCGTAGAACTCTAACTAAGGTTGCACACAATTTCCCCTTTTATTTTTTCAAATCTCAAAGCGTTAAGTTTTAAAACACGGAAGACTAAACCAACAAGAACGCTTAAGCCCAACAGAAGGCATAACATTGGCAAAAGAAACATTCAAACAACTATTGAAAAACGAGTATTTCAAAACAGCGATAATGATTATTCTAATCATAGTAGTAGTTTTTGGATTCTGGTATGGCTCACAATTAATATTGAACACACAGTATCCCGCTTTAGCAGTAGCCTCTGGCAGCATGTGCACTTTGTCAGGTTCTGATTGTAACGGATGGTCCCACCCTTTCTCTCCCACACTTCACATAGGAGACTTAATCGTCGTTCAAGGAGTAGACCCTAAAGAGATTAAAGCTGCGCACTCCGATGGTGACATCATAGTATTTCGTAAACCAGACAGCGATGAACTAATTGTCCATAGGGCTATTGCAAATGAAACAAGAGGTGGCAAGATTTATTTCCAGACAAAAGGCGATGGCAACTTAGGACCTGACTCTCTATATCCTAATATTCCGCAAGATCGTGTAGTTGGTAAGGTTATTATGCGAATTCCTTGGGTTGGGCACATCGCACTTTTTCTGCACAATTCTTCGGGAATTTTCATAATAATCGTTCTCATTATTATTCTTGTAATCGTGGAGTTTGTTATTCCAGCATTTACAGGCAAGGAAGCCAAAGCTGAACAGAAGGAAGATGTGGAAAAGACTTTTGAAGCCAAGGCTTTATAAAGGGTATTTAAGCATTCACTAATAGGAAGTGGTGTTTCATGCCGAAGGTTAAATCCATAGTAAACATTGAAAACGTTGTTGCTTCTGCAACCCTAAATCAGAAAGTCGACTTAAACGCCGTTGTGAAGGGTTATCCGGGCGTGGAGTATCGTCCAGAACAGTTTCCCGGATTGGTGTTTAGACTGAAGAGACCGAAGACTGCTACTTTGATTTTTAACTCTGGAAAAATGGTTTGCACAGGAGCAAAGTCGGAAAAGGAAGCCCGTAGAGCAGTTATGAAGGTGATCAAAGAACTGAAAAAGGGCGGGATAATAATCATTAGCAAACCAGAGTTAAGAATTCAGAATATTGTTGCTTCTGCCAGCTTAGGCGGGATGATAGACTTGGAAAAAGCAGCATATACCCTTGGAAGAACGATGTATGAGCCAGAGCAGTTTCCAGGATTAATTTACAGAATGGGTGAGCCCAAAGTTGTCATATTGTTGTTTGCAAGCGGGAAACTTGTTTGCACTGGAGCGAAAAAAGAACAAGACGTTTATGACGCAGTGCATAAGCTTCATAAAATACTTGAGGAGCAAGAACTAATATTCTATGAATAATGCCCCTTTAACCTAAGATTTCTATTGCTTTTATCCTTTTTTAATCTGTTTTAAAATAGTTTTCAGTTGCTCTTTGTCTATTGCTCCTATTTCATACAGCCTGTTGGATATCTCGCTAACATTAAGCAGTGCGTGAAGCTTTATTCCGCTTTTCTCAAGTTTTTCTTTTCCGCCTTCTTCTCTGTCAAGAAGCACGACTGCATCAGTCACCACTCCGCCCTCAGCCTTTAGGGCTTTTGCCGCCTTTCTTAAGGATAAACCTGTTGTGATTAGGTCGTCAATTAGTAAAACACGGTCTCCGGGTGCAAGAATTCCTTCTATTCTTCTTTGTCTCCCATGAAGGCGCACACCTCTGCGTATATACAGGAAAGGTCTCTTCAAATTATAGGCAATTAGTGATGCAAATGGTATGCCAGCAACTGGTATTCCGGCTATTCTCTCAAAATTCTTCACGCCTATCTCATCTTTTATGAAGCCAACGTAGAAATCACAGACTTTTTGGAAAGCATCTGGAAAACTTGGAACGACCCTCAAGTCTATGTAGTAGGGGCTTATTTTTCCGCTTGTGAGTTTGAAGGCTCCGAACTGTAAGGCACCTATCTTGTTTAGAATCTTGCAGACTTCAACCTTTATGGCTTCGCTGTCTTTTTCCATAGACAATGTTTCACGTCCGTTTGGAAATTTGGTATATTTTGCAGACTTCGGGTACTAGACAGGTGACTTTTGGCATTTCCTTTTTTAGAAGTTCGGCGAACTTCTTTTGGTCCGCGGCTGATCCTGTATGGTAGGGAACCGCTACCTTAGGTTTTGTTAATCTTGCAATTTCAAAGCCTGTTTCAGGCGATGCGCCAGGTGCGATCGCACCAACAGTGCAGAAAACAACATCGAGTTTTTCTCTTTCGCCTATGGTTGCCATCTCAGGAAATGGTAGGCTATCTGCTGTGTGGAAAACCTTGACGCCGTCTTCGCTCGTGATTATGAAGGATACTGGCGTGGCTGCTGGATGATTACATTTTTCAGCTCTTACAGAGACTTCGTCAAGTTTCACCTCTGAGCCGGGCCGAATTTCATGTAGTTTTTCTGAAGGTATTATGTTTTGTAATCTTCTTGTGGACGTTGGATCAGCCACAACCATGCAATTCTTTTGTTTGTGGATTTCTGAAACGAGTGATTGATCTAGATGATCATAATGTTCATGGGTGATTAGAATTGTATCGACATTTTGGAAGTCTCGGGATTTCACGTCCACGGGGTCTATTACAAGTGTTTTAGATGGGGTTTTAATGGTTACTCCAGCATAACGGTTAAACCACACAAATAGAATCTCATTTTTTTCAGGAGTTTTTTCGATTGACATATTAATTCCTCACGTTTAATAATTATTGCATTTAGGTTTTAAAGAACTTGTGCTGCTGTCTTATAATTTGAGATTTGCCCTTTGTTTAATAAGGCTTAATAGTTGCTGTTTGCGTGTTTTCCTATTCAAGTGATGCCTTATGGTTGATGTTTGGCTTCCTTACGGAAAAACTGAGGTGTGCGCTAGGATTCCAACAAGAAATTTTCTGGGTTCAGTTGAGCCTCGTGAAAAGCCCGGCGTGCCAGATGCTAAAGCTGAGATTGAGAGGGCTTTGAAAGAGCCTATCGGTTCAAAGAGGCTGGGCGAGATTGTTAAGTCTGAGCATAAAGTGGCAATAGTTGTGGACGACGCCACCAGACCTGCGCCAAGCCATCTTATGGTTCCGCCTTTGCTTAATGAACTGAACGCGGCTAGCGTGGAGGATGAAAATATAACGGTTATTTTTGGTTGTGGAACGCATAGGGCTGTTACGCGTGAAGAAGCTGTTAGGCTTTTAGGTGAGGGGATTCTTAGCCGTGTGAGCGCCATAAGCCATGACTGCAAGGCAGAAGACTTGGTTTATGTAGGTACAACTCAGAAGCATGGAACAAAGATTCATTTAAACCGTGTTTTTGCTGAGGCAGATGTGAAAATCTTGACTGGTGATGTCTGTTTTCATTATTATGCTGGTTATGGTGGCGGAAGGAAAAGTGTTTTGCCCGCGGTTTCAGGCGAAGAAACGATAAAGCGTAATCATGCCATGATTTTGCATCCAGATGCAAAAACGGGAGTTTTAGATGGAAACCCCATTCATGAGGACATGGCTGAAGCCGTAAGACTAGTAAAAGTAGATTTCATCTTAAATGTCGTAACTAACAGTAAAGGTGAAGTTGTTAAGGCTTTCGCTGGTGATTTGGAGCAGGCTTTCTATGAAGGGGTTAAAGTTGTTGATGAAATGTACCGTGTATCAGTGGACCGTAAAGCTGACATAGTTGTTGTTAGTCCGGGTGGACATCCAGCGGATGTAAACCTTTTCCAAGCCTACAAGGGTGTTGACAGCGCCCTTGAAGTTGTTAAACGGGGCGGCGTGATAATTTTGGTGGCTGAGTGTCCGGAGGGGCATGGAAATCAGGTGTTTTATGATTGGATGGTTAGGTTTAAAGATTTGAATGCGATTGAAAGGGAGATTAAGCGTAACTTTGTTTTAGGGGGGCATAAAGCCTATTATTTGCTGAAAGCGTTGCAAAATCATCAGATAATTTTGGTTTCTTCGATGCCGGACTATTACGCTACTAACGTCTTTAAATTGAAAACTGCAAGGGCAGTAAACGACGCGCTAAACGAGGCATTTAACATCTCTAGGGAAAATGCCAAGGTTTTGGCGATGCCCTATGGAAACTTTACATTTCCAGAAGTTAAGGCAAGCGAGGAGTCAAGCGTCTAAAAGTAGTTAAATAGGAAAAGTGATTAACCATCTTGAGATTTACTCATTAAAGCGGTGGAGAGCTGAAACTTTGCAGGAGACGTTCAAACTGCGGAAATTTACCGTGAACGACTTGCAAAGGGTAATGCACATCAATCGTGCGTGTCTGCCAGAAAACTACACAGACTACTTTTTCATGGATCTATATCACAGATTTCCCGAAACCTTCATGGTTGCCGAGGAGAACGGAGAGGTTGTTGGTTACATAATGTGCCGCATGGAAGTGGGCTTATCAAATTTTGGTTTTAGCGGTTTAATGAAGAAGGGACACATTGTTTCGGTGGCTGTTTTGCCTCAGTATAGGCGTAAAGGCATTGGAGAAGCCTTAGTCAACAAGGCTGTGGATGGCATGCGACTATACAATGCTAAACAATGCTTTCTGGAAGTTAGGGTAACTAACACGCCGGCAATTAACCTCTACGAGACGCTGGGATTTGAGATTACTCGCACAATACATGGGTATTACTCGGACGGGGAAAGTGCGTACGTGATGAGCAAGAAATTGTAAACCAAGTTAGAGGGTAGAACTTAGCCAGAAGATTTCCTTTTAAGTTTTAATTCAAACGGATTGTTAGACATTAGCAGAAAACAATGGTATAAAACTAGGGAGACAAGCCAAGTTTCTGATAAATCCTCTTCCTATTCTCCTCAACGTTCCTCGCAACGTCCATGAAAAGGTTGTTACTATGCGAGTCAATAGCAACAGCTAAAGGACCAAAATCCTCAACCTCGAAAATCCACAACGCTTCAGGCGTTCCTAGATCGAGCCACTCAACACCCCTAACTTTCTTTATAGCTCTAGCGGCAAGTATCGCAGCTCCACCGGTGAAAGCGCCATAGACAGCACCGTATTTTGCCATAGCATCCGTCGTCTTCTTGCCCATTCCGCCCTTGCCAATCACTACTCGAACCTTGAAGTTTTTTATGAACTCGTCCTCAAAAATGTCCATCCTTGTGCTCGTTGTCGGCCCCGCTGCCACTGCAATCCACATATCTCCTTTCTTACTCACCACTGGACCGCAGTGAAAGACGGCCAGTCCCTCAAGGTTTAGGGGTAAAGGTTTATCCTGACTGTGGTGTTCTAGGGCTCTTCTATGGGCTTGGTCTCTGGCGGTAACTATCGTTCCAGTTATGTAAAGCACATCGTTCACTTTGAGTTTGCGAATTTCTTCCTCCGAAATCGGTGTTTCAAGTTTGTAAACAGCCACCTCTTTTCACCTCACCATTTCATTTTATGCGTTAAATATTCAACCGTTCCATCCGTATTAATTCTTGCAGAGGCTCTTCTGGCAGCCCAGCAGTTAAAGGCAACAGCAGCGGGAAAGGAAGCTGGATGCCTGAAGGCATAGTCCACATGCACGTCTAAAACTGTCGTCTTTCCACTCAACCCCATAGGCCCAATTCCAGTCATATTCACAGCCTCAAATATCTCCTTTTCAAGTTTAGCAAGTTCAGAGTCTGAATTAGGCTCATTCAAGGGTCTTAGCAAGGCTTTCTTGGCTAGCTTCATGGATATATCTGCTCCGCCCCCGACTGCAATGCCTAAAATGGTCGGTGGACATGGTTGGGCACCAGCCTTTATCACAGCGTCAACAACAAACTTTTTCAGTCCTTTTATTCCTTCACCCGGCACGAGCATTCCAGTTACGCAAACATTCTCGGAGCCACCGCCCTTCGTCATAACAGTTAGTTCTAGGCTGTCGCCGGGCACAATTTCCCAGTTTACGTATGGTATGAATCTTCCAGTGTTGTCTCCGCTGTTTTTCTGAGTGAACGGGTCAACAGCATTCGGTCTAAGAGGAACCTCCCTTGTGGCTTTCTGCGTCGCATTTACTAGCGCTTCTTCAATTTTGTCTAAATCTTTCACTTTGGCGCCAGCTTTAACGTAGAATATTATTGTACCTGTGTCTTGGCATACGGGCGCTTGGTATTTTTCAGCCAGCTCAATGTTGTCCAGAATTGCCTTCAGCTGAGTCTTGCCAGTCTCGCTTGTTTCTTCAGCATACGCTTTTTTTAGCGCTTGCTTAACATCTTCAGGCAGGTAAATGACCGCTTGCTTCAAAATGTTAAAGGCGACATTTTCCACAATTTTTGCTGTCTCCAATGTCTATTTCCTCTTATTAGTCAGTTTTATGAAAAAACCGTGTACTTATATATTATCTCACGTTAACCGCAAAACCTAAGGAAACTTCTAGTTTAGTTAACGCTTACCCCAAAAGTAATAAGATTTTGGTTACACTGTCATAGGTGAAAGTAATGGGGAGAATTATATGAAGAGAAGTAGCCATATCAAGAGGATACCACATATTAGAATTGGCGTGTCAGATCTAAAAAGGTCTGTGTCTTTCTATCAAGAGGTTCTTGGACTTGAGAAAATGGGCGAATGGCCCACTTATGCAATTTTTGACATCGCCGGGGTGGAGCTTGGCTTGGAGCCGAAAGCAAAATTGGAAATCTGTCTGCTCGTTGACGATGTTGACGAAGTCTATCAGAATCTTAGAGATAAAGGAGCCAAATTTGTTACCGAGCCAAAAGATGAACCTTGGGGCGGTCGAACCGCTGCTTTTGTTGATCCTGACGGAAACATGTTTACCATCGAGTCTTTCCAATGTAAAGTCTGCGGCAAAATTTGCCAGAGTTACCGTGAGCTTCTTGAAGAACACCTGAAAAAACATAAGTAACAAACCTGCGTCGCCCACATGAGATTAACAAGTGCTTGCACTGCGCTTTTCACTTTAACTCATCTCTCCACGGATTAGATGCTGTTCTGCTTCGTGTGTTTTAAATACGGCTTGCCTTAACTGTTTCATGAGTAAAAGGGAGTAAATGGTTTATGACTGAGGAAGCGGAGAAGGAAGGCGCATTTAAAAAGAAGTATGAGTTTTTGGAAGACCTTCCTGGGATTGGTCCCGCTACTGCTCAAAAACTGCGGGAGTTAGGGTTTCATACAGTTGAGTCATTGGCTATGGCTACCGCCCGTGAATTAGAGCCCGCGGGCATCAGCGAGAAGAAGGCTTTTGCCATCATTGAGGCTGCCCGCTCTTCCATTAGTGTTTCTTTTGTAAGGGCGGATGAGCTCCTCAGAATGCGACAGAGTGTTTTGCGCTTGACAACTAGTAGTAAAGCATTGGATGGCGTTCTTGATGGTGGGCTGGAGACGCAAACCATAACAGAGTTTTACGGCGAGTATGGCAGCGGGAAAAGCCAGCTTTGCCATCAATTATGCGTAAATGTTCAGCTGTCCCCTGAACGTGGCGGGCTTAATGGTGCTGCATTGTACGTTGACACGGAGAATACTTTTAGGACTGAGCGGATTGTGCAGATGGCTAGGCATTTGGGGCTTGACCCCGAGCAGGTTGTTAAGAACATAATCTATGCAGAGGCTTACACTTCAGACCATCAAATGTTTCTGCTGGATAATGCTGACGAAGTTATTAAAGGGAATAATGTGAAGCTGATTATTATTGATTCTTTGACATCGCATTTTAGAAGCGAATACATTGGTCGTGAGATGCTGGCTCCCAGGCAGCAGAAGCTGAATAAGCATATGCATAAGCTTATTCGTTTGGCTAGGGCTTTTAACGCCGCTGCTGTCGTGACGAATCAAGTTATGGCCAAGCCAGACGTGTTTTTCGGCGATGCCGTTCATCCCATTGGCGGTCACATTGTTGGACATACAAGTCATACACGCGTTTATCTGAGGAGAGCTGCTCACGGCCCTGTGCGGATTGCCCGTCTAGTTTCCAGCCCGTACCTGCCTGAGGGTGAGGAAATATTTAAAATAACCGAGAACGGCATAGAGGATGTTTCTGAAGAAGAGAAGACGAAGTCCCGTGGGCGTTGAAGATGCCTATCCCTTCAGCTCTGGTTACGCGATTCTTTCAGCTTTTAGTTAATAGACAGTTCACTGAAGCGGAAAGGGAGCTTGAGAGGTTAAAACAGAAGATGCACAAAACAGAGTGGAACCGAGGTTATTTTAGAGCCTTATATGGGATGCTTCTTGCGCGCCGATCAAATACCAATGACGCGTATGCCTTTTTCTCGAAATTGGATTTAGGTGATAAAGCGGCTCTGCATGGTTATAGGCGTGAGTTTTTGGATCATGTGAAGAATAGGCTTCATGGAGATTTTGATCGTGGATTTTTCTCGGCTTGGGCGGATTGTATGCGTGTGCTTAGCAGAATGGCTGTTGCAAATAATCCTAATGTGGGTGGTGCGGCGTCTGAGAAGGGAAAGCCTAAGACTTTGAAGGCTGATAAGAGCCAGGCAACTATGGAGAATTTTCTTAAAGAAGAAGCTTAGGCCGGTTGTGGCGGCCCGGCGATTAGTGTGTATAGTAGAATCCAGAAAACTAGCCATGCGAGAAAGTAGATGCCTATTCCCATTGTTACGAGTTTTTTTGGTTTTTCCACCGTGAGCGTGAATTTGCGTTTTATGATGTAATATGATACTAAGTAAGTGACCAATGCTATGGACATGCCATTCATAAAAGTGTTGAATGTGATCTTAGTTAGATCATTGGTTATCGTGTCTGTTGCTATTCCGTAGCCTATACATAGGAGCGCGGCGACAATGCCCAATCCTAGTCTTAGCCAGTATACGATCTGTAGGTGTTTCATTTTCAGCGCCTTTACATTTTATATTTTGGATTATGATTTAAAGTTGCCTATTTATAGTTTGGCGGTGGTTATACATTCTTAGAAAGTGGTGCGAAAACATTGCGTAAGCTGGAGTTTACGAGTTTTGATGTGGCTGCTGTTGTTCGTGAGCTGAAAGAAGCTATTTTGAATTCTCGCGTTAGCAACATCTACCAGTTGGATTCTAAAACCTTACTTTTCAAACTGCATAAGGCGGAAAAGCCTGCTTTTCGGTCGGTTTTGGAGGCTGGTAGGAGGCTGCATTTGACTTCTTATGTTTTGGAGAAGCCTTTGGTTCCGCCCGCCTTCTGTATGGCTTTGAGGAAGTATCTGCGGAATGGCTGGTTGGCTAACGTTGAGCAGTACGAGTTTGAACGAGTCATTGTTTTTTCTTTCAAGACTAAGACGGGCGGGTTGCGGCTTGTTTTGGAGCTTTTCGGCGACGGCAACATTATTTTGGTGAATGAGAAGGGCGAGATTTTGCATGCTCTGGTTTATAAGCGCATGCGAGACCGGAATGTTATCCGTGGTGAGGTTTTTCGTTTTGCTCCCCCTGGTGGGCGGAATCCGTTCAAGGTTAGCATAGAAGAATTGAGGGACAAGTTAAGGGATTTTGGTGATGTTGAGGTTGTTAGGACGCTTGCGCGTTTTTTGAGCATTGGCGGCGTGTATGCGGAAGAAGTTTTGTTAAGGGCTAGTATTGACAAGACCAGGCATTGTGACGCGTTAAGCGATTCTGAGGTTAATGCTATTTTTGATGGTTTGCAGGGTTTGCTTTCTCAGGTTGCGGGCGGTGAATTGAAGTCTTTCGTTGTTTTGGATGAGGATGGCGGGTTTGTTGATGTTGTGCCTTTTAGGCTTAAGCGTTATGAAGGCTTTAGGCATCAGCCTTATGGCAGTTTTAATGAGGCTTTGGACGAGTTTTATGTTAGGGTTGCTGCTGTTGAGAAGGCAGCAGTTAGTATAAAAGTTGAAGAGTTAAAGCGTGAAGCAGAGAGATTTAAGAGGATTATTAAAAGCCAAGAGAAGGCTTTGACCGAGGCTGAGAGTAAAGCTGAACATGATAGGCATGTTGGAGACGCTATTTATGTGCATAGTGGTGAGCTTCAGGCTTTGTTGGACAGGTTTTTGACTGAAAAAAGAGGCAGGAAAGACTGGAACGTGGTTCTTTCTGAGGTTTTGGCTGAGAAGCGGGCTGGTTTGAAACCTAGCGTGTATTTTGAGACTTTCGATACGCGTGGTTTAGTGGTTAATGTTTGTGTAGATGGTTTACGGTTTAGTTTGGATTTGCGTGGGAAAGTGTTTGAGAATGCTGGACGATTTTATGAACGGAGCAAGCGGGCTAGGCAGAAGGTGGAAGGTGTGAAGACTGCTTTAGAAGAAACACGTAAAAAGCTAATGGAGGCTGAAGCCAAGATTAGGGAGGTCGAAGCCTTAGAGCACATTAAACCCTCTGAAGCCGTGGAGGAACTTGTTAAGCGCAAAGTTAAGCGCAAGGAGTGGTTTGAAAAGTTTAGATGGTTTGTTTCTTCTGACAGGTTTCTGGTTGTTGCTGGCAAGGACGCGGTTAGCAACGAAGTTTTAATTAAGAAGCATACCGAGCCAAACGACATTGTTTTTCACGCAGACATTGCTGGAGCACCATTCGTTGTCGTTAAAACTAACGGTAAGGAACCAGGTGAGCAGGTTTTAAGTCAAGCTAGAGAGTTTGCGGCTGCCTTCTCCAGAGGTTGGCGTGAAGGCTTCGGAAGCGTAGACGTTTACGGGGTTAAGCCTGAACAGCTAAGCAAAGGTGGGCCTTCTGGCGAGTATGTACCACATGGAGCGTTTTTTGTCGTTGGAAAACGAAGCTGGATGCGCAATGTTCCGCTTAGAGTAGCCATAGGCGTTGCAGTGAATGAAGAAGAAGGCTGGATCCGCATTGGGGGCGGTCCTGTGGATGCTGTCAAGGCGAAGGCGGATGCTTACGTTATTGTTGTGCCCGGGGACCTTACTGGTAAAGAGCTGTTCAAGCGCGTTCTTCGGGTTTTGGCAGGAAAGGTTTCCAAGGAAGTGCGCGAAGCTATTTTAGAGTTGTCGGTCGAGGCAATCAGAGAATATATTCCCTATGGCAAAGGCATGATTAGAGAATTATAAAAGATGAAGACGAACAACCTTTGAAAGCATTAAACTGGTAGAAATGACTTCAGAAACCTGAATTCAATTAACGCTCCAAAATCTGGTTCAACCTATATATAAGAGGGCTTAGGATCAACAGAGAGCCTCAGACCCTCAAAAACGAGCGCATGATTGGGCTTCGGCGTTTTGTGGCTTTAGCGCCTTTCTCCTCCAGTCGGCTTATTGGCTTTTTACATAGGAGGTGATCCGGCCGCAGGTTCCCCTACGGCCACCTTGTTACGACT
>CAZHWZ010000027.1:0-20003 GCA_964535965.1 uncultured Candidatus Bathyarchaeia archaeon | reverse complement strand
CGCGTTTTCTTAGATGGCATATACGTGTATGAACGAAGCGAGGGAATGGAAGGATGACAACTCAAGACACGATCAGCGCAGAAGAGGCTCTAAGAATAAGGGAACGCGCGAAAAAGAGGAAGCCCAAATTTGTAAGACAGGAAAGCTGGCGGTACAGACGCTTGAAGAAAAACTGGCGCAGACCGCGAGGCTTAGACAATAAAATGCGAAGGAAAATTAAAGGTTGGCCACCAACTGCAAGCGTTGGATACAGAGGACCAAAAGTTGCAAGGGGACTCCATCCATCCGGCTACAAAGAAGTTCTAGTATATAATTCTGGGGAAATAAAGAAAATCAACCCAAAAACTCAAGCTATAAGAATTGCACATACAGTCGGGAAAAGAAAAAGAACCAAAATCCTCGCCGAAGCAAGAAAAAGGAAAATAACTATTCTAAACCTCAAAGAAGCCAAGGAAGTGATCAAAGAAGAAAAAGAATCGATAGAAGAGAAAATTGAGGAAAAGGAAGAAGCGAAAGAAGCAACAGAAAAAGAAAGACCAAAACGTAAACGAAAAGAGACAAAGAAACGTAAAGGTAAAGGCAGGACAGAAAAACAATGACAACTCTTAAAAGTCAGCGGCGTCTGGCAGCGCAAATACTAAAAGTTGGGCAGAACCGTGTGTGGATAGACCCTGAAAGAATAGATGATGTAGAAGCTGCAATAACTCGAGAGGAAATTAGAAAATTAATCCATGAAGATATCATTAAACCGTTGCCAGAAAAAGGCGTGAGCCGAGCTAGGGCACGAATTATTCATAAGAAGAAAAAGAAGGGAAGACGGCGTGGACCCGGCAGCAGAAGTGGAGCTGTTCATGCGAAAATTTCTAAGAAAGAGGCTTGGATGAGTAAGATTCGAGCTTTGAGAAAAAACCTACGCAAACTAAAAACCAGCAGAATTATTACTGAGACTACATACCGAACGCTGTACAGGATGGCCAGCAGCGGCAGATTCGAGTCTGTTGCCGATTTAGAGCGCTACCTAAAGACGCATGACCTTTGGAGGAAACGCTAATGGCTCGAGGCTCACGCTATTGCGTTCCGTTCCGACGAAGAAGGGAGGGAAAAACAGACTATAGATTGAGAAAGGCATTGGTGCTTTCAGGAAAACCCAGACTAGTAGTTCGAGGCACACTTAACAATGTAATTGCCCAAATTATTGTGGCTAAACCCCATGGAGATGAGGTTTTAGTTTCGGCTCACAGTAGGGAGCTGGCGAAAAAGTATGGATGGAAAGCTTCCAAAGGAAATATTCCAGCAGCCTATCTAACAGGGCTTCTTTGCGGACTAAAAGCCAAAGCTCAAGGCATACGTGAAGCAATTCTAGACATAGGGTTACATTCACCTTGCAAGGGTTCAAGGGTTCTCAGCGTATTAAAGGGAGTTTTGGACGCTGGAATAAATGTGCAGCACAGTGAGGAGAAACTACCTGATGAAAAGAGAATGAAGGGCGAACATGTTGCACAGTATGCGGAGCGCTTATCATCCAACCCTGAAGAATATCAATCTAAGTTTTCGAAATATTTAGAACAAAAACTTCCCCCAGAAAGCCTTCCCAAACATTTTGAAAAAGTCAAAAAGGATATTATTTCCGCGTTTAAGAGTGAGGGTAAGAAGACTTGACAGCTAAGAAAAGCGCAACAGAAAGTTTAGAGCAGTGGGTTCCAAGAACCCGCCTCGGAAAGATGATTCAAGAAGGCAGAATCACATCCATTGAAGAAGTTTTTATGGAAGGCTTGCAAGTACGTGAACCCCAAATTGCTGATGCATTACTTCCAGACCTGCAAGAAGAAGTCATAAACATAAATTTAGTTCAAAAACAAACAGATGCTGGCGAAAAATCAAGGTTTAAGGCAATAGTTGCCGTTGGAAACAGAGACGGCTATATGGGTTTGGGTTCTGGAAAAGCAAGCCAGGTGCGGACAGCCATAGAAAAAGCTGCTGCGGATGCCCGCCTAAAAATTGTTCCTGTGAGGCGAGGGTGCGGTAGCTGGGAATGTGGCTGTGGAAAACCCCACTCAATACCTTTTCAGGTAGAGGGCAAATGTGGCGGTGTAAAGATAAATGTTATTCCAGGACCACGAGGCTTAGGTCTCGTCGCAAGCGAAGTTGCAAAAGTAATTCTAAGCCTTGCTGGCATAAAAGACTGCTGGACCAGAAGCTATGGTTCAACAAGAACTGTTCCCTCCTTCGCATATGCAGTTTTCGACGCGATAAAGAAAACCTACAGCCTAATAACTCCAACAGATTGGGTGAAATGATTGGGTGAAAAAGCGGAAGAACGTACATGCATTGTGGTTGTAAGAATTCGCGGAGCCATCAGAGCCTCACGACAAGTTAGAGAAACTCTACAAATGCTTCATCTAACAAGAAATAATTATGCTGTGTTAATTGATGATCGCTCATCATTTGTTGGAATGCTAAAAACAGCACAGAACTTCATTACATGGGGTGAAGCCTCAAAAGAAATTGTTCATATGCTAATGAAGGAGAGAGGAAGACTAGCTGGAAACAAGAAATTAACAGATGAATACGCTCAGAAAATTGGCTACAAATCATTGGAAGAGCTTGCAGAAGCAGTTTTCAGTTGTCGTGTTGAATATTGGAAGCCGCCAGATGTGCAACCTTTTTTTAGGCTACATCCGCCAACAAAGGGCTTTAAAGGAAAGACAAAAAAGGGTTATGGGATGGGCGGCGAGCTAGGGTACCGTGGAGAAAAAATCAACGAACTGATAAAGCGTATGATCTAAGCCCTTTTCATATTTACTTGCGATACGTTTTATAGCTACTTTGGAAATGCCATTGTATCCGAGGAGAGGCAAATTGAGCGCAAGGTGGCGGAGAGTTAGAAAACGTTCAAAAAGGTTCCACACTCTCAGAGCCTTCAGAAGAGCTAAAGAAAAAGATGATCCTCAGATATTTCGAATCAAAGATTCAAGGATTAAAAGGCAGACATTTCCTTACAGATATAGATTCCCAAAGAGTTATAGAGAGAGAAAATGGAGAGAGCCAGAGCCCTTAATTGATGTTCTCGAAGAAAAAAATGAAATAATAGTTGTTGCCGAGTTCGCAGGATTCAAGAGGGAACATCTAAGAATCCACGTAAAAGATCAACAGTTAACCTTATCTGCTGAGGCTTCAGAACGAAAATACTATAAAAGTTTAAATCTTCCTAAAAGAGTGATTCCAGACAACATACGTACAACATATAAGAATGGTGTGCTTGAAATACGATTAAAAAAGGCTATCGAAGAAAAACCAATAGACAAAGTAGCTGGTTAAAAATGCCGCATAAACTTAGAAAAATCAGAAAGAAACGAGGTTCAAGAACTCAAGGTTACGGCAGGGTAGGCCAACATAGAAAAACTAGTTCTAAA
Organism: uncultured Candidatus Bathyarchaeia archaeon; assembly: GCA_964535965.1. GTDB lineage: Archaea > Thermoproteota > Bathyarchaeia > Bathyarchaeales > Bathycorpusculaceae > CAZHWZ01. Next base: position 16,590 of record CAZHWZ010000027.1, on the reverse strand, counting down.
GGGATGCGAAAGGTTGGACGACATAAACATCTATGGTCATACGTTGTAAGATATGAACCAGACTATTTCGGCAAAAGGGGATTCACTTCACCAAAAAGTCTTAGGCAAAAAGTAAATGTTATAAACGTTGGAAAACTCGACGAAATAGCTGAGAAAATTTCAGCAAAAAAGCAAAGGGGCAAATTTTCCATAGATCTGACATCTTTTGGTTATACCAAACTTCTCGGAACGGGCAAAATTACAAAACCATTAATCGTGAAAGTGACATCTTGCTCAAAGTCTGCTGTTGAAAAAATAAAAGAAGCTGGCGGAAAAATCCTGATAGAAGCCAAAGAAAAGGGAGCGTAGCGATTAACCTATGGCTGGTAGGTTCCTAAGCCTATTCAAACCCGTCGCAAGAATTCTCCCAGAGATTAGGGTTCCTGAACGCAGAGTCGGATTCAACGAGAAAATCTTCTGGACAGCCCTAGCGCTAATCATCTACTTAATAATGTCTGAGATTCCTCTCTACGGAATCCCCACAACAGAAGAAGAGAGACTCGGCGCTTTAAGAGTAATTTTTGCTTCAAGCCGAGGCACCCTTATGGAGCTTGGAATAGGTCCAATAGTCACGGCTGGACTAATACTGCAGCTTCTGGTGGGTTCCGCGATGATAGAATGCGACATGTCACATCCAGAGGACAGAAGCTTATTCACAACTGCAAGCAAAACCTTCTCCATAATCCTCACAGGGGTTCAAGCGTCAGCTTACATAATCAGCGGAATGTATGGCGCTCTAGCAGGGACCACGGCCACAATAATTTTCCTGCAGCTTTTAGCATCTGGGATAACTTTAATGTTGTTAGATGAGCTTGTCCAGAAAGGCTGGGGATTCGGCAGCGGAATAAGCCTCTTCATCATGGCTGGTGTTGCACAGCACATTCTCTGGCAAAGTTTCTCCCCTGGAACTGGATTATTCGTTGGAGCGCTCACAATCGTTTTGGCTGGCAACGAGCCGATAACATCGTGGATATTCGGAGTTGGTGCATATCCATCCCTAATCGGATTTATAGCCACAATTGCCGCTTTTCTAATCATAATTTACATGGAAGGAATAAGAGTAGAGTTGCCGTTATCCTATGCTGGTTATAAAGGATACCGCAGCCGATACCCGATAAAGCTCCTATACGTGTCCAACCTCCCAGTAATTTTTGCATCCGCTCTTTTTGCTAACGTTTATCTCTTTTCACAACTTTTCTGGAGCATGAGCGGCCAGCCTGATCCGGGGCGAAACTTTTGGCTTGACCTTCTAGGACAGTATCAATGGACCACCGCTGGAGAGGGCGGTCAAAGAAATCTTGAGCCCATCGGAGGGCTTGTCTATTATGTAACTGCGCCACATAGCCTCACAAATGCAATGGCACGTCCCGATAGAGCGTTTGGCTATTTAGGAATTCTTGTCGCCTTCTGTGTTGTCTTTTCACTCACTTGGCTTGAAGTGGGCGGTTTAGGACCATCAACAGTATCCAAACAGCTTGTTGATGCAGGTATGCAGATACCCGGATATAGGCGATCTGGAAAGGCTGTGGAGTCCATTCTTAAACGTTACATTCCCACAGTCACAATTCTTGGAGGAATAGTTGTAGGGTTAATTGCTGGCGTTTCAGACTTCTTCGGAGTTTTTGGTTCAGGAATGGGTATTCTGCTTTCTGTGGGAATAGTCTATCAGTATTATGAGATATTAATGCGGGAAAGAGCCGCCGAAATGTATCCAGCCTTTAGACGGATACTCGGAGAATAAACCCCGGAGTAAAAATAGTTATTAATGGGAAGAAGACAACAAGAAGAAGTATTAAGGAAATCCAGTAATGATGGAGGAGATACGATGATTGTAGGACTGCCTGTGGCCACTATTGTGATGATGTTAATTTGTATGACTATCTCATTCATCAACTCCTCTATTAATCGCCTTTTAATAAGCCGATTTGTCGGCTGGGAACGATATAGAACGATGCAGAAAGAAATTTCTGAACACCGTGCCCAGACAACCCAAGCGTTACGCACAAAGGACAAGAAACTTCTTGAAAAACTGAAAAAGAAAGAACCCCAAATCCTCAATATGCAGAAAAAAATGGCTAAACCCCAGTTAGTCTTGTTTGGACTTTCCTTCAGCTACATCCTCATCTGGTTTGTCATACCGGTGTACATTGAAGCAAGTACTGTAGCGTACATTCCAGGTATTGGAGGGATAAACGTTTTCTGGTGGTATTTGATTTGTTCTATGTTTTTTGGAACACTTGCATCCCGACTACTGGGCATAATGCCCATAGAATAGGAAGCGAAACTATGCCTCAACCCCGTTTACGTACGAGAAGCAAAAAACGCTTAAAAGTAACATTACCAAGCTGTAAAAGTAGAATTCACTACGATAGGGAAATCGCGTCTACACCTTCCTGCTCTCTATGCGGCAAACCTCTGGCTGGGATACCACATCTCAACTCGGTAGGGATACACAAACTTAACCGAAGCAAAAGAAGGGTCTGGCGTCCGTATGGCGGGCAATTATGCCACAACTGCCTTAAAAATGCTTTAAAACTAGCGACAAGAGCCATATAAACACTAGATTTTGAGGTAAACCAATGGTTGCGGAAACCAAAACAAAAGAGATTATTAAAGAACCTATAGTTATCTGCGTCTGCGGAATGACTGGAAGCGGAAAAAGCACCTTGGCCAAAAAACTTGCTGAAAAGTATGGGTTGAAATACTGTTCGGGTGGAAACGCACTTAAAGCCTTAGCGAAGGAAGAAGACTATAAACCTTTTAAACGCGGTTGGTGGGAAAGCAAAGAGGGGATGCGGTTTCTAGAAAAAAGAAGCAAAGACCCAAAATTTGATGAGGCGGTTGACAAGAAACTTTTGGAATCGGCACAGCAAGGGAATGTCGTCTTGGATAGTTGGACCATGCCATGGCTTTTTAAGAAAGGTTTTAAGATATGGTTGGAGGCTTCTTCAGAGACTAGGGCAGGAAGAATAGCTAAAAGGGATGGAGTAAGTGTTCGACAGGCTTTGGAAGCTTTAACGAAGAAAGAGGAAGGGACGAAGGCTATTTATAAGAAGCTCTACGGTTTTAGCCTGGGAGAGGATTTCGCACCATTTCTCTTAATTTTGGACACCGACAATTTAGGAGTTGAAGAAGTATTCCAAGTTCTGTGCAAGACGATAGACAACATAGTCCTTAAACACTGTCAAAAATTGCAAAAAATCTCCTAATTCCTCTTTTCTCAAATCTAAACGTTAGCCCAGAAGAAACTAAGGCAATTCAGCAATTCTTTTCATTGTCATTGGTTTGAGTATTGAGGATTTAGAATGGGCTTGTTAAGAATGTGTAGGGCTTTCAAGAGTGCTTGCGTTTTTGGATTTTCCGTGTGCAGTGCATATTTCTTCAGAGTTGCAGCATTTTCTCCCACCAACGCTGGAGGAGTTACAGTAGACTTCCATGGTCGGCTGTGGCTACCATTCTTCTACAAAAACCCGCCGCCCGGTTCGCCTAGCTGGTACGGAACTTGGCTACCGATAGACATAGAAATATGCACAGTATTTCCTGTTTTCATAGAAGACTAAGAGGCTATAAAAATGGAAGTAGTAGCGGCTCTTTTAGGAGATGAACGACATTGCTTAGAAATGCTTAAAAAAGCAAATGCGACCTCGCAAGAAAATGCGGTTAAACCAGAAGAAGCTGGAATATCTGGACGCTATCTCGAAAGGGCTCTTCAAACGCTGATTAAAAAACGTGGAAAAGTAAAGAAAACTGAAGATGGACGCTATTACGTAGAGTGTAAAGACAAGAAACACTGCTAAAGATGAAGAGGATTATTCCTCTGACTAATCCCTATTTTCCGAATTAACATTTTTGCATACTGGCAATATTATAAATATCATTTAATGTTTCAGTCTTTTCCATAGTGCTAATGGTAGCCATCCGCAGATAATCATTAATGTGCCTGGAAAAGCTATTGGGCCGTAAGTCAAGAGGACGGCTTCGAAAATAAAGAACGACGTAGCCATCGCAATAACCGATAGAATTGCAAAATTTCTACCATACGTTTTGAAAGTTTGTATGGCGAGCAGTCCTGCGAAAAACAAGTCACCCAAGCCGAGTCGCATATAAACTATTTTTCCATCCAAAACCACTGCAGGTAAGGTTTGTACCGTGATGAGTACGGGAAGATTAAGACTTATAGTCGCAGTTGCTGCGGAACCCATTGTTCCCGTAAAAACTAAGATTGCATCCATAATGGTTAGGAGAACTGCAAAAACGAGCGAGGTTTTCCATGTAAAAAGGCTTCCGAGATAAAGTGTGATCAGTATGGCAAAAATTACGCCATAAAGGTTGATCAAATAGTTAGACCATATGGGCGTTTTATTGAAAAAAAGATATAGAAATACAAACAATGCGGGCATCAGCGTTGCCACATACCATCGCTTGTTTGAAAACAGATATGTAAATATGAAGAGCAGCGTAGAATAGGAGAATAAGAATATTGTCATGATGGCCATTTGCGGAATAAAGGCTATAAGAGACACCATGGCCGCCATCGCTGCCAAAAGCAAAATTGCGTCTCTCAAAGCGAATTTTCTTTCTTCCAAAACAGATTTCAACTTCCTATCAGTTTTTTCATTCAAAAATACGGAAAGTAGGGTAACGAAGAAAAGCGTCAATGGCATTGCAATGTCGAAGTACATACACGCGCATAGGCGAAACAGACATTTATTTCTTTACCTCTGAGAACACTTTTTCTTCGCCGTGATTTTGTTCTTAAGGCAGTAGTATTCTTGTTTCCTTGAGTTTACCAGTGGTTGGGTCAATTGTTAGTTCTAGGGCCTCAACCTCGACTCCGCTGAGGGATTTATTACCTTGGCTTCAGTTCCCTCTTTCCAAGGGTGAAGCCTCAAGAACCGACTTATCCTAGGGAATTATGCATTCCACATAATTAAAAAAGAAAATAATCGAAGTTAACGTATTTGAATTTAAACCCTAAAGCGAAGGTGCATGTTCAAAATTGCTAAAGAAGCAATAAGCGCTTCTTCTGTTCGAACGGTTTCAGTTCCCTGCGTTGGAATGGTGTTAACAGCAAAATCCACAACATCGTCCAAGCTAAGTCCTTCACATCTAACTATTTCGTAGAGACCCTGTGTCGGTGCTCCGAAGGCTAGGAGAATAGTTTCTGCTTTTCTCCATTTTTCAGCTATCTTCTCAGCGACATTGACAAATGAAGTACCATATTTAGAAGTGGCGATGGTTAAGTCGAAGCCTCTGCTTTTCACCATCTTCCCAAAGGGATGCTCTTCCATAGTAACGATGTAGCCCCAATATTCTGGTATTTCGTCACGATTTGCCAGCTCAGCCTCAACTCGCCCATCAATCCTTGTAACCTTCACCGTAACTCGCTTACCTGTGGGCAACTGCCTGTTCGGGATTAATGTTGGTTGCTCAACACCGATGTCTAAAAGCGTGCCTTCCCTCGTTTTGGACAAGGTGACGCCCTCTCGGTGTTCTCCTATCTTCAGATTTTTCACTTTGCGATTTAACGGATGGTGTGGTGTTCGCAATGGTGGGAGTATGCCCGCATATCGCAACTCTGGTTTAAGCTTGAAAAGTTGTTTTCGCAGATACTGCGGCGTCTCCATGTAAGCAAGCAGTGTAGCAACCAAATCCATGTCGGCTGTTTGGTTAACCTTTGGATTATCTGGATAAACTATGATTTCGTCAACCCTAAAAATCGCTGCGGCTCTTCCAATCAAACCTATCTTCGAGGTTTTCTCACGTAAATGTGGCGTGTCAGAAACAACTGAAGCAGGTATGGCTATTGAAAGTTGTTTCTTGTACAAACCTGATTTTCCGCCCTAGTCATTTCTAAAACATTATTTTTCACAGATAAAGTCTTAAAATTGCTATATAGACCTTCTGCTTAAAAGCTAGAAGCATAATATAAAATTTTACAAACGGTGAAGAGGGTGAAAGGAAATTGCCAAAAGTAAAAATTTTGAATAAGCTTGACGAGGTTAAAAAAATTGATAAGAGCGACATGCTTTCTTTTTGCGTTAAAGCTCCTGAACATTACGGGGAAGCCGCAAAACTAGCCAAAGCTGTGTCAATTATTCATCCCAAACCGCAAACAATTATTGTCGCTGGCATGGGTGGCTCCGCCATTAGTGGAGCGCTTCTAAAAGACTGGGCAAGAGATAAAATAACTGTTCCCATTGAAGTCAACAGAGAATACTCCCTACCAGCATATGCAAATAAAAATACCATAGTATTCGTTGTGAGCTACTCCGGAGAGACCGAAGAATCTCTAAGCGTATTTCTAGACGCGATTAAGAGGAAATGTATGACTGTCTGCGTAAGCTCAGAAGGAAAACTTCTCGAATTCGCTAAAAAACTGAATGTGCCCCACTTGCGTATTCCTTCTGGGATTCCTCCCCGCGCTGCTCTCCCATATCTGTTTCTGCCTGTGTTGGTCTTCTTAGAAAAAATTGGCTTAGTTTCGGATGTTAATTCAGAAATTTCTGAAGCTGTTAAAATCCTAAAACAAGTGGTAGATGCGAATTTACCTGAAAAACAGCTTAGCGATAACTTTTCTAAGACTTTGGCATTAAACCTTAATGGCACAGTTCCTGTTGTTTATGGATTCGGGATTTATTGTGCTGTTGCCCAACGTTTTAAGCAACAGTTCAATGAAAATAGCAAAGTTCCATCGAAATGGGAGCTTCTCCCAGAACTTAACCATAATGAAATCGTGGGCTGGGAAGCAGCGAAGGAACTTGCAAGGTGCTTTTCCATAGTCTTCATTCGAGACCATGATGAGCCAGACGAAATGCGAAGAAGAATCGAGGCCACAAAGGAGTTGGTATGCAGAGACTCTTTGAAAGTCTTTGAAGTTTGGAGCATGGGTAAAGGTAGATTGGCCAAAATGTTATCCACTGTTTGTATTGGAGATTTCACGAGCATGTATTTGGCTATATTGCGGGGCATAGATCCAACACCGATAAAAACGATAGATTTGTTGAAGGAGAAGATGAAGCAGAGTGGAGTGAAGGAGAAAGTAATACGTGAACTGAAAAGATATGCTGCAGAATAATGCTTGATTATGCTTTTTCTGTGATGAATTCAGCGAACATTTCTTCAGCAACCTCAAGTGGCACCAGTTGAGGCGGATGTTTAAAGGCATAAGCACAAATTGGCAATATTGCTCCCTTCAGCTTCCTATCTAAAGCTATTTTAACAGCCCTAATCACATCAAATAGGACAGAGCCTGCATTCGGCGCGTCAACGGTTGAAAGTTTCAAGTCTATTTGCATCGGCACATTACAGAAGTATACTCCCCTAATCCAGAAGTAACTGTCACGTTTATTCTCCAAAAAGTCCACATAGTCTGTCGAACCAGCCACAACCTCAGCCTTATATGGCAAAGCCGCCTCAACAGACTTTGTTTTAACAGTTCGCTTAACATCTCTCGTTCTTTCCAGCGTATCTAGAGATTCTGTGCCTCCGCCAACATCAAGCTGATAGGTTTCAGTGATTCGAGCACCATTCATCGAAAGTAGCCTCAGCAAGGTCTTATGCAGTGTAGTTGCCCCCACCTGGTCGATTAGGTCATCCCCTACAAGTGGCAATTCAGCCTCTTCGAAACGCTTAGCCCATGCAGCGTCGCTGGCAATAAAGTTAGGCGTAGCGTTAACAAAGGCACAACCAGCATTCAATGCTTGTTCGGCATACCATTGAGAAGCTTTCGCAGCTCCACTCGGAAGTAGATTAAGCACAATTTCTGTTCCTACATCCTTCAAGGCTTTTGTAACATTTTTTTCGGGCATACTGCTTATCTGCACAATGTTTCCTGTGTATTCGCCAACGCCATCCATGACTGGACCTTTATGAACTGTGACATTAGTCGGTGGAACATCAATTACTCTTGGAGCGTTGTTTGGTTGTGCAAAGACTGCTTCAGCCAAGTCTTTTCCAACTTTTCGGTTGTCAACATCGAAGGCTGCAACGATTTGGATATCTCTTGGATGAAAGCCGCCAAGATAGAGGTTGCGCAGTCCAATGCTTTCTTCTTCTTTCCCACTATTGCTATAGTATTGTAATCCTTGAAGGAGGGCTGATGCACAGTTTCCCACACCAACTAAAGCAATTTTTATCTTGGGCAAGTTTCGCCACCTGTTTGGCATTTCTTTCTACGATTGTCTTATAAAAGGCTACGCTGAATTATGGCTGAAATGGAGGCATTCAAACATGAAGGCTTGGTTGGATGTGGCGGTTATACGTTGCCCAAACTGTGGACGCTACTATGCGGATGCGTCATGGTATGTTGTGGAAATGGAGTCAGACATTGAATGTGGAAATTGCGGAACCGAGTTTAACAGCAAGAAAAACGCAACGGACCGCATAATGCTTGAATTCGAGATAAACGAAAATGGAAAAATGCAAAACGTGAAAATCGCTGAGCATTTAAAACTAGAATAGGCGCATTAGATTGTCAATCTTTCAATCGGTACGTATTCCTCAAATATTCCCGTTCTTTTAAGGGTATCCTTCCAAAGTTCTAACCCCTTCCTAGACATCCATTTTTTTGGCGCGGGTAAGCCCAGAACTGCGAGCTTATCGCCCTTCTTGATTTTTTCTGCGGTTATACACTTGCCTGTTTCTGGGTGCACAGGAGTTATTATGTCCGGAGCAATTGCTGCCAGTTTCCCGTCTCTGTAAGCGACAAGCACCTCGTTTTTAGCTTTGAATTCAAATATGCTGCCCGTATATTCATGTGTCCCACGAAGTTTTACAGTAACAAAAGTAAAACCTCCTTCAGTTTTTGATTCAGAGCTTTCAACTTCGCCCTCAAAAAGCTTAACTCCACCTGTCTCCTTCAAAACCGCCTTAAAGGGCTCAGAGCTTTCTCTTAGCAACTTTCCAATATGCATGGACTTTGACAAAGTAAGTGGAACCGGCGAAGTCTTCACTTGAGCACCTGTTAAGATTCTCCTTGCTGTGTATGCGCTTTGGTTCCATTCTGTAGCCAAGACTCGTGCAATTCGCTCGGCAGCTTTCGAATCCGCTGTCTCCTTTACAATAACCACATTTTCTGCGTGTAAATCTGCGACTATCATTGGCGCTAAGGGAATATCATCGATTGTGTAAACTTTTAAATGGACTTCAGGAACAGACCTTCCAGCTCCATCAGCATCCACTATTGGAATCCCTCTTCTGGCGGCAACATCAGCCGCGGCCAGAGTGTTGAAACCGCCTAGCTCCACAGCTATTGTGGCATAAGCAGTGAAAACCGCATATTCTTCTAAAACCCTTAAAGTTTTCACTGCAGCCTGTGAATCATACTCAATTGATGTGGTAGCGCCGACACATGCGAAATTCACAGCTTTTGCGCTGTCTGGCACTTCTGAAGGATTTATAAGCTTGACTGTATAGCCCTCGGAAACGAGTTTGTCAACCAACCTATAACCAACTTCAGGGTCGCCGCCGCCCCCAGCCGAAAAAATCGCCGCACCATCAACTAAATCTAACAATTCTTCCCGACTTAGGACTTGCAACTTCAAATCACCAAACTTGTTATTTATAACCACTTATTATTTTTAGTAAGCCTTAAAATCTTTGAAATTTACGCATAAAGAAGGTTGAACGACATGAACGACGAAACAAAATCAACAGACAAATTCACGATAATTAACGAGTTAGCTCGCCGACGGGGCTTCTTTTGGCAATCATACGAAATATACGGCGGCGCAAGCGGCTTTGTAACTTATGGCTCTTTGGGCGCGAAATTGAAGCAGAACATTGAAAAGAAACTTAGAGAACTTTTCGTCAACAAGCTCGGAATTCTAGAAATAGAATCGCCCATAATCTCACCAAAGAAGGTTTTTGAAGCTTCAGGTCATGTAGACCATTTTAAGGAGCCTATGGTTGAGTGCCTAAAATGTAAAAAAAGATTCCATGCAGACCACTTACTTCAGGAATTTGCGAAAATCAGCGAATCAGAAGCTGAAAAACTGAGCCTAAAAGAACTAGAAGAAACTATCGAAAAACATAAGATTCGCTGTCCAGAGTGCGGCGGCACCCTCAACGAGCCTAAACACTTCCTAACAATGTTCAAAACAACTATAGGTCCATATTCAGAAGCGGTTGGTTACGGAAGGCCTGAAGCCGCGCAAGGAATATTCGTGGAATTTAAACGTCTCTACGAGGCGGCGCGGGAGAAGCTCCCCTTCGGCGTTTTACAGATAGGTCGCGCCTTAAGAAATGAGATTTCGCCGAGGCAGGGCCTAATAAGATTGAGAGAGTTTACAATAATAGATTTGGAATTCTTCTTCGATCCGGAAGAGCCAAACTGTTCTCTCTTGAAAGAGGTTGAAAATGAGAAGTTGCGTCTTCTTTTAGCCGAAAACAAATTAAGAGGTTCAGAGGAAACCATCGAAGTCGCAGTGAAAGAGGCGTTGAAGAAAGGCTACATCAAAGCTGAGTGGCAAGCGGTGTTCATGGCTTTAGCAAAAAAATTACTAATTGATTTAGGCGTTCCAGCCGAAAAGCAGCGCTTCATCGAGAAGCTTCCGTGGGAGAGAGCCCACTACTCGCTTCAAAGCTTTGATCAGGAGGTTTATGTTGAACGTTGGGGCTGGGTTGAAGTTTCTGGACACGCTTACAGAACTGATTATGATCTGAAGCGGCACATGGAGTTCAGCGGCGAAGACATGCGTGTTTTCAAGGAGTATGAAAAGCCAGTTGAAAGGAAACAGCTCATCATAAAGCCTGTAATGGCTAAGCTTGGGCCAGTCTTTAAGGCGGAGGCTGCGAAGGTTGCGGAGATGTTTTCAAAAGTTGGCTCGGAGGAAGTTGAGGCGTCTATCAGCAAAAGAGGCTATTACATGCTTGGAAAATACAAGATTTTGCCAGAGCATATAGAAGTTACTCGTCAAAAAGTTATGGAACGTGGAAAACATTTCATTCCTCACGTTGTTGAACCAAGTTTCGGCTCGGACAGGCTTGTATATGTAGCTCTTGAGTACGCTTATCGTGTCAAAGACGACAGGACAATACTAAGTTTCCCACGAGACATCGCGCCCTTACAAGTTGGCGTTTATCCCCTTGTAAGCAAAGATGGACTGCCTGAAAAAGCGTTGGAATTGCATAAGATGCTTCTTGATGAAGGCTTCGTAGCCGAGTACGATGAGGCAGGCTCTATTGGTAGGCGATACGCCCGCGCAGACGAAATTGGCATACCCTTAGGCATAACTGTTGATTACGAAACATTAGACGATAACACGGTCACCATTCGAGACCGTGACTCGTGGAAACAGGTTAGAAGCCGAATTGAAGAGTTACCAGGGCTTTTGCACAAGTACTTTAAATGGAAAATTAATTTTGAGCATTTAGGCAAGCCTTTTGAAAGCTGATTTTCGCTAAGTTTTTTAATACTTCAGCGTATCTAATGTTAGAAAAATTATCCATTGTTATGGGGCGGAAAAGGTTTGGTGCTTCCAGCAGAAACTGAACATCGTGTGAAACGAAGAGCATTGAGTATTAGCCAAGACCATCTTAGAAGGGTCTTGGACTTAACTAGAAAGGTCCCTCAGATGATAGATTACTTTATAAAGAATGACGGGGAAAAAACTAGACAACTTTTCAACGAGATTAGAAGTTGCGAGGATGAGGTTGACAACGCCAGACGGCTCGTTTCGCAGGAGCTGGCTGAGATAGGGGCTATTCTGCTCAGCAGAGAAGACTTCCTAAGATTTACTAGCTTGACCAGCGAGATTGCAGACTTCTCTGAAGGCATAGCTTTCCGCCTAGTTGAAATTATGGAGCACAACTGGAGTGTTCCCATGGACATAAAGAAGGATTTGTTGAAGCTTTCAGAGGCGGTTTTGGAAACCATACTTAGGCTTAGGGAGACAATGATGGTTCTTAATTATGGTCCGGCTAAGACCATGGAAAAAGCCAAGGATGTTGAAGTTGCTGAACGGGTTGTTGATGAACTTTACCGCGAACTCGAAATAAAACTCCTCAACAGCAAACTTGACTTTCCAGCCCTAATTCTTTTGAGGGATGTCCTTCAACTTTTGGAGGATTCAGCAGACAAAGCTGAAGACGCTGCAGACGCTGCTCGTGTTCTCTCCTTCATAATGTAGCTTTTTAATTAGGGTTTTCATGTAGGAGTGTTCCTTTCTGTTTTCAAACTTTTGCGTAGATAGAAATTGTTTGAAACACTTTAAGGGCGGATGCCTATTACGAGGCTTGATGAATTACTTCCGAGTCTATAAAGCAATCTTATTCGATCATACTTTGAAAATAAAAAAGTAGAAAATTTTTCCGCCTCTCAAAATTGAGAGTTTGATTAGTGTTGTTCTCTTTTGAATTCATATCCACAATAGGGACAATGTTTCCAATCGATCTGAATTTTTTTGCCACACTTTGGACAAAACATTTGGACTGTGGATCGAGGAACGATCGCGGCAAGATATAATAATAGTGCCAGCAGACTAAAGATGAAAGTCACACCCGCCCAGCCATAGACCTCTTCAGTTTTTAGGCCTCTTTTTTGGGCATCTAAGCCTATTAAAAGGCTCAAAAGGGTGGAAAAAAGAAAGTAGATTGCGATTGCTATCCAAGGAATCATCCTTTCACCTCTAGGGATGAAGGACTTTTATGACAAATTTGTTTTCATCTACTCTTACTGTTATGTCATCTCCAATTTTCAGATGGATTATTTTGCTTATCTCTTCTATGTTAAGCGCCTCAGCTTTGGCTAAAACCTCAACGACTGTACCATTCTCAAGTTGGATATTTAGAAGCCATCGAGTGTTTCCGTTTTCGACATACTCATATTTTTCAATCAAAGTTCCGTTTATCTCGATTTCTTTAGCAACTTTTACCCCGATCTGTTCCAAGGCATAGGTTGTTGCCATTGAAACTTCGATAGGGTCTTTGGGGTTTCGGAGAATGTAAAATCCCATTGACTGATCCTGTGCATTGACAATTGCTACCATCTGGGGCAAAAGCATGGCTGCCTCTTCCTTATAGTAGGGAATGATATAATAGAATTGCTGGCCAAGGGAATACATTAAGATGTTTCCACTCTTCCACTGGGGAAAATAAGGATGTTTTGTCAGTTCTGGATTGCTTCTTACAGTTGATAGAGCAATCGATGGACCAATTATCGTCTTTCCTTTAAAATCCACGAAATAGACTTTTCCTGTTTCTTCTCCTGATGGAGCAACGTACATGCCGGCCAAGTTCCTTGTAGTGCCTTTATACCATTCGACAAGCCTCACTGCACACCAGGTTAATTTACCGTCAATTGGCATTACGATGTATCTTACGTCTTCAATTGGTTTTCCATCCTCGCCTAATGTTAATTCATAGAACTCGTTTCTTTGCCATTTCTGGAAGTCATTTTGGAAGTACCAATTGTAAACATCTATCTGCCTTTCTAGAAATTCCTCTGGGTATCTAAGCTGATTCTCGAGCCAGATTGGTATGGCTTTATCCCACTGCTTATAAAAGGAGTGATAGAAAGAAAGTAGATAATCTTCTCTTTCTCTATTCATTAAGTATCCTTCTATCTTCCCATTTTTTAGATTCACCAGCACTACGGCGAATAGACGCGAGATTTGATTTTGAGTATGTTCCGGATAGTCGCAAAATCCATGAGGAGAGTCATGAATTATCCAAACCCAGTAAAGCAGGTATAGATTGCCTTTTTCGTCGATAACCGGATAGGCATCAGATTCCTTTATTAGCCCTGGCAAAAGAATTTTTGATACCCTCTCATTAACGTCTCTATTCACGAGGGCACTTATGTCACCGTAATCCCCTTGGGCAAAATCCCATCTCCACATACCATAGAACTTCCAAGCCCTCCAAAATCCTCTGTAGACATAATCAGGGTCCTCATCGTAAGATAGAGACCCTTGATAGTCTGGCAGATGCGTTTCTGAGAATCCCGGTATATTCAAGTAGACCTCATCGACTTCTTTCCATAAGCCGCCTTCTCCATAGTAGATCTGAGGAGTTTGATTAAGGTTGAAGACTCCCTTAACATCGGTCATTTTTGTGGTTGAAGCGTCTATTGCCAGTATTTTTTCAGAGTGAGTTAGTAGCAAATGATCTGCCCTCCAGACATCAACGTCACTTGGATAAGGAGGCCTTACTAAAGTCAATACAGTAACCCAGTATTCAGTATCATTTATGTGGACAATGTCCACATCGCTTGGATCTATTGACATCCAGTTTACACCTACATGGGGCTTCATGTTGAGCTTTGCCGCTTCCAAAGTAAAGATACGAATTTCCTTCAACGCTTCTGTATCAGAAGTAGCTATTAGAGCAGAATCCGCTCTCTCTACCTCATCGATTTCATAGGCCCATCTCGTGAAATATATGGTTGGCAGATAAGCTGGAGTCCAGACATATTCGTATTGTCTTCCTTGAATATATGGTTGGACGGTGGCCCAAGACACCAAGAGAGGAGCAATTATCAATGGGATCAATGCTAGAAGGCCGAATACTTTGAGCATCTTTCTAGAGAGAGGGCCTCCCCCCAACCAGCCTGTCCATCTTTCCATTTCTTCTCTAAAGGTTGGAGATTTGATGACGAATCGGGAAATTAGAGATAACGAAAGGAAAACTATGAACAAAATCATTAATTGCCAGGCAGAGTAAGGAGTGGCCATATTGAAGACCCATGTTGGAATTGCGATTAAGAATGGAAGTGTTACCAAGGTACAGATGACAAAGATATTGCTCAGAATATTCCTGATGGACTTAATACTTCCTTCTACTAGAATGGTGTAAGTATACCCTTCTCCAATTAAAGCCATTATCAGCCTAACAATCCAGAGAAGACAAAAGTAGAAAACTAATGGCTGGAAGAACTGGAAGATCTCGAAGGTAAAGGCCTCGTTTATCGGAAAGTCTTGTGGCACCGCAACAGTACCCGAGATCCGCATCAAAGTTATTCCTAGATATTTTTGTAGAAGTTGGAACCAAGTCATCCCTGTTTTTTCTAAATAATTTTGAATCATTAGATATCTTAGGGCAAAGGAGTTCGCTAGCCTTGATGCGATGACAAATCCGAGGAGGATTTTAATACCCGCCCAGATTCCGTAGGAGACCGAGAAAAGCCTCACTTTGTCATTCCAGTGCGCGTCTTTATATCCACGAATTTTCCTGCCCCACCATTCCTCGGATACTTCTCTTTTCTCTTCGGCTTTTTTTCCAACGATTGGATTGTCAGGATTGTCTCCAATTTTTTCTTCAGCGGTTGCTAATCGAATAAGCCCAAGCAATTTGCTATGAATGTAGAAGTGTTTTTTGCCATCCTTTCCTCGCTCTCGAGATATTCTGAAATCGCTTGCAAATAAGAGAGCCACCAAAATGAAGATGAAAGCAATCGACCATCCGTTGAGATATTGAAGTTTTAGCCAATCAAAGCCTGATTTATTCAGAACCCAAATGTATGTGACGTCTAGGCCTAAGCTCTCGTTCATTGCTGGGCTAAACGAGGCGAGACAGGCCAAAGCGGTAGCAATATAGGAGATTCCCCAGACAAGGTTTCTTCTGAAATAGCTAGCAATTGTTATTAAGAGCAAAGACAGGAATGCCAAGAGAACACCGTGGATAAGGAGATTCCGAACCAACAGAAATGCTCCAATGCCTGTATTATAGACCGACAATTCCCGAAGCAGAACGCACTCTAAGGTCAACACAATAAGTACTATTAAAAGGGTGGCAACGAAATGCTTTCGAACTATTTTTAACTCGAATCTTGCGCTCTCCATTTCTCATTCCTCGTCTTATTTTCTTTTTGTTCTCTTCACTCAATTGCTTATACAATTGTTAAGGAACTAACGATAGCACACTAAAAAATAAACTTAATGACTCTTAAAGGTTAATTTGTTCAAATACTGATCCTAAATAATTTTTGTAATGCATACTTGACAAGAGAGACGCTTAGAAAGCAAAGTGTTGCAAGGAATGCAAACAGAAGCTAAAATGTAAAAAAGAGTGACTATACGAAGATATCTCCACTTTTAGCATGTTCAAACCCCACCATCAGTACTACAGACAATTTGCTAAGAAAATCCAAAGCCAAAACACAAAACCCTAAACCAAAAACCATAAACCCCACAAACCCAAACGTTATGTAAAGGCGAAGAGTACAATGCCTAAAAAAATTGAAGTAGAATTTATCGAAAACTTTTTGGTTGTGTGGAATTCGAAAGACGGTTCAGAGCTCTACAAAATGGGTTTTTACGGGAAGCCTCTTGGAATTGCTAAACCAAAAATTCCAGAATTCAACGTTCCGCTAATTTTAGATTTGATGGAAGGATTGTATCTCACCGAAAAGGGAATTATAACCGTTCGTGAGGGATCTGAAAAGAGGAAGGTCAGCCTTAAGAAACTCCTTCAAATGGCAAGGAAATTGTATGAGGAGTTCGATGAGAAGTATGCTGTTTACAAGGATTTGCGCGATAGTGGATTAGCTGTAACGCCTGGAATAAAGTTTGGATGTGATTTTGCGGTTTACAAGCATGGACCAGGCGTTGA
>CAZHWZ010000026.1:0-20303 GCA_964535965.1 uncultured Candidatus Bathyarchaeia archaeon | reverse complement strand
GGGGAGGTTTCATCAGTGCGTATTTCGCCCTTGCTGGTAAGGAAAAGCCTGCAAGCACACGCGAGGAGAAGTAATAAGCATCATAAGCTTTGTGGGCGCTACTGGAGAGAGCCTGATCTTTTTCACGCAGTTTGTTGCTGTGCGCGAATTATTACTGGGCTTAGAAGAAAAAGTCATAATCATCCAAATGTAAAGACTACTTCTTTTCGTGTCGGTTCTCTTACTGTTTAGTTGAAGTCTCTTTTTCAGTAATCTTATATGGACTTAACGAATTTATCAGCATAGGAGGAACATGCGATGAGAGTTGCAATTGTAGGAGTGGGTCAAACACCATTTTCTAGAAATTGCGGGATAAGCATCAGAGAGCTATGCTTCGAGGCTTTCCGGGACGCTCTAGAAGACATCAACCTCACGCCTAAGGAAATAGACGCCTCCATAATCTGTTCTGCTCCGGAATATGATAAGCAGAGAAGCCCAGCCGGACTAATATCTGAATATCTTGGTCTGACTCCAAAGCCAACATTCTACGCTGAGTCTATTTGCTCTTCAAGCAGTACTGGAGTGAAAGCTGCGTACAGCTTCATAAAATCAGGGCTTCACGACATAGTTGCAGTAATTGGTTTCCAAAAGATGTCAGAAATATCCTCAGCAGAAGTCCAAGAAAGGATGGGTAGAGGCGCAGACATACAGTGGGAGTCACCTTTCGGCACTATGATGCCTGCTGGTTATGCGATGTATGCCCACGCCCATATGCAAAAATATGGAACAACTGAAGAGCAGTTGGCGAAGGTCAAGGTTAAAAGCGGAAAATACTCCGTTTTGAACCCCTTAGCGATGTACCGAAGAGAAGTAACGTTGGAAGAGTGTTTAAAAGCAAGAGTCATAGCAAGCCCATTAAAGATGTTTGATTGTTGTGCAAACGCTGACGGTACTTCATGCGTAGTTATGGCAAGTGAAAAAAATGCCAAGAAGATAACAGACACCCCAGTTTGGGTAGCAGGAATAGGCTCTGCAAGCGATACACTATCAACCACGAGCAGAAACAATCTAACTGGCCTCAACTGTGCAATTGAAGCGGGAAAGCAAGCTTACAAGATGGCTCACATAGAGCCGAAGGATGTGGATGTGGCGGAGGTGCATGACTGCTTTACAATAGCCGAGATAATGGCATATGAAAACCTAGGGTTTTGCAAACCCGGCGAGGGTGGCAAGCTTATAGAAGAATCCCAAACGTACATAGGGGGCAAAATCCCCGTAAATGTCGACGGAGGACTGCTGTCCAAAGGGCATCCAATAGGCGCAACCGGAGGTTCACAGATCAGAACCATTGTGCTCCAACTCCAAGGAAGAGCTGGCAAAACCCAAGTAAACGGCGCGGAAATCGGCCTAGTTCATAACATTGGAGGCATTGGGGTCTACGGAAATGTAACAATACTCCGAAGGTGATCTTGTGAGTTTTGGTAAATTTGGAAAGATAAGTTACATTTCAGAGACTAAGGTAGAGGATTTTGTAAAGCACTTAGAGGAAGGAAAGATTATGGCAACTAGGTGCAGTAGATGCGGAAAGCTCTACTTCCCTCCAAGGACTGATTGTCCGGACGATTTTTCAACGGACATTATGTGGGAGGAGTTGAGTGGAAGATGTAAACTGCTCACATACACCACTGCTCATTTCGCACCAACAGGCTTTGAGAGCGATGTGCCTTACACCATTGCCTTAGCACAATGTGAAGAAGGCGTGAAAGTATATGCACTTTTAAGCAAAGAAATAAACGAAATCAACATCGGTATGGATCTTCAACTCACACCACTACGATTACCCAATGACAGAATCACCTACGAGCTGAAAAAAGCTTAAGTTTCAATGCATTAAAGCTTGAACCGGGTGTTTACATGAGCGCACGTGAATCAATAAAGTTCGGTGTTGAAGCGCCTAACTATCCTTGGGAAGTCATACGTGATATCGCTTTGTTGGCAGAGAAAATAGGGTTCGACTCTTATTGGATGCCTGATCACCTAGTGGCAACAGGGGTGAGGCGTTGGGATGCACTACATGCATGGAGCACATTGTGCGCTCTTGCGGTGCAAACGAAGAGAATCAAGCTGGCGACTGGGGTGAGCGACGCCTACCGGTATCATCCTGCTGCTTTAGCTCAAATGGCGGCAACTTGTGATATCTTGTCAAATGGCAGGGCAATACTTGGGATAGGAATAGGTGAGGCGATGAACCTTGTGCCTTTTGGCATTCCTTACGACAAGCCGTTGGAAAGAACTGTTGAGGCTATCCAGATCATCCGAAGATTGTTCATTGAGGATTTTGTTGATTTTAAGGGAAAATACTACGAGTTAAATAAGGCTTTTCTACAGCCTAAGCCCGCAGTGCCAATTTCGGAAACCGAGTATCAGTCTACTGTTCCAATTTTCATTGCTGCGAGTTCACCGAGAACCATGGAAGTAACAGCCCAATACGGCGACGGATGGTTGCCTGCAAACTTAATGCCTGAAGAGTACAAGAATAATCTGGATAAAATACGAGAAACAGCGAAAAAGTATCAGAGAGAGCCTTCGGAAATAGAGCCCGCCCATTTCATGTACGCTGTGGTTGCCAAGGATGCAGAGACCGCTAGAAAGGCTATGTTGCTAACTGGTAAAATGATGTTGCTGTCAAGGCCGAGGATACTCGAAAAAATCGGATTTCAGCCTCCAACATACGACTTTGAAATGACGTTTAAACTCGTTTTTCCACGGGATGGGGAATCTTGGCTGACGAGGGCCAAAGAGTTACCAGATGAAGTCGTTGAAAAAGCCCCATTCCTCTTTGGAACGCCTGATGAAGTCATAGATAAACTTGGCAAATTTGTTGAAGCTGGTTGTCGTCACTTTGTAATGAATTTTCAGGTTTCTCCAGGGATTCTGAAGGAAACATGCCAGCTTTTCGCAGAAAAAGTCATACCCTACTTCAAAGAAAAGTAAAGGCGTGCTGGGTGGCATTTCACTCTTCGAGTTTTGCCCCGCAACTTAAACAGTACTTAGATTTTTCAGGAAGGTATTCTGCACCACACTTATCGCACTTACGCATATATGGCCCGTAAGGAATCCTAGGGTCTCCGCCTTTGGCGATGAAGGAACGGATTTTTCCCATATCGGCCTTTCTCTTTTGTTTGAAAGCCCATAAGCCTTCAGTGGGCTCCATTGATCCAATGTTGAGAGCAAACCAAGCCTTCGCATGTTCCCATGTGGGACGCCAAACCAGTTCCTTCCACCAGTTATGATGAACCTTATAATACCAGAGGCTGGATGGCGAAAGATTCTTCATCCTATCGATGTACCCTTTCACCTTGTCGTCCAGTTTGTCCTTAGGCACCACCTCGTTGACTACACCATACTTGAGCGCCTCTTCCGCGCTTATCTGCAAACTCAAGAGAACCATTTCAGCCGACTTCTTTATGCTCATATGTAGGGGAAGCCATTGAGACAGCCCTCCAACAGAAGTCATGCCGACCCTCGGACCCGGGGAGATGAAAGTTGCGTGGTCCGCCGCTATTGCGAGATCACAACAGGCGACAAACTCCCAGCCACCCCCTGCTACCACACCGTTTACTCGAGCGATAACTGGCTTTCCACAGTGCATTATCATGTCGAAAATTCTACCATAGAATTCTCCCCACTCCCAGAACTTCCAAGGCTTTCTATTGTATATCTCGGCATACTCGTGCACGCTTCCACCAGCACAGAAGGCTCTGTCGCCCACACCTGTCATTACTATAAACTGGACAGAATCGTCTCCCATGGCTTTCTCATAACCAGTATATATTTCTTTGAGAGTCCCTAGGACGTAAGAATTCAATTCTTGAGGGTTGTTAATGGCTATACACGCAGTGTGATCGTACCATTTAGGGTCGTATTTGACGGTTCGCCAGTCTTTCGGATCCTCAGCAGGATACCAATCGTATTCCCTTTCCACCATCTTTATCACATCAACGGGAATTACTTTGCCAATTTATTTAAGACTTGTTGAAGATGGAAGAGAGTTCTGTACATTCGCAGGTTGTTTTGCGCGATACTAAGAGAACTTATATCAAGAATAATGCTTAAAGTGAAGGCATGGATACACAGCATGTTATAGAACACTTAAAACAAATAGTGAAACCAGAACACATACTAACAGATCCTGAAGATTTGCATGTTTATTCCTTTGAGAAAATCTTTGAGAAACAAAGCCCGGCTCCTGACATAGTTATAAAGACTCTTTCGGCTGAAGAGGCTCAAAGAGTTCTTGAACTAGCTAGAAGGGAAGGCTTCACGGCTGTAAGAAGGGGACAGCCAATTAAACGCCAAAGGATAAGAAAACCGCTTGTCTTATTGGACGATGTTACAGTTCCAGAGCTAGAAAGGGTTCCATTTAAAAAAGACGAGATACTCGAAATTCTAAAGGAAATTCGTGGAAAAGGACATGGAAGTCCTAGAAATTTAGCTCTTGCCCTAAAAGCCTTATTTTTGGAGAAAAGTCTTGCAAAATGCGGAGAATGCAGAATCTGCAGCGGTTATTGCACAGTTGCATCATCCTTTGATGGAGTTGAAACATGGTCTTCAAAGGGAAGAATCCTCATAATGAAGGATCTCCAGAACGGAGAACTTACATTATCCAAAAAAGTCATTGACGTACTCTACACGTGCACCGAGTGTGGCTTATGTTTTGCCCAATGCTTTGAGGATCTCGAAGTTAATGAAGCCATACTGGCGACTCGACATCAAATTGCTGAAAAGGGACTGGCTCCAGATGTTTTTCGCGAAACAGCCAAAAACATTATGGAAGCTGGAGACCCGGGAGCCGTTTCTATTGAGCGTCGCCTTTCGTGGATGGAGAACTTTTCCTTTAACCCTTCGCCCAGAAAGACCGAAGTTTTATATTGGGTTGGATGTATGGTTGCCAACAGAACCCCGAAAACCGCTAAGGCTTTTCTGAAAATTTTGAACCACGCAAACGTTAGTTTTACCATGCTTAGAGAAAAGGAAGGCTGTTGCGGATACGTCTTATTAACCACGGGTCTTTGGGACGAAGCAAAAAAAGTTGCAGAAGATGCGTCATCAAAAATTAAACAAACAAATGCTAAAACTCTTGTTACACCTTGTTCGGGCTGTTACTACACTTTCACGAAGCTTTATCCAGAATTTTTGGAAACTACGCTTCCATGCGAAATTTTTCATTCATCACAATTTATTGAAAATTTATTGGAGAACGGGAAACTAGGTTTGAAGGGTTTGAATTTGAGGGTTAGCTATCATGACCCTTGCTCCTTAGGAAAGCACAGCGGGGTTTTTGACGCTCCACGTAACATCTTGAAGGCAATATCAAACCTAACACTTGCTGAAATGCCCTTGAATAAGCAAATTGCAAGGTGCTGCGGTGGCGGTGGCGGTTTATGGTCTTTCAACAATCAAGTTAGCATGAACTCGGCCCTAAATAGGCTGAAGGATTTACAATCATTAAAAGTTGATGTACTAACAACGGCTTGTCCTCTTTGTCAAATAAATTTCCGCTATGCCTCTGTCAAAAAGCCTATTCCAGTAAAAATATGTGACATAACTGAAATAGTGGAATCAGCCCTTGCCAATGATTTAGACTACCGCAAGAATTCTCTTCATTAAATCAGAAAACTTTTCCGCTGCAGCCATCCTCTTTCTCAGGTTTATTGCAGTAGCATCCAAATACTGCAAAGCCTGGGGCTCACAAAACTTGACACAGAGAGGCTCACCATCACAGAGGTCGCATTTCGTAACCTTTCTTGTTTTGGCGTCTAAGTTTATTCCGCCGAAGGGACAAAACATCGCGCAAAGTCTACATCCAACACATAAATCATAATCTATCAGCATAGCACTTGTCTTTTCGTCCCTTTTTATGGCATGCATCGGACAGACAGATTCACAAAGCGGAGTTTCGCACTGTTGACAAACCATTGGAACGTAAAGGCCGGCTGTCTCCCACTTTACTGTATGGACTCTAGCCCGTGCTGGATTGAAAACTTTTTCGTGGTGCAGTGAACAGACGGACTCGCAGATTCGACATCCAGAACACTTTTCCGCATCTATGAACAGGATTTTCTGCATCTTCTCTTCTCCTAAACCATTTTGGATGGTTCCTTATCGAGCCCTAGCCTCTCAAGCGTCTCTTTTTTGGGGATTCCGTTTTCATCCCAGCCATGTAATGCGTAATACTCATCTAACATTTTCTCGAATCTATCCCTGTCAATTTTCTTTCCCCTAGCTGTTGGAAATCCAATGGGTGTTGGCTCCTTGAAATATCGTTCAGGCAAGGCATCCTCCTTTCTTGAAAAGCCTTCCCTTAGATTAAACATTCTTTCAATTGTGTATATCCTTTCACCTACCTCCATCAGCAGGTCCTTCGTGAACCCCATGCCTGTGGCAAGTTGAATAAGTTTTGAGAATTCTTCCCATTTTGGCGCGTGAACAGCGCAGAAGACTGTTTGGAACTTGCATACCCCTATAGAGTCTGTAACAGCGTAAAGGAGCTCTTGCCACCACACCATTCTGCTTTTTCCTTGGTAAGATGTGTAATCCGAAGAGACAGGCCCCCCATAAATTTCCTCAACCAGTTCTTCAGGCAAACCATAAAGGTCCATTGCTGGCCTACTCCTCAGATGGTCTGCGCCTCGAGTTGATGTCGCAATTCCTAAAGCAAAGCTTGGTGTCGGTCGTTCATCCGAGTGGAGGCTGCCCATCCCCTTAATCTGTATGGCATAATAATCTGAACCTTTGCCAATTCTGGCTATGGCGGCTTTGAAGCCGTCCGCAAGTAGGTTTCCAAACCCTTCTCTGTGAGCTATCTGTCTTATCAGCTCGAAAAGGATTTCTTCATTCCCCCACTCAAGTTTTAGTCCACCCGTGTCTTTCTCGTCTATTATTCCCTTTTCATATAGCTCCATAGCCCAAGCAATAAGCCCGCCCGTTTCTAGAGTGTCTAACCCATACTTGTTCACCATGTGGTTAGCGACAAGAACCGTCTCCATTTTCTTGCAGTCAACCATTGTTCCAAAAGCGCCTAGAGAAGTGTATTCAGGTCCTTCTGCAAAGATTGGCGCGTATGGTCCTTCTCTTAAGACATAGCGATGTCTACAATGTACAGCACATCCATAGCATCCAGACATTCCAATGGTATATTGGTCCATATTTTCTGGTTCGAGGGCCTCGCCCTCTTCAAGTCTGTTCAACTGAAAGTTTCTAGTTCGTATAAGCCCTGTGGTGTTTGTGTTGCTGTAAATGATCATGGTTCCCCACCTAGATTGAGCCCTTGCCCATCGAGTTTTCATAACCATGTCGTTCATTTCCCTACAATAATCAAGCAATTCGTCAGGATAGCTAAATTCAATGTCCATTGTTCCACGGGCAGCGATAGCTTTCAAATTCTTAGAACCCATCACACAACCCATACCCGTTCGTCCAGCAGAATTCTTCATCCCAGTCCTTACATTTGCAAAACGGACAAGGTTTTCACCAGCAACACCGACAACTAAGCATTTAACCTCTTCATCTCCATGATCGTCCCTAATCATGTCTTGGGTTTCGAAGGTGTCTTTTCCCCAAAGGTGACCCGCCTCGCGAATCTCGATGCTTCCATCATTTATCCATAAATAAACCGGTTTTTCGGCTTTGCCTGAAATAACCAAATGGTCAAATCCGGCCAATCTGAACTCGGGTCCAAAGAAACCCCCAATGTTAGAGTCACCGACACCTCCGGTTATTGGAGATTTAGCGGCGATGTCGCATCTTCCAGAACCGAGGGCTGGAATTCCGCAGAGTAGCCCTGTTCCAACAAATAAGATGTTTTCCGAGCTTAATGGGTTTACTCCATGTTTAACATGGTTATACAGAAGGTACATGTCTATGCCTCTTCCACCCAGATAGAGTTGTCTAAGTTGTTTGGGAATTGACTTTGCGGCAACTTTCCCTGTTGTTAAGTTTATGTAGGCTATCTTTCTTTTCCAAACCATTGTCTCATCAGCTACTCTTTTGCTAAACCGCGGATTTTGGGCTGGTCTTGGCTGAGCCATGATATGCGATATTTAGTTTTGCAGTAGGGACATGAAACTTCCGTAACGCAAGCATTTACTGGAAACCTTTTGAGACAATTTAAACATCTAACTTCACCCATCTCCAGTTCTCCCTGTTTTATCCACCGCCAACTGGAATTGTAATCATTAAAACATCATCATTATTTAGCTTGATGTTTGTATCCCTTACAATTCGACCGTTTATTGAGACGAGGAACTCTGATGGAATACCCCTGGTCTTCGGGTCTACTATTCGTTCGAAATCTCCTCCATACTTCTTAGCTAACTTATCCAGAACACATCCAAGTGTTGAGTTTAAGCTGACTTCTTCAACAATTTCCCTTTTACCAACAATTTCCCTAAAGTTCGCATGTAACACCACTTTTACTTGGATGTTCATTATTTTTCACCAGAGGCATTTTAACTGATTTTAGAGATTTCTTGAATATAAGCAATATTATTAAATTACAAATTCTATAAATTATATAGAGGATCGTTTATGCGAGTTAGAAGACTGCAGCAGATAAAAGGCGGAAGCTTTACGCTGTCTTTGCCCAAAGAATGGATTGAAAAGCGGAAGCTTACGCGAGGAGATGAAATCACACTCTTCGAGGAAGAGGACGGTTCTTTAAGGCTTTACCCCATAAGGACCGAACACGAGGAACCTGTGGAAGTTGTTTTGGCTTTAGAGGATTTTCCGGAAGTTAGGGCCCTTGAATATTGCATTGGAACATACTACATACAGGGGATAAACAAAATTAGTGTGACATCAAAGAAAATGATCCCAGCGGATATGAAAAAGAGATTGAAACTACTACGTATGGAATTGCCAGGGGTTGAGATTGCCGAAGAAAGGGCAGACGTAATAAATTTCCACGTAATAATGGATCCCACGGCCTTTTCATTGGAACCCCTTGTAGAAAAAACATCTTCCTTCTCGCTTCACCTGCAAGAGGATGCCATCAAATCCATTCTTAACAACGATTTTCAGCTCGCCAGCGAGGTAATTGAGAGAAGCAAGGAAGCCCTTAGGCATTATAGGATGACAATAAGACAGGTTGCCCTAGCAAGCTCTAGCAAAGCTATCGCAAGAAAGGTTGGCGTTAAAAACTGTCGTGAATGCGTCACCTTCGCCTTGATCGCCCGCGACCTAAATAGGCTTGTCTATCATTCCTCATCAATTGCAAGACATTTTCTTTCCCTTGGGAATAAAGCGAAGATAAACCGTGAAATATTACGTACAATAGAGGATATGTCAAGCACAGTCTATGAGATGCAGAGGGATGCGGTTCAAGCCTTCTTGAAGAAGAATATCATGCTTGCAATAGCGACTATGAGAAAAATGGATGACGTTAAACAAAAGGAAAAGATGCTTTTAACAACCATCCTAACAAGGATTAAAGATGCTGACTTTGCAGTGGTTTTAAGTCATATCGCCCGCGACTTAAGGAGGATTGCGGGTTACTCAGTGGCCATAGCTGATGATGCTATGAACCGAACCTTAGTTCCTCCACCCTAAGTTTTATATTTCATTGGAAGAATCAACTTGCAGTCGGTAGGAGAAATCATGAGAGCCGCAGTTTTTTATGGTGCAGGTCAGCCACTAAAAATAGAGGATGTCCTAACACCCGAAATAAGCCCAGAGGAAGCCCTAATTAAAATAACTGCCTGTGGAGTATGCCACACAGACCTCCATTATTTGGAGGGAGTTCCAACATTCAAAAAGCCGCCGCTTATTCTTGGCCACGAAGCCTCCGGAATAGTGACAAGGGTTGGCGAAAGGGTAACTAATGTCAAAGAGAACGACAGAGTGCTCATGCCGCCAGTCTTAACATGCGGCTCTTGCTACAACTGCCGAATTGGCCGCGAAAACTTATGCAGAAACATCGTTATGATTGGCAATAGCATAGACGGAGCCTACGCAGAATTCACCAAAATTCCAGCCAAAGACCTAATAAAATTGCCGCCAGAAATTCCCTTAGAAGAAGCCTCCATAATTTCCGACGCCATGTCAACACCCTTCCACGCGCTGAAAAACCGAGCTAATGTTCGACCCGGCGACACTGTGGCAATCTACGGCGTTGGTGGAGTCGGCTTAAATGCAGTTCAAATAGCAGCCGCCCTAGGAGCCTCTGTAATTGCTATTGACAAGGTTGAAGAGAAACTACGCCTTGCGAGAGAGCTGGGGGCTTCTGAAACAATTAATGTTGATGCCGAAGACCCGGTAAAAGCTGTTAGAAAGATTACCGGCGGCGGGGCGGATATAGCCGTTGAGGCCATTGGCATTCCAGAGGTTATGCGCATGGCTTATGAAAGCGTTAGATGGGGTGGTCGTGTAGTTGTTGTTGGCTACAGCGATAAAGACCTCAGCATTAATGCCGCGCGCTTGATGTTTAGGGAAATAGAAGTTTATGGTTCATTGGGATGTAGAATCGTTGATTTCCCGCCTCTTGTGGACATGGTTCGCAGAGGAAAACTAAAGCTTCTCGTTTCGGACAAGATGTCGCTTGACCAGATAAATGAAGCCTTAGGAATGCTGAAAAAAGGAAAAATCAAGACGCGGGCAATCGTTATTCCTTAGGGCTATTTTCCCTTCCACACAGGCTTTCTTTTCTCTAGAAATGCTTTTAAGCCCTCGACAGCATCTTCAGTCTTCATCAAATTATTCACGTAAATGTCAGTCACACCATCTAACGCCTCTTTAAAACCTTTATCTAGACCCTGGTAAATAGCAGCCCTAATTAACTTAAGCACAGTAGAGCTTTTCTCCTTAAACTTCTCAACAAGCCTATTAACGGCTTCCTCAAGCTCTCCCATAGGAAAAACTTCATTAACTAAGCCTATTCGTTTTGCTTCCGCCGCCGTTATGGTATCTCCTGTAAAGATTAGTTCTAGGGCTTTTTTTCTGCCAATTATCCTCGGCAAAAGCGCCGTTGCAACAGTCGGTACCGCCCCGACCTTGACTTCTTGTTGCCCAAACTGGGAATCTTCGGAGGCAAAGACTATGTCACAAGCGGATGCCAGTTCACATCCTCCTCCAAAGGCAAACCCCCTCACCACAGCTATTGTTGGCTTGTTTATTTCAGCAAGTATGTGAAAAACTCTATGAAAGACTTCTAAAGTTTCTTCGATTTTCTCTGGAAAATGGTCTTTTATGTCCACTCCAGCCGAGAAAGTCTTTTCTCCAGCGCCGGTTATCACCAAAACCTTGATTTCGTCATCTTTTCCAGCGTCTTCGAGGGCTTTAGCGATTTCCCGCAAAGTTTCAACATTTAAAATATTAAATGGTGGACGATTTATGGTTATTTTTGCAACTCCGTCATCTTTCTCATAAATTATGTTCCTGAATTCATTCATCACTATGCATCTCCGAGTCTGCAATCTCTATTGTCTACGATATATAAATTTGCACCCGATTGAATCAGAGCCTAAACGGGTGAAACCAGTATAGTGATATGACCAGTAAACTTAAATTCTCCGCAGTCAACTAAATAGTTGGTGGTTGTGTTTGCTTCCTTCAAAAAGTGTTTTCCCTTCGGAGCCTCTAGACTCTAGGGATAGGTTAATCCTTGAGGCAGTCTGCAAATACGGGAGAGAAGGGCAAAGTTTTAACAAGCTTGTTGAGGAAGTGAAGCATTTCGCTTCGAGAAGCACCTTCGCTCTAAGGATCGAGAGGCTGCAGAGGCTGGGCTACATCGAGAAGTTGCCTGACAAAAAGAGAAAGCAGGTGAAGCGTATCAGGGGCAGCCTCCAAACGAGGATGCTCATGTGGATAGTCGCCAAGGCGAGAGATGATATAGCTAAGATCGAGAGGCTTTTATCTGAGAAAGAAAGTGAGCTATCCAAGCATCCTCAGGAGATATCACGCGAACAGGTTGAAGCTTTCAGAAACTTCATACGTGAAGAGTTTGAAAAGATTAATCGCATCTTCGGCTCGATTGCTTTTGCCGCTGTAACTTATGGAGAGACAGCCGCGGGCGATATCTTTCTTCCAAGCGTCGTGGAAAGCTTTCGGAGTGTAATGCTAAAGCTAGCTTCAATTATTAAAAAGAATCCTGAGCTAAGCGAAGCCGCGTTCCGGATGGAAGAGAAGCCGCCAGAGGAAAAAATCAAAGAGGCTAAGATGTTCTTCGACAAGTTCGGGGAAGAAGTCCTTGAAAGACTCCCTAGGCATCTACAGTCAAGAAAAGCAATAATAGGAGAAATAATGAAAAGTCCTGAAAAACTGGGATTATTGCTCTCTGCTCTATGGAGGCAAAAAAAGAGTTCAAACGAAAACTAATTTAAACATGGAGATTGACGAATGGTAAAGGCATATTTCTTATTGACCATCTGAGCAGTTGACAAAACCCTAGTCTAGAATTATTCTTATTTTGAATTTCGTTCTTTCAAAATAATCAATCAAAGATATTTTGTCGATCCATAACGAACGTTATCAATATAAAAGCCAAATTATTTATATTTGAAAAAATAAAATTATATAAGGAATAGAAGGGCAAAAATTTGGTCAAAGAAGTGTTTGAAACATTTAGGGAATGGATAGACAATAGGCATGGGTATGCAAAAGCTTGGAAGGAAAGAACTGGAAACAAGGTTTTTGGTTATTTCTGCACATACGTGCCGGAAGAGATACTTTATGCAGCCAACATCTTACCTGTCAGGATTCTGGGCAGCCATGAACCACCCACCGTTACAGAACCCTACATCTTTGCGATGTATTGTCACCTCTGCAGAGATTGCCTAGCTCAGGGGCTTAAAGGAAGATTCGATTACATCGACGGAATTGTAGAGGGGCAATCATGTCTACATCTGAGACAAGCCTTCAACGCTTGGAGACTTCACATCCCCACAGACTTCGCATATTACATTCACATTCCCCATGGAGTTCAAAATCCTCACGCGATTCCATACCTCACTCAAGAACTCGCCAAGTTCAAGAGAGCCCTTGAAGATTGGACTGGTAAGAAAATCACCAATGAGAATTTGGATAGGGGGATGAGAATTATGAATAGAAACAGAGAGTTAATGCGGAAAGTTTACGAGTACAGAAAGTTGGATAATCCGAAAATCACTGGTTTGGAAGCCATGGAAATGGTTCTCTCAAGCCAGATGGCTGACAAAGAGGAACACAGCAAGCTCTTAGAGAGGCTTTTAGAGGAACTGCCAAATCGAAAACTCGACCGCAACCCTGGAGTTAGACTCATGATTATTGGAAGCGAGGACGACGACAGAGTTTTCATGAAAAACGTGGAAGCCTTAGGCGCAACATTCGTAGTTGATGAACACTGCACTGGTTCAAGATACTTCTGGAATGATGTGGTTCCCAACGAAGATAGGTTACTCGCTATCGCTTCCCGCTATGTTAAAAGGATTCCATGCCCCAGCAAAGACTGGCCAGACTTCACAAGAGTCGATCACTCCGTTAGGCTTGCACAGGAATTTAAGGTTCAAGGAACATTGGTAATACAAAACAAGTTCTGCGATCCGCATGGAATCGAGATTCCGCCATTGAGGGAAGCTCTAAAATCAATCGGTGTTCAAACGTATCCCCTCGAGTTTGACGTTACTGTTCCATGGGGACAGTTTCGAACCAGAGTTGAGGCTTTTCTTGAAACGTTAACTGGATTGGAGGAACTCTTCTAAGGAGGAGCTTAGGAAATGACGACTCAAATTAAAGAATATTCGACTGAACCACTGAAAATCTGGGACGAAGCCAAAGAGCTCAGGAGAAAGTACTATGAGGGTTATTTAACTGCCCATGAGCGGGGAGGACTCCGCTGGGCTGGAGGGGCATGGTCCTTCAGTGCCATACCAGCAGGTCTTGGCGATGATGTCTACTGTTTAACAGGAGAACCTTATGGAGCCACTGTAGCCTTCTTCAAGGATTTCACATCCAAATGCCACGACGCTACTGAGGCAACTGGTTTTCCACGCACGCTTTGCGCTTACATGAGAAATTATTGGGGCTCCATCCTACTCGACAAATACATTCTTGCTGATGGAACAATCGTTGACCATTATCCAGCTCCAGACTTTATATGGCAAGACCACATCTGTTGCAGCCATGGAAAATGGTATCAAGTTGTGAAGTGGCTTGAGGAAAGGAAGGGTAAAAAGGTGCCAATGTATTGTGTGGATGTTTCAGTTGGTTATCCAGTGGATGAAAACCTCGAAGAATACAAGATAAACTACATTGTTCAGCAGCTAAACGACGGAATTGAATGGTTGGAGAAGGTTACTGGAAGAAAATATGACGATAAACTGCTTTGCGAAGCTGTCTGGAACGAGATAAGAGCAACAAGACTGTGGGCTGAGATTTGCACCTTAAACCAAGCTATCCCAGCACCGTTAGATGAAAAGTCTATGTATTCGCTATATGTCATGGGAACCCTTATGAAGCATAGACCTGAATGCGTTACTTTTTATGAGAAATTAAAAGCTGAGGTTGAAAACAGGGTTAGAAGAGGAATAGCAGCGGTGACCAACGAGAGATTTAGAGTGATCACCGATACGCAGCCTCCATGGGGTTTCCTGCAGATTTTCAGGGAAATGGAGAAATATGGCGTTGTTTCACTTGGTTCCCTCTATACTTACGGACTGATCGGGATGTGGGACTACCGCCCAGACGGAACATGGGTCCCAAGAGAGCTACCGCCCAGAAAACCGCAAACAAGGGAAGAAGCCCTAAAAATGATTGTTGAATGGACGGTTCATAGGCCTGAGTGGGCGCACTTCTATTTACCGGAAGCAAAGACGAAGATGATGTTGAGTATTGTAAAGCAGTGGAAGGTTGACGCAGTTTTGCTCCACTACAATAGGGGTTGCGAAGGTTTAAGTGTTCACATAGCTGAAAACCGTCTAGGTCTACTTGAAGCTGGCGTGCCAGTTTTCCCCTTTGAGGGGAACATGGGCGATGAGAGGGAGTTCGATTTTCCAGGAACTTTGGCACGCTTAACATCCTTCTTCGCAAGTATGAGATTGAAAAAACTGAGGGAGTAGGAGGGAGTGAGGTGATAACAGCCGGAGTTGATGTCGGAGCAAAATATGTGAAAATAGTGATTCTTGAAGATGGAAAAAACGTCCTAACAAGAAGCAACGGCATTGTGGGATTCGACGTCTGGAAATCAGCCACCGAAGTTTTTGATAAAGCCTTGATCAGCTCGAACTTAAAACATGAGCAGATTGTTCAGGTTGTAGCCACAGGAATGGGGAGAAAAATTATCCATAAGAAACCCCCAATAAACGCTGGAGAAATATTCCCAGAGGTTATTGCCGACGCAAAAGGAACTTACCGCCTGATTCCAACGGTGAGAACGGTCATTGATGTTGGAGCGGAAGAAGGGAGAGGAGTAAAGGTAGGTGAAAACGGAGGAGTAAAGGACTTCGTCATCAATGAAAGATGTGCCGCTGGAGCTGGAACCTTCATAGAAACTATGGCTAGGGCCTTAGAGGTGGGCGTCGAAAATATGGGTCCACTTGCCCTAAAATCCGCGAATGTCATACCGATGAATGCCCAATGCTGCGTTTTCGCCGAGTCTGAGGTGGTAACTCTCATTCACTCAAAAGTTGCGAAGGAGGATATAGCAAAGGCAATCCATGATGCGATGGCTAGCAGAATAGCCTCAATGGTCCTTAGAGTAGGCGTGGAAAAGGATGTAGTCCTAATCGGAGGCGTAGCCCGAAACCCAGGATTCTTGCCGCCCCTGAAAAGGGAGTTGAACACGGAAATAGTTGTTCCCGAATACCCTGAATATGTCGGCGCCCTTGGGGCAGCTATACTTGCGTTTGAAATGGAGGGATAGAAATGAGTGAAAAGTCTAAGGAGTTTTGGAGATGGCCTGAATACAGGTACACAAAGCCTGAGATGGATTGGCGTCAAGCAAAGATAGTCACAGCGGGTGTTGATATAGGATCTGTAGGCAGCAAAGCCGTGATTATGCTTGATGGAGAGCTTTACTCTTATTCGGTTATGAGAACGGGTGGGGTAAGCGAAGAGACAGCAGTTAAGGTGACGAGCTGGGCTCTTGAGGATACAGGCCTAAAGACTGAGAATATTCATTATGTTATTGGCACTGGCTATGGTAGGGTGAATGTTCCTTTCGCCAAGAAAACAATAACAGAAATTGCGTGCCACGCGAGGGGAGCCCATTACATTTACGGACCGACTGTTCGAACGGTGCTTGACATTGGAGGGCAAGACTGCAAGGCTATTAGATGTGACGAAAAGGGAAAGGTTATGTCTTTCCTCATGAATGACAAGTGCGCGGCTGGAACTGGTAGGGGACTTGAGGTCTTCGCTGACTTGATTGCGGTTCCAATCGAAGAGCTTGGAAAGGCTTCGTTAAATATAACAGAAGAGCCCCCGCCAGTAAGTAACACGTGCGTAATTTTTGCAAAGGCTGAATCTTTGGCTTTGCTGCGTCAGGGGTGGCCCAAAGAAAGGGTTGCAGCAGCCTATCACCTCGCAATGGTTGATCGAATAATCGATCTGCTAACAAAGGTTGGAATCGAAAAGGACTTCGTAATCACGGGCGGGGTTGCAAAGAACATCGGCATAATTTCTAGGCTCGAGAGAAACCTTGGAATTAAGCCCCTTGAGCCCAAGCTGGACCCAATTCTAGCAGGAGCCATAGGCGCTGCGTTGTTTGCTAAAGCGCTCTATGAGAAAGAGATAGGCTTGCGTTGAAAAGGGAGAAGAGCAAATGCAGGCCCATTATGGGTATAAGGATGGCTCTGGGGACTACTTCATCATCATTGATACCGAAAAGTGCAACGGTTGTGGAAAATGCGTCGAAGCGTGCCCATACAGAGTTCTCGAACTCATAGAGAATGAATTCGACATTGAAGGAGGATTAATGGCAGCAGTAACCGAAGAACATCGTAAGAAAATTAAGTATAGCTGTGGGCCTTGCAAGCCTGTGAGTGGTGAAAGAAAGCTTCCATGCGTCTTGGCGTGTGAGACAAAAGCGATAACACATTCCTGGTAGGGAAAGCTCATCCCCAAAATTGTTAAACTCTTCATCAACGAAAGTGAGGTTGCGGTTGAAGAAGGCACTACTATCCTTGGGGCGGCTAGACAAATAGATGTTTATATCCCAACCATTTGTTATCATCCAGACCTACCGCCACCTAACAAAGCCAAATCCGTAGAAGCTGTTTACCGTGGTAGCGAGAAAGCTGTAAGTGAAACTCCTGAGAGAGAGTTTGAAGGTTGTAAACTATGCCTGGTCCAAGTTGAGGGTCAGGAAGGACTAGTTCTCGCATGTTGTACGCCAGTCTCTAATGGAATGAAAGTTTATACTGAAAACGAGCATGTTCGAGAAGCGAGAAAAGTTGAGCTAATGCGAATCTTGGCTAAGCACCCACATGCGTGTTTAATCTGTGCCCAAAAGGAAGGTTGCACAATAGAGCCATGCTCAACAAACGTTCCGAAGGAGGAGCGTTGCTGCCCAAAGTTTGGAAACTGCGAACTGGAACGGGTCGCAGAATACATCGGAATTAGAGAAGATACTCCCCGCTATACCCCACGGAACCTACCTGTAGTAGAGAATGAACCTCTTTTCCTGAGAGACTACAACCTATGCGTTGGATGCACCCGCTGTGTCAGAGCATGCCAAGAGCTCCGCGGTGTTGGAGCATTAGGCTTTGTTTACAAGAATGGAGAGGTCCTCGTTGGAACAGTTACGCCAACGCTTATGGATTCTGATTGCAGATTCTGCGGAGCCTGCGTAGAGGTTTGTCCCACTGGAGCCTTAAGGGATAAGGGATTAAAGGCTGCAAAGCGCGAGGTTGATTTGGTTCCGTGCAAATATGCTTGTCCGGCAGAGGTTGATGTTACAAGATATGTTCAATTAATCTGTGATGGAAGGTTTGCTGAGGCCGCGGCTATCATACGGGAGAAACTGCCCTTGCCAAATGTTCTGGCTCACGCTTGTTCCCGTCCATGCGAGACTGTTTGTAGGAGACGAGAGATAAACGAGAGCGTTTCAATTTGCAGCCTAAAACGTTTTGCGATGGAGAACGACGCGGAAGTATGGAAACAGAAACTGTGGATTGCAAAGCCTACTGGGAAGAAAGTTGCCGTAATAGGGTCTGGCCCAGCGGGGCTAAGCGCAGCCTATTACCTAGCCAGACTAGGACACGCAGTAACCATTTTTGAGGCTATGCCCGAACTGGGTGGAATGATGCGTTATGGGGTTCAAGAGTATCGTCTGCCAAAAGAAGTCGTTGAAAAGGACATTCATGAAATTGTTAATTTGGGTGTGGACGTCAAGACAGGCGTCGCTTTTGGAAAGGATTTAACAATTGAAGCTCTTAAGAAGGAAGGTTTCGACGCTATTCTTGTTGCTGTTGGCTTGCAGGCTAGTAGAAAGCTAAAGGTTGAAGGCGCCGACCTTGATGGCATAGTCGGCGGACTCGACTTTTTAAGAAATGTTAGACTTGGGAAAACCGCAAGCCTGAAAAAGAGAGTCCTAGTAATTGGCGGCGGCAATGTTGCAATGGACGCCGCCCTAACAGCCTTAAGGCTTGGAGCCAGCGATGTGCAAGTTGCTTGTTTAGAGAAACCAGAGGAAATGCCAGCCTTTTCATGGGAAATTCAGCAAGCACTTGAAGAGGGAGTAAGAATTCACAATTCCTACGGTGTTAAGAGGATTTTGGGCAAGGATGGCAAGGTAGAGGCAGTTGAGCTTATGCGTTGTCTTTCAGTTTTCGATAAAGAAGGAAGATTTAATCCAACCTTCGATGAAGATGAGACGATGGCCATGGAAACTGAAATGCTGGTTCTTGCAATAGGGCAGGCATCAGACCCTTCATGGCTGACGCTAAGCTCGTTAAAGATGTCCGAAATGGGGTTGATCGAGGTAAACCCTTTCACGATGGAATCCAGTATTCCCAGAGTGTTTGCATGTGGAGACATTGTAAAGGGTCCAACCTCTATCGTTGAGGTATTGGCCTCAGGCAGACAAGCTGCTTTTTGCATTGACAAGCATCTGGGGGGAACTGGAGCCTTCGAGGACAGGTTTGTAGAGGTTGAGAAACCAAATCCATGGCTTGGGAAAGTGGAAAAGTTTGCTTATAAACAACGCGTTCAAATGCCCGGTTTGTCCATTGAAAAACGGCTAGGAAACTTCTCTGAGGTTGAGCTTGGATACGACGAGAAAATGGCTAGAGAGGAAGCAAGTCGTTGCCTAAGATGCGACTTAAGATTGCAAATTCAACAAGCCCTCCAGCCTCCGGAAAAGTGGCTACCCTTAAAA
Organism: uncultured Candidatus Bathyarchaeia archaeon; assembly: GCA_964535965.1. GTDB lineage: Archaea > Thermoproteota > Bathyarchaeia > Bathyarchaeales > Bathycorpusculaceae > CAZHWZ01. Next base: position 976 of record CAZHWZ010000026.1, on the reverse strand, counting down.
GAAGAAAATCTAACTTTTGTTCCAGAAACAGAGGGCGTTTACCAGCTCTTAAACGAAAACAGGGGAATCATTTACATAAAAGGGACAATGAACTTGAGAAAGGAGCTGAAACAGCAGCTCGCAACAAACAAGAAGGCAAAATACTTCGTCTATGAAGAAGCGAAGATGTACACAATGAGGGAGAGCGAACTGCTTCAACAGTATATCAAAAGGCATGGAAAGATGCCTGAGCAAAACGTGGAAATCGAAGAAGACCTATACTAGCTTCCATATTGTTTAATCTTGTAGAGTTCCGGCAATCAGGTTTTGGCAATCAATCCCTTAAGGTATTCGATGTGCCTATGAATCTCTTTGGTGTCGCATATTCTTCCATGCCCTGGAACGATATAGTCTATGTCCAGTTTGCTGAGTTTTTCCAGTGAATTTATCCATTGCTGCCAGAGGTTTTTGTCGCCGAATCTCGTGGTGGGTTCGAACCCTGAGAAGATGGTGTCTCCTGCAAACAACACTTTCGAGGATGGTAAGTAAACTGAAAGGCAAGCCTTCCAGTGTCCAGGTGTGTATAGGACATGAATTTCTTCGTTGTCAACTTTGATTACTGTGTCGCTTTCTATGGTTTGGTCTAACGGTGAAAGTTCAATGTCGCCAAAGAGGAGCTCTCTTAAAGATCGGTCGTTAGAATATTGTTTTTCAAGCCACCTGTTATACAAAGCACCGACGAATTCTTTCCAGTTCTGTATCATATACTCCCGCAGCCAAGAGTCAAGATCTACATGACCTATTGTTTGGACTCCAGCCTCTTTGAATACCTTCATACCAGAGATGTGGTCGGGATGATGGTCTGTGAAAATAAGATAACTGGGCTTGTTGCCCGGAGCCACTGCCAAAGAATAGCCTAGAACGGTTTGAGCGCTGGGAATCGTCCACCCAGAGTCCACGTATACTATGTGCTTCTCAGTCACAATGAAACCAGCGT
>CAZHWZ010000025.1:0-20396 GCA_964535965.1 uncultured Candidatus Bathyarchaeia archaeon | reverse complement strand
CTGGAATAAAGTTTGGATGTGATTTTGCGGTTTACAAGCATGGACCAGGCGTTGAGCACGCACCTTACATGGTTTCAGTCAAAAAGGCTAAATCCGAAATAACAGCCACAGAGATTGTTAAGGCTGGCAGACTTGCAACAACTGTCAGAAAAAGATTCATCATAGCAGTGCCAGATTTGGAAAAAGAGAAAATAAGATATCTAATATTTAAGTGGTTTAAAGCCTAAATACCCATACATTAAAAAGATGTTTCAGGCAAGGAGAGTTTGATCGAAAGTTAGGATGGAATGCATACGAGAAATGTCGCACACTCGAAGACTCCTTAAGGTTCATGGAGCATCTCGTGCTTGTGATGGTTGAAGAACTTGGTGAAATATCCAGAATCCGAAAGCAATATTATCGCGACAAGCAGAGTTTCACGATTGAAGAACTAAAGCACGAACTCACAGACATCTTCGTCTATTTTATGCAGGCGTGTATGGCTTTAGACATGGACTTGGAAAGAGATTATCTAGAGAAAATGAAATGGAACGAAAAAAGATTCATCGTTAAAAATGCTGAATGACCGAGTCTATTGATTTTTCTCTAGCATAATCTTTAGTAATTCTTCTTCTAGTGTTGGTTCTCTCCGCGGGTTCTCGATTATTTTTCCAACTTCTTTACTGTCTTTGTCAAACAATATTATGAGCGGGATTTTTTCAACATTGAATTTTTCCACTTCTGGCGGCGAAGGTGGGATTCTCCATTTTCCGGTATGGCTCAATGGGTCTCTCATTAACCCTCCGAAGATTCTGACTTCTAATCCTGTTGCTTCAGATATCAGAGCCAAAACTGGGATGTTTGCGGTGCAATCTTTGCACCATTCCGCTGAAAAAGCAACTACTGTGTATTTTTCTGCGAATTTTTTAAGCTGGTTTATTGCTTCTCGTTTGGGTTGGTATGTTTGTTTTCTTGCTAAGAAATTCTCTCGAAATGGCTGTTTTATGCCTTCTAAATACTGGCTTACTGAAATTGTTTCCTTTCTGATCTCTGAAAGGTCAGGCCTCATTCTTATCCTTGCATTTTCAAGAGTCGCTTCTTCATGGATAGGACAATCATTGTTGACAGCAATAGTATAGCCGCTAGAGCTAGCGTTGTAAACTCCTGAATCACCATGCCGCTGAAGGTGAATGTTAAAGCACTGACTGGTGAGGGGTCATTTCCAAAGTAAAAGTAAGCCATGAAAGTTTTGGGTGGGTTGTATGGCGATAGAAACCAACCTCTGGATGGAGGTGTATCTAATCCGGGTTCAGAGGAAACGTACGACACTGCTTGCTCGTACAAAATCTGTAAATTAACCATTGATGGGTACATGCCTTCTTCAAGGCTCACATAGGGCGAGGGAGCAAGTGAAAACACGTCAAGCTGATCAAGAACGTCTATGCGGTGATTGTCCGAACCCGTTGGAATACTCATCATGTAGGTAGTTGTCATGGAGTACGTCCAATCGAAAAACTCAAAGGCTCCGCTTTCTTTCGAGGCAGTGAGTATGATGAAGGCTCCGGGTTCATTAGCCATCGGAAGAAATGTCAGTGAAAACCCCTCTAAATCCGGAGCTAGACATTCAGACATAACCCATTGAGTATACTGAGGCATGTTCGCTTTTCCATGTCCAGTGTAGTTTACTTCAATTATGCTATCCCTAGTGCCTACTGTATTAAACGTGAAATCGGCTTGGAATGCAGTATTTAGGGTGGGCGTTATTTGGTCCGCGATTGACCTTGCGGTTGTAGAATCTGTGTTGTTGAAAGAGTATACAAGAAATGATTGGTCAGGTGAGAATATTAGCCCCACAGCTGTTACTTTCTCAAAGCGCGAATCAGCCATATTAACTGTGTTTGGAAAATGCATAAGCGAAGTGTTATGAGATAATATCATGCTACTGGTGATGATTTTGGCGGTTGTGCAGTTAACTATCACGCTAACGTTTTCCACAAGTTCTGATGGATATTCAGAGTAGGAAGCGTGAGTAAACGTGACAGCCAAAGGTGACAGGCATAATATAAGCAGGCTAATTATGCATTTTTTCATGGGACAAACACAGTATAGAAGTATAACTTGTTAGATGATAAAACTTTTGCTGAATTCCACTATTTGCATCATCAAGACAAGGAAACGTGATTCGAAGAAACTGAGGAAATAACATTTGAAACATTCAGGTAAAACTGAGAAAATTAACCTGGCATCAACGTCTGGTTGGCGAATTCTCCTCTCACGTATTGATGCGGGTAAATTTTTGTTGCTGTTAGTTTGCAGCCTTCCGCAATTGTCACGTCATCTGCGATGACTGAAACTGAGTCTATTTTTGCTTGTTTTCTCGGGCTTGAAAGGATTGTTACGTGTCTCCCTATGATACTTTCTTTTATTTCCGCCTTTTCTTCGATTATAACCCTATCCATAACCGCAGAATTTTCTATCACAACACCTTCGCCAATTTTAGTGTAATTGTCAATGCATGAATTCGCTATTCTCACACCATCGCTTATTTTACAGTGCCTTCCAATGAGAACTGAGCCTTCCACTTCTATTTTCCCTTGTTTAATTTTCTTTATGATTTCCTGTCTCCTTTTCATCGACTCTGTGCTTTCTCCCTGAACCCATATTCTTACTTCTTCGCCTAATCTTCCACCAAAATCTGTTAACGACGAGAAGCGACCGTTAAGCATGTCCTGCATGGCTTCCAGGTAGTGTTTTGGGGTGCCTAAATCATACCAGCTTCCCTTTAACTTATACCCATACACTGGTCTTCCGGTTTTTATCAAGTATGGGATAAAATCGAAACCGAAATCTAGCCGATGCTTCTCCTTAATTATCTGTTTGACTCCTTTCTCTTTGAATATTTTCCTTATTTCTGGTGAAACCATGTATAAGCCTGTGTTGGCAAGGTTTGACGGGGCTTCTTTAGGTGTTGGCTTTTCAACGAATCTAGCGATTCTCATTTCCTTGTTTATGTCGGCTATCCCGAAGCCTTCAACATCTTCCACTTCCCTAAGGGCTATGGTCATTACGGCTTCTTTCTTTTGGTGAAACTCTACAAGCTCCTTCAAGTCCACATCGAAAATGTTGTCGCCTTGCACCGCGAAAACCGGATCCCTGATATTATAATATTCCATGTTTATCCTCACAGAATCCGCGCTTCCAAAGTCATCCACGTTTGGCTGGTACTTTATGTGAACGCGTGGAGCTATTCCGTATCTCGAGGAAAATCCGTAACCTGATTCAAAATAGTCGTGTAAATCCCTATAATTCGTGTAGCCCTTCACTCCGAAAATGAAGTTTCGAACACCCTCACGTGCAAGGGACAATAGCGAAAATTCTATTAGTGGTCTGTTTAGGAGGCGGAGGCACGCCTTACTTGTTTCCGCCGTGAGCGGTAGCAGACGCTTAGCTTTCCCGCCAACTGGAATTATCACCCTTAACCTTTCTGGTGTGTAGTTGTCATGCAAAAGGCGGTCACCAATTTTACAATCACGTTATCGTACTGAAACGTATTAAACTTTCGAATCTAACTCAACCTGGACCACATGAATGAGAACTCCCAATGGAACAAGCAAAGAATCTTCTGAAGGATATTGACTTTTTCTTTTAGCACACTCGGAAATGAAGAAGAAACTGGCTTCCGGACAGTTACATTAGGTCCGCGAATATTTAACATTGTCTTCGTGGTTGTTATAGTGTCCTCGTTCATCATTGGCTTCACTGGGCGAAAAATGGCAAAAGCCATATTAATGATGCCTTCTATATCTGCAGAAAATTGAGACAGCCAAAAAAGACTTGCAACATCTACGGTGGCTTTCCCCTAGATAAACCCCAAGAGTAGATGCCTATTATTATCGGTTTCATGAGTATAGCTGTTGCTACGAGTGCAGAAAAGAGCGTGAGGGAAATGAATTCAGAATTCAATAAAATGCACTGAACAATTAAGCTTGTGCTGAACCTCACACTAAGCCCCAAGCCCATTAATAGAGAGTATTTTTTTCCAAGCATTTTGTGGAAAAGTAGAAAAGACCCCAAGAGTTTTGAACCTTTTGCGACACTCCAGATGAGTACAATTAGTAATGGGGAAAGAAGAAGAGAGGTTAAAGAAACCTTTGCTCCTATACTCAAAAAGAAAATTGGAGAAAGAAACACATAGCCCAAAAAATTTATGGCTTTCTCATTTTCATTCAGCATTTCTTTAGGCAATAATTCTCTTGCAACTATGCCGCCCAAAATTGCACCCACTGTAGCCAAACCTTCGAAAACGAATCCACCTAATGCGGCAAAAGAAAAGAACACAAGTAAAACAAGTAGAGAATGCACATAAGGCGTTTTCGAGTTCTTTCTTAAAATATTTTTTAGTTTATTTCCCAGCTTTGTCAACGCCACGGCAAGAAGCAGAAGACCACTTAAAGTGAAAACAATTAACGATGGATTTGGAACACTCTGAGCCTGAGCCTTCGGTAAAACCGCAGGTAAAGCAGCAATAATCGCAAGCATCAAGACCTCTATCACATCATCGAAGGTTCCTATCCCCAGCGTGAGTTGACCAAATTTTGTGTTAATCACTTTAAATTCAGCTAGAATAGGTAGAAGAACCGCCTCACCAACTGTTGCGAAGGATAGAGCTGTAATTAAAGCGATCAAATAGGAATTGCTTACCTCAGCTGGAAACCCGAAATAAAGAAGCAAACTTCCAAAAAACCCTTCTAAAGAAATTATGAAAATAGTGCCCACGAAAACATATTTTCTCAGCGCTTTTATCTCTTTCAGATCTAAATTAAAACCAATTATGAACAGAAAGACAAGCATCCCTAATGTCGCCAACAGCTGAAAAGGTTCGCTTTCAATAGCTGGTGCGAACAAACCGAATATAGAAAGAATGATGCCAAAGAACAGAGCAGCAAACATCCATGGCATTCTTAGATATTTCTGTAACAGAAAGCCCAAACCTAAAGAAACACCATAAGTGATGACGACCAGAAGCAAAATATCTTCCATAACTATCCTGCCACCTCCGCCGATACCATAACACCTCAAAACCCTTCGGATATTTTCTAATCGCTCAACCAAATGAAGTGGGCACACGTTCCGTTTTGCATCGCCTTCGTTGTCCTTTCGAAGCTCTCTTGAGGAAATAAGAAACCTATAAAGTTTCCGTCTATCAAGAATAGAAAAGCAATTATGAGGAAAACCACCAGCTGCACAGAAATCAAAACAAGGTCGAATAAGCTTACAACATAATCCCTTGGTTTATCTGATGTCTTTCTATTTTTCTTCATTTTAGCTTATTGTCGAAAGGAAATTAAAGTCGATAGGAGCGCGCTATCCTTAGGATTTTCTTTTTTTCTTCTTTCTTGTTAGCCTCTTCATTTTTTTCCTTTTCTTCTTCTTCTCTGCACTTCGTCGCTTTTCTCTTCTGTACCATTCTTCAAGAATGAGACTTGATGACAATGAAGTTTACCTTATTGCTTCTATTATCCAATGCGATTATTTTACATTATTCCTCTATTGTACACCTCGCACTAATTTCTACATCAAGTTGAAGGGGCTCTGTTCAAAGAGACAACGGACGAGTTCACAGTCAGAGTTGCACAAAATCCAGAGGAAATAAAACAATTGCTTGAAGTCGCCTTAGAATACGTATGCGAAAAAGATGGTCTAATGTTCTTCAGAAAACGCAAATGAGAAACCAAAGATTTATCCAGAGACACAATTAAACGGGTGAAAAAACCACTAAACTTTCGAATTTTAAGGTGAATTTTATAACTTGATGAATGCTTATGGTTATCGTAAGGTTTGAACGATTATGGGTAAATTTGTCGGTTATCTGCGGTTGATGCGTCCAATAAACTGCTTCATGATGGGTTTTGCAGTAGTAGTTGGCGCAACCATTGCAAATCAAGGTTTCGCAAAAGTGTCTTTTCCAAATCTGATTTTTGGTTTTATCACTGGTTTTGCATTAACTGCTGCATCCATGACAATAAATGACTATTATGATAGAGAAATAGACGCTGTAAATGAGCCTAACCGTCCAATTCCAAGCGGTTTAATTAAACCAGAAGAAGCCTTGGTATTTGCATCTGTCCTTACAGCGATGGGTTTCGTAACCGCATATTTAACCAATGCTACTAGCGCCTTCTGTTTTGTAACAGCCGTGCTCTCTTGGATAGTCTCCGTGACTTATGTAACGGTTGGAAAACGCACAGGCCTTCTAGGCAATTTTCTCGTTAGTGTATGCGTGGCAATACCCTTTATCTATGGAAGTTTTGCAGTTAACGCAACTAATTATTCAAACGTCTTGATCTTTGCTTCTATGGCTTTTCTTTCAAACACCGGCAGAGAGGTGACTAAGGGAATTGTTGATGTTAATGGTGACAGAAGGCGGAATGTGAAGACTTTGGCTGTGCGTTATGGAGAGAAAACAGCAGCAATTGTGGCAACAATCTTTTATTTGTTAGCGGTGATGTTAAGCCCATTACCGTGGTTCTTAAATCTTGTCTCCATATTGTTTATTCCATTGGTGGTTGTAACAGACATAGGGCTTGTTGCATCTTCAACTATACTTTTAAGGGATTATTCGAGGGAAAACGCTAGAAAAGTGAAAAGACAAGTGTTGGCGTGGTTTCTCATAGGATTGGTTGCTTTTATAGTCGGCAGCCTAGGCTGAAACTTCTAAACAATGTTTCATTGCTGTTCTAAAAATTGGACTTATAAGTGTCGTATCTTAGAACTCTATTAGGGAAGTGTGCTGTTCGTGGGTGAGGAGGAGGAAACTAGGCTTGAATATTCACTCCGCGGAAAGGCTTGGAAAGTCTATTGGCTTCTCTTGAAAAGTGGTCGCCCAGTGAGTGTTCGTGAAGTTCAGAAAGCCTTGCGTTTTAGCAGCCCCAGCATTGCGCAGCACCATCTTGAACAGCTACGCGGATTAGGGCTAGTTCAGAAGCAGGATATAGGAGGCCACTATTCCTTAGTTAGCGATGTTAAAATAGGGGTTCTTCGACACTTTGTTAGGTTAGGAAAACTTCTTTTTCCAAGATATTTCTTTTACGCGATTTTCTCAACAACCTTCTATATAACTTATCTTTTATTATTGATGCAGGGTTTTACACGAGAAAATCTGTTTATTCTTTTATTTGGAGCGATAGTCTCGGCAATATTTTGGTATGAAGCAATCCGCGTATGGTCCTTAAGACCGTTCTAATTTTTGAACGAACTGTACTAGAGATTAGGATAAAATAAATGAAAAGCTAATGTAAAGCAGGTGATATCTGATGCAAAGGGAAATTAAAAGGCGTGTACCGCTTTATGGAGTTGCCGCAGTTCTTTTAGCCATAGTTTTGGGCACGCTATGTTACAACCTAGAAGTTAATCTACCAGAATTTCAGTTGTCTACCACACCATCTGCAACCGCTTTACCGTTAAAAACGTTCTCATCCTATGAAGAACTTAGAAGTTTTTTGACCACAAATTCCAAAACCGAAGGAACTTTTGTGTTTCTTGGACCCGTGGATCTTAGAATTCCGGAGCTTCTAAATGTGATCGGGGCGCAGCCTTCAGAGGTTCAGTTTGTTACAGCAGATCGTTTGTTCGCTGCACCCGTACAAGCTTTGGAGTTTCAATACTCAATTACAAACATTCAGGTGGCTGGAGTTGATGAGGCAGACATTGTAAAAACTGATGGCGAACACATTTATTTAGCTTCAGGCCATAACGTCTTCATCATCAAAGCTTACCCGGCTGAAGAGGCCGAAGTACTTTCAAAGATAACCCTTAATGATACATACCCTGCTGAGATTTTTATAAGTCATAATAGATTAGCGGTGCTAATGTGCAAATACAATACAGCTGCTGAGATTGGTCCCAGTAACTTCTTTATAGACATCAAAACCATCGTGAACGTCTACGATATTTCAAATAAAACGAACCCAACGCCTTTGAGCAATTTTACAATTAGTGGCAGCTACTTCAATTCAAGACTGATAGGTGAATACATCTATTTCGTGGTAAGCCAACCGGCCTATGTAATTTATGACACGGTTGTTCTACCCAAAGTTTACTCGAAGGATGGAATCAAAGAAATAAGCGCCTCCGAAATTCATTACTCCAATGCCTCTTACAGTCGCTACCTATTCACGACAGTTGTTGCCCTTAACATGCAAAATACTGCAGAAGAACCTATATATAGGACGATTATGCTGGGCGAAACAAGCAGCATGTATGTCTCGCTAAAAAACATTTACTTAACTTTTCTAGAACAAGAAGGACAAACTTCCATCTACCGAATACGCATAGAAAATCGCACGATTAGCCCCGAAGTTCAAGGCAAAGTGCCTGGACGCGAACTTAACCAATTCTCAATGGACGAGTACAATGACTGCTTTAGGATAGCGACTACAACATGGGTGAATGGAAGCAGCCAAAATAACGTATACATTCTAGACATGAACCTAAGCATGATTGGAAACTTGACAAACATTGCACCCGGCGAAGCGATAGATTCTGCTAGATTTATTGGGAATCGGTGTTACCTTGCGACATCAGTTGTAAGAAGGGACCCGTTCTTTGTAATAGATGTTGAAAATGCGAGCGAGCCGAAAATTTTAGGCTACCTAAAAATTCCAGGGTTCACAAGATATCTGCATCCCTATGATGAGGACCATATAATAGGCATAGGAAGAGATGAAAATAGTAGAGTGAAAATCTCGCTTTTCGATGTCACTAATGTAAGTGCTCCAATCGAAATGGGCAATTATACCGTACAAGGCACCTGGTCCGATACACTGGTTTTAACAGAGCATAAAGCATTTCTCTTTGATAGATCCAAGAACTTGCTGGCAATTCCTGTATCAATTTCCATGTACGATGAATACAAATACTCAGCGTGGCAGGGCCTCTATGTCTTTAACATAACATTAAACGAAGGACTCCTACTAAGAGGAAATATCACTCATCAAAAGGACGAGACATACTACTGTATTGAAAGGGCACTTTACATTGAGAATGTGCTCTATACAGTATCTGACATAAAAGTGAAATTGAACAGCCTCGAAGACTTAATGTTCATAAAAGAAATTGAACTTAGCTAATAATTCCCCCTCTTTTTCTATACAAAAAGCAATGATTTGGTGATTCCGTTTATCTTTAGTTATTCACAGCGGGCTCCATGTGGACGATGACCATTGTTTCTGCAAACTGTTTCTTTATGTTGTCTTCAACATGTGAAGCTATTTTATGCGCATCTTCTATCGAAAGTCCTTTAGTGAAACAGCACTCTATGTTTATGTACCGCTTTTCAGCAGCAACGTAAGTAACTATTCTCTTTATTCGAAGAGCTTGTCGAAAGCTTTCTGCAGTTTTCTGGATTATTTTCCTTATTTCACTTTCATCCACCACCGAACCCCTTCGCAACTCAGCGCTAAAAGGTTCAATGTGAACCGTCACGTTTTCGATGTCTTTTATCTTTTCATTTATTTTGTTTTCAATTTTTTCAGCTATTTCGTGGGCTTGTTGAACTGATAGTTTCGGATCTACTCGTGCATGTAAGGTTATGTAGAGTTTGCCATTAGTGTAAACTGTGTTTATTTCGTGGGCTTCTCTGACACCACTTACTTCGGTGGCAAGTTTTTCGATAATTTTCTCTGTGGATAACGCTTGCGTTCCAGCTGGTTCTATGTGAAATGTAGTTTCAACGTTTCCAAGCGTGTTTTTTATGTTTGCCTCTATTTTGGTTGTTATTTCGTGGGCTTCTTCAAGGCTCATGTAGTCGGGCACTTTAAGCGTTGCATCAATGAAAAATTTTTCGCCCGACCTTCTGACCTTCAGATTTTCGCACCTGCAAGCACCTTCCACACCCGCTATTTCATGTTGAATTTTCCTTACAACATCTCTTGATATTGCGTCACTTAACTCCATTCCGCTGCTCCAAACCAGTTTAATGCTTAGGTAGTTTATTATGGCGCTCAAAAATAGAGAGGCTAACGCATCACCGTAGTAGAATCCAAGGGTTGCTAAACCAAATCCGAAAAACGCTATGAGCGTTGACCCTAAATCCGCTAAGGCATGGTAAAACCCTGCTTTCAATGTGACACTTTGGCGTTCTGCCTTATGCAGTATTCCGACCCTCAAAATGTCTACGCAGAAAGTGTAGACTATAGCTATGAAACCTGCAAATTCCCACTCCGAAACAAGATAGGGCTTATTTTCAATGAGTCTTGGAACAGATTGCGTTACTAGGAAGATCGCTGTGCCCAACAGTAGTACCCCGCCTATCAGCCCGCCTATGGATTCTATTTTTTCATGTCCGTACATGTGTTCTTCATCCGGCGGTTTGAGAGAAGCGCTGGTTGTGATTAATAGCACAAACATTGTTAAAGCGTCAAGCAATGCGTGGGCGCCGTCACTTAAAATTGCCAGGCTTCTCACCGCAAGACCTAAGGTAAATTCTACGAGAACCACGCTGGTTATGGCAATTGCTGAAATTTTCAGAGTTTTCAGCTTGTAACCGCTTTTTTCCGCCTTATGCATTATTCTCCTTATACATTGCCAAAGATTGGGATTTAAGAATTATGTGGCAATTGTCTGCGTAACTAACTTGTACTATGATAAACCACGGTAGCAAAATTTATTTTGAGTTTTCTTTTAAGGAGGTAAACATTTAGGTTTAGAGATTAAACATTAAATTTGCTTCAATTAAAAACAAAACATTTAAAATGAAAATGACCATATGATATTCAGGTGCCGAGAGTGCAAGGTGAATGCTTTAACTTCGCCCGAGCCTTCTAAATCTTCTTTTGGGTTTATAAGTTTCTATCTCATAAAAGTTCTGAGGAAGGTGTTCGCTCATGAGCATTAGCGATGTCCTAGACGGAAAGCTGACTGAAAAGGAAGTTGAAATAAAGGGCTGGTTAGTCACAAAACGCTCAAGCGGCGGAGTTCAATTCTTGGTTGTAAGGGATGGAACTGGAACGATACAGTGCACTGCCCATAAAGACGAAGTTGCCGAAAAAGTCTTTGAGGATGCAGAAAAGCTAACGCAAGAATCTTCCGTCGTAATTAAAGGTGTAGTGAAGGAAGACAAAAGAGCGCCAGGTGGCTACGAAGTAAGGGTTAAGGATTTGGAGATAGTTCATTTAGCAACACAAGAATATCCTATAGGTAAGAAAGAGCATGGCGTCGATTTCCTGATGGACTTTAGACATCTGTGGATAAGAAGCCCAAGACAGATAGCGATACTGAGAGTAAGATCTGAGGTCATAAAAGCAGGCAAAGATTTCCTCGAAGAAAGAGGATTTACCCTAACAGATTCCCCGATTTTTACTCCTTCAGCCGTCGAGGGAGTAGCAACCCTATTCGACACTCCTTATTTTGGCGACAAGGCTTTTCTGACTCAAAGCGGTCAGCTTTACGTCGAAGCTACGATCGCTGCTCTCGGCAAAGTTTACTGCTTCGGCCCAACTTTTCGAGCCGAGAGATCGAAGACTTCGCGTCACTTAACAGAATTCTGGATGCTAGAGCCCGAGATGGCTTTCTTTAGTTTCGATGATAACTTGAAACTCCAAGAAGAGATGGTAACTTACATCGTAAAAGGAATCTTGGAAAAGAGAAGTAGAGAACTGGAAGCATTGAAGAGGGACGTAAAACCTTTGAAAAAAGTCGAACCTCCGTTTGATAGAATAAGTTATACTGAAGCGATAAAGATGCTGCAGAAAGCTAGATACAGAATAAAGTGGGGGGAAGACTTGGGAGCGCCACACGAGAAGTTCATCTCCCTAAAGTTTGAGAAGCCCGTTTTCGTCCATAGGTATCCTGCAAAAGCCAAAGCTTTCTACATGCAACCAGATCCAAAGGATCCTAAAGTTGCCCTTTGTGCTGACTTGATGGCCCCGGAAGGATACGGCGAAATAATAGGTGGTAGTGAAAGAATCCATGACTTGAAATTACTCGAGCAAAGGATTGAGGAGTTCGGCTTGCCAAAGGAAGCTTATGAGTGGTACTTGGATTTAAGAAGATATGGTTCAGTACCACACTCAGGGTTTGGGTTAGGAATCGAAAGAACTGTGATGTGGATCTGTAAACTAAAGCACATACGCGAGACAATACCATTCCCGAGAACGATGAAGAGGATCTATCCATAAGTTTATCTAAAACGTGAAGTGAAAGAGAATCAAGGCTCCATTGTTTTGTTTTGGAATGAATTTGGGAAAATGATTAACGCTATACCATTCCGTGGGCAATAAAGGCGAAAAATATGGATTATTTAGTCACCATCTTCTTGAACTCTTCGTAAGCTTGCCTCGCTTCCTCCAAAGAAGCCTCGTCTTCCAGTGTGGTGATGTCGCCTACTGGTAGGCCTGAAGCCAGCGCCTTTAAAACTCTCCTCATAATTTTACCGCTTCTAGTCTTCGGAAGCTTTGAAACGAAGTATACTTCGTCGGGTGTCGCAATCGGGCCGACTATTTTTCTTAAATGCTCTGCTAAATCTTTTTTAAGCTTTTCATTCGGGTTGTAGCCTTGTCTTAGGATAGCGAAGACTACGATTGCTTCTCCTTTAATGTCATGTGGCTTGCCGATTACAGCCGCCTCCGCTATCGCTGGGTGAGAAACAATTACACTTTCCAGTTCCATCGTGCCCAGTCTGTGGCCTGCAACCTTTAAGACTTCATCTGCTCTGCCTAAAAGCCAGAAGTACCCTTCCTCATCTTTCATGCAATAGTCTCCGGTATAGTAAACGTTTGGGAATCTGGACCAATAGGCCTGCTTATAACGTTCAGGATCCTTGTATAACGTCGTCAGCATGCCGGGCCAAGGCTTCGTTATTATTAGGTAGCCTCTTACGCTTGGAGATACTATTCTACCGCTCTCGTCTACTACCTCGGCGGCTATGCCCGGTAATGGAAATGTCGCAGATCCAGGTTTTAGTGGAACCAGTCCAATGCCAGGGGCTGGTGAAATCATTATACCTCCTGTTTCTGTTTGCCACCAAGTGTCAACTATTGGACAGCGTTCACCGCCTATGTTCTTAAAATACCACATCCATGCCTCTGGGTTTATTGGTTCTCCTACGCTGCCCAATATTGTTAGGCAGCTTAAATCGTGTTTTTTAGGCCATTCCTCGCCATATCTCATGAACATGCGTATGGCTGTTGGCGATGTGTAAAAGATTGTCACCTTATATTTCTCGATTATTTCCCACCACCTGTCGGGTTTTGGATAGTCGGGTGCCCCTTCATGTACAACTATGGATGCCCCGTGCATTAAAGGTGCATAAACAATGGAGCTGTGCCCAGTAACCCACCCTACGTCGGCGGTGCACCAATATACGCTGTCCTCTTTTATGTCAAAAACCCACTGATACATGGAGTTTATGAAGACCATGTAGCCCCCTGTGCTGTGGACTATGCCCTTTGGTTTTCCTGTTGTGCCTGACGTGTACAATATGTAAAGTGGATGGGTGCTTTCGAAAGGCTCTGGGGGAACGTCTTCTTCAGCGTCTTTTACGATTTCGTGATACCATACATCCCTTCCCTTCTTCATTTTAACCTCTTGACCCGTTCTCCTTACAACTATTACCTTCTCTATGGACGGAGTGCTTTCTAGTGCTGTGTCAGCTATCTCTTTTAATGGTAAACTTTTTCCCCTTCTGAAGCCGCCATCTGCTGTTATGAGGACGTTTGCTTCTGTATCATTCACTCTGTCTGCAAGCGCCATTGAGCTGAATCCTGAAAATATCACGGTGTGTATGGCGCCAATTCTGGCTGTCGCTAACATGGCAATAGGTAGCTCAGGTATCATAGGCAGATAGATGGCTACTCTGTCTCCGTCTTTAACGCCGAGTTTTTTAAGCACTGATGCTAAGCGGTTTACTTCTCTGCTGAGTTGTGAGTAACTTAGTGTTCTTTCCTCACCGCCTTCTCCTTCCCAGTATATGGCTACCTTGTTTCTTCTCCATGTTTTCAAGTGTCTGTCAACACATAGATAGGAGGCGTTTAGCATTCCTCCAGGGAACCACTTTGCGAATGGTGGGTCCCAATCGAGTACCCTATCCCATGTTCTGAGCCATTCGAGTTTTCTTGCTTCCTGCTCCCAAAACTCTTCTATGTCGTCTAGTGATTTTTTGTATATGTCCATGTACCTTTTTATTGGCCAATATTTTAGTTCAACTGGAAGTGATTCTGTCTGCATGCCCTCAACCTTCAAGGAGTCATGCGATTAAAAGATTATGGTTATATATGTTTTTTGGGGGCTTAGAATCAAGAATTGTTGATTATTTTCTGCAAAATTTTATATTGGCAGTACAGTTCTTCCATAAGTCTCGTTCAGCACTTCTGCTAGGGCTAGATAAAATGCGCTCAGTCCGCAAATGATGCCTTCAATTCCGATTATGCGGGTGAATATTTCCAGGTTTGTGGCTGTCATAGTTGTGTAAGCTAGGAGTGCTGATTTTGCTGCAAGTAAGAAAAACAGTATTGCAAGGCTCATGAAGACGAATTGTAGCGCACGGTTCTTTTTGAGAGTGCCGAAGAACATGATGAAGGTGAAGAGTCCCCACATGAAGAAATAGGCTGCAAATGCTTCTTGACTCACATGCCATGGTGTGATGCCACCAAAGAAGGGCCAGACTCCAATCCCTGCAACATCTCCAATTCCAAGCCAGTTTAGAACCACAAAAGATAGCCAGAACAATCCATAAGATGTAAAGGCTGTTGTTCCGAAAGTGTTGCCTTTCTTATACTCCAATAAGCCCGCAATAATCTGGGCAAGACCTCCGTAGAATACACCCATCCCGAGAATCATGCCGTCAATTGGACCTAGTTGAGCGTTATGAACAAAGCTTAGAAGAACTGTTGTCATTCCGAATCCTAACAATCCAAGTGGTGCTGGGTTTGCTGACTTTTCGTTCATATCTTTCACGCTTTTGGTCAGATAGAAAGTGCTTTTAGGAAAGGCTTCGCCATATAAGTTTTTCTAATGGATTATTTCCATTTCCAGATTTTTCTGTTCATCAAGAGCTCTGGGAAGATGAAGAGTCCCCAACTGGCTACTACTATCACGTAGGCTAGGTCCGTCGAGCTTAATGGAGTTAAGCCAAACATTTTCGCCGTTATTGGAATGTACGTTATGCCTAAGGTGGCGGCTATGGAAATGATTTCGGCTACGGCGAAGAATTTGTTTTTGAACGCCGCTTTTCCCATTCGCCACACGCTGCGAGTTTCAGATCGGCAGTTCCAGACAACGAACAATTCAAACATGGCGGCTTGCACAAAGGCCGTTGTCCTCGCTTCACGTAGAGTTTCTTCTGTTCCAAATCCGTGAGCTGGCCATATATAATATTCGAGGCTGAAGACTAGAATTGTTCCAATGGCTTGCAATAGGAAAGAGGTTATTATAAACGGACCCATCCCGTGCAGGATGCCTTCCGCTGGTTTTCGGGGTTTTCTGTCCATTACGTCTTCATCTGGGGGGTCTGTGGCTAAGGATACTGCTGGTGCGCCGTCTGTGACGAGATTTATCCATAAAATCATAGCCGGAAGCAAGGGCAACGGGAATAGTTCAGGGCTGAATATACCTCCGAGAATTGCGAAAGACCCGATGACTAGCAACTCGTCGAAGTTGCACGAGATTAGGAATCGGGCGTATTTGCGGATGTTGTCATAGATAACTCTTCCCTCTTCAACAGCCTTGACTATAGTGGCAAAGTTGTCGTCTGTAAGCACGAGGTCTGAAGCTTCACGTGTCACATCAGTGCCACTTATACCCATTGAAACGCCTATGTCGGAAGCCTTCACCGCCGGCGCATCGTTCACGCCGTCCCCTGTCATTGCCACAATGTGTCCTTTAGCCTTCAACGCTTTTACGATTTTTATCTTGTGTTCCGGCGACACTCTTGCGTAGACTACCACATCTTCCACAATCTTTTCGAATTCCTCTTCGCTCATAGCTTCCAATTCGGCGCCAGTGAGGACAAGGCTGCCTTCCTTCATAATTCCAATTTCTTTTGCCACGGCTACAGCTGTGAGCTTGTGGTCACCCGTTATCATTACAGCTTTTATTCCAGCTTTTTCGCATTTCTTGTTGGCTTCAATCGCCTCTTCCCGTGGCGGATCGATCATTCCCTCCAAGCCAACGAAGACCAAGTCTTTTTCGACCGTTTTCTCGTCGAAGTCGTTGAGTTCTGTGGGAAGTCGCTTGTAAGCCATGGCTAAAACGCGCAGTGCGGAGCCTGCCATTTGTTCGTTTACTTCCAAAATCTTCTTTCGCTTAGCCGCTGTGGCCTTCTTTTCTTTGCCGTTTTCAAGAATATGACTACATCTTTCCAGAACTATTTCTGGTGCGCCCTTCATAAAGGCGATTTTTTCTTTTTCAGTGGTCAAATGGACAGTGGTCATGCGTTTTCTTTCAGAGGTAAATGGTACCTCGCCTATACGTGGATAGTGCTCCATCAATGCCTTCCGAGTGAAACCAGCTTTCGCGGCGGCAACGATTAATGCTCCCTCTGTAGGATCGCCCATAATCGTCCATAAGCCTTTGTCATTTTGTTCAAGCTGAGCGTTGCTGCAGAGGGAGCCGACCTTTAGAAGCATCGAAACTTCAGTGTCGTTTGCGATGTTGAAGGGGTTATTGTTAGATTGAAACTCGCCTTTGGGCTCGTAACCGACGCCGGAAACCTCAATAAATTTGTTCACATAGAGTTTACGAACAGTCATTTCTCCCTTAGTTAGGGTCCCGGTTTTGTCTGAGCAAATGACTGTCACAGCGCCCAAGCCTTCTGCCGCTGAAAGTTTCCTAATTATGGCGTTGCGTTTAGCAAATTCTCTGGCTCCTAGAGCAAGGCTTATGGTTACTATTGCTGGTAACCCTTCTGGCACCGCGGAGACTGCGAGCGAAATTGACGACATGAAAGCCTGAATAAAACCTTCCAGCTGCGGTGCTCCTCCACCGTGCCACATTATGGAGACTACTTCGAAGGCTTCCAAAGCGAAAATTAATACACATACGGCTACGACAACTTTAGCAATTTTCGTTGCAAAACTGTCGAGTTTTCTCTGCAATGGAGTTTCTTCCTCCTCAGCCTCCTGAACCAGTTCAGCGATTTTTCCAAATTCTGTTTTCATGCCTGTGTCGGTAACTACCGCCTTGCCGCGACCATAAATAATGTGAGTTGCCGTGAAGATTATGTTATGTCTGTCAGCAACAGGCGTGTCAGGAATTAATACCACTGATGCGTCTTTGTTTACAGGCGTGGACTCTCCCGTTAGAACAGCCTCATCGGTTTTCATTTCGATGCTTTCGATCAGCCTCGCGTCTGCTGGCACAAGGTCTCCTGATTCCAAAGCCAGAATATCTCCTGGGACGACCTCTCGAGCCGGAATAATCATTTCTCTATCTTCGCGCAGTACACGGGCTTTTGGCGCTGCAAGTTTTTTCAAGGCTTCTAACGCCTTTTCTGCTCGGTATTCTTGGATAAAGCCAGCCACAGCAACCAGAATCACTATGGCTCCTATGACAATCGCATCTGCGTATGTTTCAAGGGCTTCTTTGGGTGGTTCACCAAGAATAGGGGGTTGCTGCAGCTCGTAATAGCCAACCGCCGCGGAGAAGATTGCGGCCACTATAAGGAGCAAAATGAATATGTCTTTAAATTCGCTCAAAAACATTTGAAGCGCAGTTCTACGCTTTTTTTCCTTCAATTCATTGTATCCATACTTTCTCAGCCTTTCCTGCGCTTCTTGAGAAGTTAGCCCTTCGCGATTTACATCTAGAACACGCATGGCTTCATCTATTTCCAAGGCATGCAATGGCTTCGACGTATTCTTCACCTCATGTTCACTAGCATAGGATTATCTTGTTAAAGCATGGGTTATATTCTTTTCTTACGTAGGGATGAGCTGGCAAATAAGTTTATAAAAGGTTTCGCAAATCACTCTAGGGGTATTAAAACTAAGTTGAATGAATAATAGTAGGTGGTGCAAGTGTTTGAACCATGGTTAATAGCACCATTGTCAGCTCTAGTCTCGATTCTGGCAGGCTTATACTTCTATCATTATGTTGACAAACAAGACAGTGGAACTGAAAGGATGCGAGAGATTGCTTACGCAATCAAGGAAGGCGCAAAAGCCTTTCTAAATAGGGAATATACAATTCTAGCTGTCTTCGTTCTCATCGTAGCCGCATTAATAGGAATTTTTCTTCCAACACCAATATGGACGAGTGGAAATTCCATAAGAAACCTGAGTTTATCCTTAGCATACCTGTTCGGGGCTTTTTGCTCATCCTTGGCTGGATTCTTTGGCATGGACATAGCAACAAAAGCAAATACAAGAGCAGCCAACGCAGCTAGGGGTGGTCTAAACAAAGCGTTTCCGATAGGTTTCCGAGGCGGGGCAGTCATGGGCTTGGCAGTCGTAGGTTTTTCACTGCTTGGGATAAGCATAGTCTACGCCATCACTGGTGACCCAGAGATAGTATTAGGCTTCAGTTTCGGCGCAAGCGCGCTGGCGCTTTTTGCAAAGGCTGGCGGCGGAATATTTACAAAAACGGCAGATATAAGCGCTGATCTAGTTGGCAAAGTGGAACTCGGTATTCCTGAAGATGACCCCCGAAACCCAGCGGTCATAGCCGACAACGTTGGCGACAATGTGGGCGATGTTGCTGGAATGGGCGCGGACTTGGCGGACTCCTACATTGCAAGTATCGTTGCTGTAATGATACTTGGAGAAGCTCTTGATTTACTCCACAACCCCACATTAAAGCTGTACCAACTGGTTCCGCTGGTATTCGCAGGTATAGGCATAATATCAGCTGTTTTGGGAGCTTTTACTGTTCGGGTTGGAAAGGGAGGTAACCCTGGGAGAGCGCTTAACATGGGAACTTATGTTACATGCGTAATCTTTGCAGTCTTGACATATCTTGCATCTGCCTATCTTCAATACGATTTGAGAATATGGGGTGCAACGGTCGTTGGTTTAATGGCTGGAGTGATAATTGGCATGACATCTGACTACTTTACATCAGAGGATAAATCACCGGTCCTAAGAACCGCGAAGGCATCACAGACTGGAACAGCAACAAACATTATTACAGGATTCTCATACGGTTTAGTCAGTGTCTTTCCACCCCTAATCGGTGTAGGTGTAGCAGCCGCAATTGCATATTACCTATACGGTTTATTTGGAATAGGCGTAGCTGCCTTAGGCATGCTTTCAATAGTTGGGCTTATAGTCTCAAATGATGCTTACGGTCCAATAGTTGACAACTCTAGAGGAATTGCTGAGCAAGCCGGTCTTGGCGAAGAGGTTATAAGCATAACAGATGAGCTTGACGCTGCCGGAAACACCGCGAAGGCTATAACAAAGGGCTTTGCCATAGGAGCCGCCGGATTAACAGTCATCGCGCTTTTAGCTGCATATCAGGAAAGAGCTGGCGGAAACATCAACTTTGACCTAATGAATCCACTAGTTTTGCTGGGGGCACTCATTGGTATTGCTATGCCCGCCGTGTTTTCAGCGATGGTCATGCTCGGGGTTGGAAGAAACGCCGAAAGGATGATTGCGGAGATCCGAAGACAGTTTAGAGAAATTCCCGGATTGAGAGAAGGAAAACCCGGAGTTAAGCCAGACTATGCGAGATGCGTTGACATAGCAACGAAAGGGGCATTACGTGAACTTATGCCCGCAAGCATCGTAGCGATAGCTGTAACTCTAATCGTGGGCTTTGTAGGCGGAATCCAAGCCTTAGGAGGCTACCTGGCTGGCAGCATATTCTCCGGACTGCTTTTCGCCTTGTTAATGGCTAACGCTGGAGGCTTATGGGATAACGCCAAAAAACTAATAGAATCCGGAGAATACGGCGGCAAGGGTTCAGACGCCCACAAAGCAGCTGTGGTCGGCGACACGGTTGGCGACCCATTTAAGGACACGGCGGGACCATCTCTTAACACCATGATTACAGTAATGTCGTTGGTTGCCTCGTTATTCGCTGCCTTAATCGTTCAATACAACCTACTAAAATTGTTAGGCCTATAGCCATCTATCTCCTTTTGTGACAGCTTAACTGTTGAGGTTTCCATCCAAGTTATCAAAGGCTTTCCCAAAAGAGAGAATGGCGCCGGGAGTGGGACTCGAACCCACGCGGCCCCAAAAAGGGCCACAGGCTTACTTGCATTCACAGACTCAAGGCCTGCGCATTATCCACTCTGCCATCCCGGCACTATTAATCAAGCACATCTACGCTCCATCTTAAAATGTTTACTCGTTCGCTAGTGATGTTAAAAACCGAAAACCTATTTTAAAAGAAAACTTATCAAATAGAGAACGCAGTAAAAGGGCCGGTAGTCTAGCTCGGTTAGGACATCTGCTTGACGTGCAGAAGGTCACCGG
>CAZHWZ010000024.1:0-21302 GCA_964535965.1 uncultured Candidatus Bathyarchaeia archaeon | reverse complement strand
TGAATAGGCGTGCTAGGTGGGTCTACAGATCCGTCAGGTTTGATGTAAATTGAACTGGAATCACCTCTCACTGATAGTTTCCAAGAAGAAGTCAACATAATTATGAACAATAACATCAGTATTAGACTTGTACAAGTTCTCTTTTTCAATCTGATTTTCTCTCCTTAACTTTTTATGGTTTTAATCAATCATACTTGAATTTATAATTTATTTATTATTACTACTTATTACACCATACAAGTTTTGTCTAGTCTTGCTTCAATAATCATAGCAAGAAAATTACATTGAATACACATATAGCTTAATGATTCTCACAAGAATACATTTAAGCCTGATTTATAAGCCGATAAAATCAGCTATCAATGGTGTCCTCTTAGACAATATAGTCAGAATTCCTTTAAAGGGGTTACTTGAAAGAACAACCTTTGCTAGAGATGTCAGGACACTGCTACGCGACATCACGATTCTGACTCTAGGTGAGCATAAAGAAGTCCAAGTTTCCATGAAAGGAAGATCTGTGAGAAAATCGATTTTTCTAATTTGGCGTTCATTGAAAATTTCGCGAATGGTTGCGTTGATGATGTAAATACCTGGATATAATCTTTTATAACGTTTGTCGTAAGATGTTTTTACACAATAGGATACCTCTTTATATTGGATATTCAGACTATAAGCTAATGCTTGGTTATTAAGTTCTAAGAACCACACCTCCCATTTGAAACATGGTTCAATTTCGACCATATGCTGCGAACCAGCCAAGATCATTAAAAGATCTGTATCTTTTTTCCTTGTACGAACTCTCCACTCCTCTTTCCAACTCATGTTCTCAATGTCAAGAATTTTCTTGATGACGTCAAATTCCTTTTTTCCATTTTCAATCCGCGTGATTCTCCATGTACCAAGGCGATCCAACTTTCGTTTTGTCCTCTTGAATCGCTCCCTGAAATTTCGTCCTTTAAATGTTTCGAATTCAGTCCAAGTACATCTGACGGGAAGAATACGGTGCCCCATCTCTTGTTTTGTGTAAAAATGAATTTTGTTGGTTTTACACTTTTGCTTAATAATTTGCAGATTGGGTGAATCGAATGGTAGAACAACATCAACAAATTGGCATCGTAAGGTCTTGAATAAGAAATCAAGAGTGTACGCTAGGCAGATTTCTCGGTACTGATCATTACTTATGAAGTCTGGAGAAAACCATGCGTTGGGTAGAAACTTAACGAATCGAACTCCAAACTTTCTCTTCATCTTCAAGGGAGATAAGCCTACGATGTTGTTATCGACTGAAATAACTAAAACAAGTTGAGTCCATCCCATTGAATGATTGAACTCCATAAATTGCTTGATGAATCCACTCAAGAGGAACGGATTTTTGCAGTATCCGTTTATTAACGTATTCCACATACCCTCGATTTGATGCAGTTTATTAGGATCTGAAACAACACAAATCGAAACCTTCACTTCACTCACCGATCAGTATTATACAACCAGATACTTGGGATTGGTCACAATTTACATGAAGACTTCAGACATATGACACTTTCCGCGGGGTATGGCTTAAAAGAGGTTTTGAATGAAAATTTTTGAATAGTGAATATCTTGTTTTTCATGGCAAAGTTCTGAAGTCAAAATTTTGAAAGCTTACTTTCCAAAAAATGTTTTAGATTATGTGGCAGAAAGTTCCTGAAAGTTTTCCAAAAGGAAATAACGTTAGCTCTGGTTTGAAGTAGAATATGCCCTGTGAAACCAAAAGGATGCCACAATACTTTCTGTTGATAAAATGAACCACCTAGACTCACTTTTTGAAGATGCTTTGGATTCCTCGAATCGCTTGATGTTGCTCCCAAAGATATACACCTGTAGCCTTCCTCTTCCGCTTTCTTAATCTCTTTCCAAATCAGATAAGGGACCACCGAATATGGTGAATAACTTTGACTCCTGTCGATTCCTGCATAAGCCCAATATGCTTTTTGTCGGTATTTGAAGACAACAATTCCCCCAATTCTCTTTTCTTTTCCAACGAGCCAGATTCGAAGGTTATCAGGATAAAGTGTTTTCCAAATATTCTCCATGAATTCATAGGAATAAAGCGAACCACCAATGTATTTCATGTTCTTGTAGTATAGACTGTAGAAATCTCTTAAATCAGATTTTGTTTGAGCTTCTTGAGCTTGAAAACCATCTCGTTCAAGGCGTCTTATATTGTGTCGTAGATTTTTGGAAAATATTTTGTTCCATATGAAATCTGATGGCGTAGTCTTGAGGTCAATCTCCATAATACCCGAACTTTTATCCTCATAGCTTAATGGTGATTTGAAAAATTGCGCCAATTTGCCATCCATAAAACAAATTTTAGCATATGTTATGCCCTTCTTAAGGCAAAATCTTTGAAGAAAAATTTGTAAAGACAAAGAAGCCTTCTCGATGCAGGGTTCCTTTACCAATGGGCCTCCATAGTCTGAATATGGTATTGAATTATAGACTTTCATACGCATTAGATCGGTAATGAACCCTGGACATATCCCAAGAAGTCTCCCATTTTCGTCTCTCAATGTCAGATAGAGAGGGGAATGAGGGAATGATCTTTGAATTACTTCTTTCCATTTTAGACTATGATAGAATGTTCCATCTGGAGAAGTTTGCAGGAAGTTCTCCCATTCACTATTATTTCTTAATTTCTCTACGAACATACTTTTCCCTTTTAGTGTTCAAGTGAAATTGACTCTCTGGGTTTCATCTTTTCTCGGCAAATTTCAGCATCTAGAAAGAATTTATAACCTTTGCTTTCCATTGTTTTCCCCATAACTGTTGGAAGTATGAATAAGATCAGCTTTGGTTTCCATTATGCGAATTGCTGAGGCCATAGTTTCAAAAGTCAATCTTCCGTCCTCGGTTTGGTGTCTTGCGTATTGCAGAAATGGAAAGAATAAATTCTTCAAGCAATTTTGTATCGAATTTTTTGTATTTCCGAAGTTCCAAAGGTGAAACCATATGTGGAAAGGAAGTTTTCTGCTAGAGCATAAATCAAGAATTTTTCTTACAACTAGAAAGTTCGAGTAGCGATCAACATAAAGACTTGGATGAACATCCCATAATTGGCTGTGACGACTGATATACAAACCATCCTTCAAAAATCCTCCATGTTCTCTATAGCATTTGAACCCATACTTTGTGAGTAAATCTAAATATGCGATACTGTTGCCAGGAAAGACAAAACTCACTGGAGTAAGATAAGATCTGTTCATTGCCACATGAACCTTTGCTAATTCCAAATCAGCTTCTTCCCGAGACAAATGCTTGAACCTTCGATGATAGTACCCATGTCCACCAATGTCATGCTTGATTGACGATCCCAAAAGACAATCTAGTGTATAATTCGGGACTTCCAACCATTGCCCCCTAATGGCAAAAGTTACGCGAATCTCAAATCCTTCTAGAAGGCTCAGAAACATTGGTAAAGCCAATTCCTCAATAACCCCAATTGAATATTCGCTAAAATACCTGTTGACGTCTCTACTATCCTTTTGCTTATTGATTACCCCTAATTCTTTGTTACCTACGTCAACATCGATAGATATTATCAGCATGCCTTTTTCAAGTCTCATCTTTGGACTGTTTAAGCTGAACTTGATGAGATGACCAACTTGAGAAAGATAGGATAGCATTTGTTTTCTTTTCCTTAATTTTCCGTGACAATTATTTGTGATAAATCGTTACCTTATTTGAAAGTATCGTGCTCCTGCCGAAATTGGGTTTCAGGATGTGGATGACTCATATTTTATTGACAACCAAATTGCCTTTGGAGTTACTTTGTTTTATATTTCATTTTCGCATCTTTTTTGCATGGTTATTGAAGCATGCTATCGATGTCCCAAAGGTCAAAAAGGTTTATTATATCGTATGACAGAATATACAATAGACCTTATATGAGGATACGCGTACTACTGGCATACAGTTTACTGGTTCTTGTTTTTTTAACCACAGTTCAAGGAACGCAAACAAGCGAAAGCATAAACTCCTATGGAACAATTATCTATACGACACAAACCCTTGCTTTAAAACGCTATGCACCCGATGACATCCTAAAAAAAATGGATGCAACGACGCTTGTCAGCCTTTTTGATATGTGTCAAGCTTGGAGCTGGGACGCCCAAAAAATACAACAAGCTCGTCAAATAAGACCAGATTTCAAGGCGTTGCTTTATCGCTGTATAAAAGCTATTTCTTATCAGAGTGTTGAGTGGCAAAAGGCCTTAGATGGAAATTGGCTTTTGAAAGATGTAAATGGGCAGTTGGTTTATGATACGAATTATCCTTCTCATTATCTTGTTGACATTGGTAATGAACAGTATCAGAAATGGGTGGCAAATTGGAGTAAAGAAAACATTAATCAATATGGGTTTGACGGCGTTATGGCTGATAACAGTTTGTATGCTTGGGCTAACGAGATTTTCTGGACTGCTTCGACTCAACCGATAAATCCGAGGACAGGGACTTTTTGGACTAACGAAGAGGTTGGACAAGCTCTTATTCAAATTCACAGGGAAATTAAGAACGCTATCGGTTCCAAGATATTGTTGTGCAATGGAATAATGGAAGGTTATAGGTTTTGGCGAAGATATAAAGATTATATGGAGTTTCTGAATGGTTCGCCTATGGATGGGTTTGGTAGCGAGTTTCTCTGGCATAATGGAGTTTGGATGAGCGAAGCAGAATGGCTTGACAGTCTCAATTTTCTCATTTTTGTCCAAGACAACTTTCTCAAACAGAACCTAAACAGAATATTCGGAGCTGCTGTTATGCTGGATCAGCTTCCAAATAACAGTACTAAAGAACAGATGCTGACATACGCTTTTGCTTCAACCCTTTTAGGAATAAAAACTAACCAAAACTTTCTTGCCTTATCTACTGCAGATATGAGTTTCACTAGCCAAGTTATTCAGCCATTATTTGACATTGACATCGGCGCGCCAATCAATGATTATTATGTCGTAGCAGGAACTCATGTCTATGCCCGGGACTTTAGCAATGTAAAAGTTTTAGTCAATCCAACCGATATGCCTTACTCTATTGATCTGCAAAATACATTTAGGACTGCAGACGGCGGAATGATTTCAAGAATCACGATCGATGATCATACGGGTGTTGTACTCTTAAGGGCTTCTTAGAAGTAAATTAGCTACGCTTGATCCAAGAAAAGACACAAATAACATGCCATAATATCGAATGGAAGACGGATCGTTAGCAACTGCTTTCACAAATTCTTTTCTTCCTTGGCCTGCGTTTCCACATCCACAGTAAAGCACCCCTAGATTATAGTGCCAAGCTCCTAGGATTTTTCGGCAATCAGACAATCTCATCAATTCTCTTGAGTATTTCTTGTGCAACAGTTTAGTAGCTCTTAGAACCCTCTGTCGATCAGTGCTAATGCTTATTTCATGAATTCTACCCAATACTAGGTATTCTTTAACATATTCAAACTCGTAGTACTTGGCAAGCCTTATCCAGAGGTCATAATCTTCTGCAGCATGAAGGTTTTCATCGAACATACCTACTTTCTCCAAGCACTCTTTTCTAGCTAAAACCATCGAACAGTTTCCCACATAGTTCTTCCGTAATATTGCTGGAAAGATTTTCCCTTTAACTGACGGAATTTTGAATCTTAGTATGTTGCCACGCTGGTTGACCTCCCAAAAACCAGTAGTGACTACGCCAACAGAAGGTCTCTTTTCGATCAGACCTAGCTGCTTTTCAAGTTTGCTTGGCATCCATAGATCATCATCATCCAAAAAAGCAACAAACGTACCCCTAGAGTTTCTTATTCCAATGTTTCTAGATGCAGAAACTCCCCTATCTATGTCTTCACGAATATAGCGAATCCTTTCATCATCAAACTTGCCTACAACTTCCTCAGTATTATCAGTTGAGGCTGCATCACAAACTATTAGTTCAAAATCTTTGAATGTCTGATCTAGAACACTCTTGATTGCGAAAGAGACATAGTGAGCCCTGTTCTTGGTGGGGATTATCACACTAACTTTTGGATTCATTCAATCCTTCCTTTTTGTGAAGATGTACACATCACTGAGCAAGTTAACATGCGCGCTTTCTTAATATTAGTGAAACACGCGTGCGAACAATATCCTAATTCACTCTGACTTTCTTTAGGAGCGCAATAGTCTGGAAACCAAGAAAACTAAGAGGCCATCGATGCGCATTCAAGAACCTTAGATGCCTTCCAAACCACCATTTTTGCTCAAATCTTTCTGATGCAATCTTGGGTAGAAAATAGTAACCCAGAACTTGTATCAGTGAAAAATTCTCATCAAAAAGAGATAGAAACTCAAACGAAGAGAATATGTGCTTGTGTTCCATGTTCCACGCATTCCATCTTTTCTTGAGTAAACGCTCTTCCATTTTTCCTTTGAATCCTTCTAACGAAACTCTATTGGGTGTGGAAATCACTAGATAACCATTGTCAAGTAGGACTTTGTTAATCGCAACAAGCAGCTTACGAGGATCTTGTAGGTGTTCAATGATTTCGAGCGCTATTACAAGCTTGAAGAGACGTTTGAGAGGTAAAGAGTCAACATCACCTTGCAGAAAATGAACATAATCTGTGCTATTTGATTCATGGGCTTTTAGAAGAGCATTCTTCGAAATGTCAAGTCCGACATACGTATACCCTTTTTTCCCAACTATTTCGGTCATCAATCCTGAGCCGCAACCCAAATCAAGAGCGTAAGCGGCTGAAGGTGTGGGCGGAATAAGACTAGCTAAACATTTTGAACGCCCTATGTCGAATAGTGACCAGGAACTCTGAGTTTTCATCTTCGTCTTTATCACAACGTTCTTGCTTTTTGTGCTAAACGCTTAAATCAAGCAGATTTCAGTCTCATGTCTGCAATGGCTAAGGGTGAAGTATAAACGATTCGCCATTCGTGTAAACAATACTCGAATTGTAAATGGTATTGAGTATTAGATCTCTCGTTCGCAATTCAGCCGGTTCACTGAACTTTCCACTGATCCCAGGAAGGTGAACTAAGAAATAATCATATTTTATCTCTGGCTGGTTCTTGTCAAGGGGATAGTAAGGTGTAAGATAGGCAAGAGAAAAATTGAAATCTGTCAAACTTTCTATTTGAACTTGTGTAACTAGATCACATGCGATTGGACCGTCAACGTAACGCTGAGCGAATTCTATCATCTGCCTCTGATAGATAGTATTTATCTCATTTACCTCACCAATGGATTCATTCGGAGGTAAGTCCTTTGATATAACGTTGGCTGACGGCATAAGCGGCTGACATGGGTAAAGTTGTATAGTAACTAAGGATATCAGTAATCCGAATAAGATCGCAGGCATCCAACGACTCTTTTTCCGTATACGCTCAACGAGTATCGCAGAGAGAATTGAAAAAAAGAGGCTTGCATAGTACAATAGCCTGAAGGGGCCCGCTCTTAGCAGAAACCCGATCGGCAAAAGCCCAAGCATCAAACTAGTAAACAGAAGAAAAAAACGCTGAATGCTGTTTAGCCGTTTCCGCATTTTCACGAGGACAACCAAACCGCTTAGTGCCAGAAACAAGAGAAAGAGGTCAGCACCATAATACACCAGAGCTGTTCTTAGAGCGCCAAAAATGTCAATGCGAAGTAGCTCAAAAAACCGAGAGGGTATTGATTCTAACGATGAGGTCGTACCCGTTGGGATCCTCAAAAAAACTATCTGCAAGATCTGTGCAAACGCCAACTTTGCTGAAAACATAAGCCATGCTACACATGTCAATATCGTTATCATTACCATTCCGAATCGTAAATGCGGTTTCAGGCGAAAATAAGAGATTCTCTGGAACAAAATGACAACCAAAAGAAGTGTAGCGAGTACCAAAGAAGAAATAGAATGTGTCATTGGCAAAACTGAAACAAAAAGTATCAAGACAAACCAATGACTCCGGTCGTTTTTCTGCAGCAGCGTCACCAAACTGGTCAAAATCAAAAGGATTAATAATACTCCAAACTGACTCCCGGTGACGATATAACTTAGTGCGGTCTGCGGCAACGATGAAATGAATAGGGCGTATTTCAAAATAGTTGTATCATCTAGGAACTTCAGGTTTTTCACTATTATATAGGTTAATAATGGATAAAGTGAAGACAAAAAAACAGGTATATACTTGACTGAATCTACAACTGGCACGCCAAGGATGATCGAAAAGATGGCGAAACTGATATGAATAAATGGCGTATCACTGTAGAAAAGGATAGAAACAGGCCCTTGATTTGCGATATGACCTCCGTTATAAAGATAGCTGGCCAAACTGTATTGCCGAAACTGATCAATCGCTGTTCCTTGAAACCAAACATATTTCAAATTTGGAATCAGGAGAAATACGGCTCGTCCTATTACGGCAAGCGCGACTAGCGATAACACACTCTTTTCAGAGAAGAAGGCTAACGCGTAAGTTACTATAAATAAGATGAAGGGAATTTCTAATCCTTCAAGAATCCAGCTATCTTGATAGTCTCTGGAAATTGCTATGGCGTTGCCAATTAGAATTATTATTGCAACTATTAGTATTAGCTTCAAAATCGTAGATTTGTTCAACTTAAAAAACCGTTCCGCAAATTTCACTGCAATTCAGCAAGTTTATTGTATATACTCATATACTTCTTTACGTTAGTGGACCAATTGTGCTTCTCTTTTGCGTACGTATACGCATTTTTGCCAAGATTCGTGGCGATATCTTTGGCAGTGAGCAAAGTTAACATCCTATCGGAAAGATCCTTCACATCGAAAGGTTTGGCGAGCAAGCCATTATGGTTATTACTAATGAATTCTCGGGCGAAAGGAAAATCAAAGGCAACGACAGGCTTTCCCAAAGCCATTGCTTCGTAAGCAACCACAGGACCATTCTCGTTAAGGCTGGGAAGAACAAAGAAACTTGAGTTGCGCATCTCTTGAATAGCTTTTTCCCTGGAAACATTGCCTAAAAAGTGAACATTATTACCCATGCTAGCATCAGATACAATTCTCTTTAGATGCCTGCCCATAGGTCCACCTCCGATGATTTTCAAATTCACATCGCCGACATTTTTAGCAAGGATGGAAAAAGCTTTAATGAGGAATGTAACTCCTTTGACCCATGTCAGTCTTCCACAGTAACAAATAGAATCTGATTCATCTCTTTCTTTTGAATTAGATGAAGATTGAAAGAATGACATATCGAAGTCAACACCATTCGGAATAACTGAGAACTTATCAAGTGGTAAATTATAAGATGCCAGTACATCCTCAAGTGTATGAAAAGATGGAACGATAATATGATCAGAGTCACGTAACGTTTTTTTCACAAAAATGTGACTCAGGGGATATTCCAATAAATCGGATGCAACATCGCTTAAGGTCCAACTTGAGAAAGGTGAGGAAAGAAAATTTCTTAAGTTTCGGAAAGGGACGCTATGAAGGCTACTCACCACAGGCTTCCGTGTTTTCTTTTTTATCCAGCCAGTAAGCGAACCAACAGAACTAAAAAAATGAACAACATCAGCTCTCTCTACTAAAGAGAGAACGACTGATGCTCTTCTTGCAACACTCATCGTAAAAGAAAGCCTAGGCGCATGAGAATTGCTAGGCACAGTCACGACTGTTACATTGTCATTTAATTTTGCTTTTGAAAACCTGGTTCCTCCGCATAGAACATTAACTTTCACACTTTCCTTGGAAAGACTGGACACAAGATCAGAACAAGCAGAACCTATTCCTCCATAATGAGTATAGGGAGGAAACTCTTGCGAAATTGTGCAGACTCGCAAATTCTTTGTCGCCTCACATTGCTAAACATTGATCCCATTTGAAAGCACAGACAAAAGTTCTGAGCAGTATCATACCAGAGATTTAGCTTCGACAGACGATGAAATTGGCAAATCTAGTAGTCGCAAAACCGTTGGCATCACATCGATGAAGTCTATCTTAGACTTCTTTGAGCTAATTGATACATCGCCATACATCAAAAAAATGGGCATATCATACTTGCCAAACGCGTAACCGTGTATTCCCTTCGGAGGTTTTCTTACGTGATAAAATTCTGGAAAGAAAACATTGTGTTCCTCAGAAACAAATATTTCTTCACCATACTCCTTGCCTATCTTGTCTAAGCCAAGTCTCACTTTATCGTCGAAAGTAAGGAATCTTCCCATTTCCAGTTTATCTAACTCCTTCACAATTGCATCTCTGTATTTTTCGTTTCTAAACCAAAAGGAAACATAAGTTGCTCCTACAAACGAGATATAATGACGACCATATTCAAACCCCTTATTGCCAAGAAAACCAGTTATATCAAAGCTGCGCAAAACAGGAATCATGCCGTGATCAGACATTACTATCAAAACCGCATCCTTATCTAATGTTCCAACAAGTTTCTTTAACATATCATCAAAGAAACTAACGCGCTGTTTTACAGCATCTGACAATGGACCATACTCATGCCCCAATCTATCTAATGAATTTAACTTAAAGAAAAGAGCATCATAAGCCTCTAGTAATTTAGGTATGCTTCTAATTATTGCAGACTCACTGCGGTTAAGCTTAGGCTCCTTTCTCAAATATCTAACACCATGCTCTCTTAATACTTCATACAAATCTTTACTTTCACAACTTTTCTTCGGCACAGGGAAGAAATCTATCAGATTTGCCGGAATTAAATGAGGAGTTCCATACTCAACTTTACTTACTTTAAAAAGTGCATACCGCAAAATTTTATTCAATCCATCACTAAAAGAAGCCTTATCCACAAAACGCAGCAAACCCCGAAATAATGCATGCTGTACATTGTTTCCAATATGAAAACCAGTAAATACGTGATCGTTCCAAATCTTATGTGTATTTATTGGAACACCTAACTCAAAACAATGCTTTATGCCTACATACGCAAACAATGGCGAAATCCTAGAAAAGAAACAATTTCTACTCAAATCCCACAAAAAAGGACATAAATCAGGGGAAAGATAATGATCAGAAAAGGCATCAAGCCATATCAAAACTACCTTTTTCATGTTTTCAACTTCTACTATCAATCTTTTCGGTGAAAAGTTCTATCAGCAACATCCAGAATATCTAAAGTTATTTTCTGCAGACACGAGAACTTTGATTCAAGATTCTCTTTTGACAAACATGTCTGTATGTGACTAGAATCTAGTACTTCACAGAGCCTGCCCGCCGCTACATAAAGTGCACTTGCATCGATTCTAAAATCTTGTTTAACACTTTCTAGTAGTGTGAAACCTACCAGCCATAATTTCATCATGATGTTTCCATTGCGCGTAAATAGAATTCGCAGTTTTATCTGGTAACCTCTTTTACGCGCTGCAATGAAAAACTTGAACAAAATATATCGCAGATAGAGTCTTACTGCTAATTGCCTAATGATTTTTGAGCGAATGCCTATCTTTTGCTTCATAAAATAATCGAATAGATCTTCTAAAACTTTTGTATTCAACTTCTTAATGTAATCGTCGAACACCTGAGCATATGTAGGTGACCAGACAATATTAACTCCATAGGCCTTGCGTAAATAATACCAAACCATAATTTTTGAATCTTTTAGAGTTTCAATCAGAAGCCTTCCAAGATCCAAATTAACCAACGAACTATTTTCGATCAGAAGTCTTCTGTAAGCATAGGTAACCATTAGCGATGGCAAGGCATTATTCATTTGTCTTAACTCAGGAAACAAAACATCAAAACTCTTAGAAAGCCGAGTGCATCTCCGCAAAAAACTTGGCTCATATACTTTACTAAGCAAACTCAAACACGTGCCCATCTCCACATATGTCTTCATACATTCATAGACAAAGTCAATATTTTTTTTCGCATCTCCTTTCCTTAATCCTTTGATATTTAAAAGCCCGAGTAAACCTTCAACTTTACTAAGGAGAATAAGAACGCCATTATATGCAGATAAATCTTCAAATTTTATGTGAATATAGTCTCTTACGTCCTTCCCCCAGAGAATCTTAGAAGCTTCCTTTAATTCATAGAATTTCAACAGGGGTAATACAGTAATGTCCTTCAATGTTGCTTGCGTTATCCAAACAGTAAAACCTTTGAATTTAAAAGCCCTTGAATAAGGGTCAGGCAATCCGAGCCTTTTGTGTATGCTCCTCCTTATTTTTTCAATAGCATCGCTTTTGACAGAGGTGTTTACAACAATTAATATATCATAATCGCGCAGTGGAGTGAGACCTTCGCCAGATAAATAGAATGAACCCTCATTACGCCCAAAACTTCCCACAAGATATATGGAAATTGGCTGGATTTCTTTCAGGATTTCTTCTACAACAACGGCTTTGTAGAATGCAAATGTGGGATTAAAGGCGATTAGCGCTTCCTTATAGTTATTTAGAGTATTCTCTTTGGGCATTTTTGAACTTCCAAATATAGTTGAACAGAATCTCCATTGTTTAAATTGGTGCCCAAACCCCTGATATGTCGCCGCGTAGGTAATCTAAAAAGCCAAGCAGGATACCTTTCATCCAGAAATAGCCTTTTCTTCCAGAAATCAGCAACAAAGGAGACACAAAAGGCAAAATCATATAAAACAACTTAACACCAAGCGGTGGCTTCGTATAAGCTAAAGCTTGATATATACCTGAAACGGTTCTTCTTTTATAACCTTCCTCTTGTTGGTCGATTCTGGTTCTTTCCGTCTCTACACAACATTCTTCACAGAAGATAGCCTTATTTTTGAGCTCTAAAGCTTTGAGAAGTATGTAACTATCCTCCGCCTTACAAGGCTTAATTGGAATAATCCTTCTCAGCACGTTATACTTAATCAGCATTAACTCTCCACTAGCAGCTATCAGCAACTTACGCCTTATACGATCAAGAAACCTATAGAAAAGCTCTTGAGGACCTTCTTTAACAGACACCTTCACAAAAACAAGGGCAACATCCTTAAAACGAAACAACCGCAATGCAGCTTCAAAATTCGTTATTTTGGTGTCTACATCATTGAGAACCACAACATCGACATCCTTTGGAATAAATTTGAAACCAAAATTTATGGCATCGTATTTACCTTTAGGCTCCCGATAAACGACATTCGGATGATTAAGATTTCTACCACACACAATTAAATAGGGCACCCCTAAAACCTTCAGCTCTTCAATTTTCTCATCAATATGACTCTCATCTCTAGCCAAAACCAAGAAGAAAAGTTTCAATGGCTTCCGACTCCGACTCAAGGTTTTTAGTAAACCAGTCTATTCTTCCACATCTACATGCGTAATTGCAGACTTAGCGCGCGCGAACGTATGAAACCTGCTCCGCCAGTTACCAGAACTCTAGAAAATCTCATATACAGTCCACATTAGCTTTTCAATTTATCGTAAAATATAACCAAAAAGGCGAAATTGTTTCCTTAGGGCGAAGAACAAAAACTGGAATAGCTTTTTACCAGTTGTTCTAGCCCTTCTCTCAGACTCGTTTTAGCTTTAAATCCGAGGATGTTCCCTGCTTTTGACGGATCTCCATAATTGTTCTTTACATCGCCCTTTCTGGGTCTGTCATAGATTACCTTCAAATCTTTTCCAATAACCTCTTTTACAATTTCTGCAAGCTCATTTACCGCTGTGGGTCTACCGGTGCACACATTGAAAGTTTCGCCTTTTGAATTGGCTTTTTCTAAGGCTAGAATCGTTGCGTCTACCACGTCATCCGCGTGTATAAAATCTCTGGTTTGCTTTCCGTCCCCATACACAACTAAGGGCTCGTCCTCTAGCGCACTCTGTAAAAACCTAGTTATAACGCCACTATAAGCGCCATGCTTCTGTCTGGGTCCATAGATGTTAAAGTATCTTAATATGACAGTACCGAGCCCGTAACAATTGTTGAACGCTCGACAATAACCCTCTGCAGAAATCTTTGATGCGGCGTAAGGTGATATAGGATTAAGTGAGTGTTCTTCCTTAAGCGGCAACGGATTTCCTTCTCCATAAACCGCGGTCGAGGACGCAAACAAAAGTTTTCGAACACCGCTTCTTACGGCCTCATTTAACACATTCAACGTCCCATTCACATTAACGTCATGAGTTTCCAAGGGATTATTAACAGACTCCTCAACATCAA
Organism: uncultured Candidatus Bathyarchaeia archaeon; assembly: GCA_964535965.1. Classification (GTDB taxonomy): domain Archaea; phylum Thermoproteota; class Bathyarchaeia; order Bathyarchaeales; family Bathycorpusculaceae; genus CAZHWZ01. The sequence goes on along the minus strand of CAZHWZ010000024.1, from coordinate 7,177 downwards.
TCAACGCCGCCAAATGAACCACAGCATCAACACCATCCATAGCCTCTCTCACAGCCTTCCTGTCTCTTATATCGCCTTCGATCACTTCAAAGCTGGCTCGACCCAAAATCTCACAGAAACTCTTCATCTCTCCCGAGTGAAAATTATCCAAAACAACAACCGAGTAGCCTCTACTTATTAGCTTATCCACTAAGTGGGAACCAATAAACCCGGCGCCTCCAGTCACCAAGACCTTAGAAAACCCGCCCATCTTGACACCTTTAAATTTCAAAAACTATGAAACAGGAACAGCGAAAAATTTTACCGCCTACCAATCCAGCTTAATATCCACCCGACAGACCACAGAAACGCAATAGCTGGGAACATAGCCACAATTAATACGCGTTTCCTCAAATGTTTTCACGGCTCTAAAAATCATCGTTGATCCACCCCCTATAAAATAGTTTTCTTAACGTCTGATTCAGATTAAGAATCAACTTAGAGATTCAGCCAGAATCCTCTTCAAAATAATGAAACCATGCCTCAGCTTCAACTTTTTCTCCCCAAGTCTAGGCCGATATTCTATGGGCATTTCCACAATGCCGTAACCTTTTCTTTCGACCTGATGATTGAGTTCAACCTCAATGTCAAAGCCTCTAGACTTAGGCTTCCAACCTCTCAGTATCTCCCAACGCACAACCCTCAAACCCGTCAACGGGTCATCGAGTTCTACTCCATTCAAAAAGTTATGCGCGAAAGCAAGCAGCCTATTCCCAAAATAGAGTATGTCATGCAGCTTTCCCAGATTCAGTTCATCTCCAAAGCGGTTCCCACACACCATACCCACACTTGGATTTTCTTCCAAAATCCTGACCATCTCGAGCAAATATCCTGAAGGGTAAGTGAAGTCAGCATCGATGAAAGCCACGTACTTAACAGCACCATTCACGTGCATAATTGCTTGTCCGATGGCATTTCCTTTCCCCCTTCCCCTCTGAACCAACACCTCGGCTCTCATTACCCTCGCAATCTCCACTGTCTTGTCCGTGCTGTTGCCATCTACAACCAGAAGGGCAGGCTTATCTAACGTCTTCTTCAGCTCAGACAAGGTCTGCCCTATGCCTTCCTCTTCGTTCAGAGCAGCAATCAGCACCAAGACACGAGAGTAATCCACGAAGTCTTCTCCTCTCAGTTAAATTTAACACTAGTATCGCCGAATTTAAACAATAATAGAACAAACTTCTAGAACAATAAACCACATGTCAAACAGAAGCTGTCATGTTAAGCCAACGGGTGACGAAACGATTATGAAAACTGAACCCGTCTGACGCCGGATCGTAAATCCAAAGTTCCATGAAAAGCTGAAAAAAATAACCGCGGTTTACCGGATCCCATGAAACAGACTTGTCGACAATAAACGGAACACCATTTATCGTAAGACCCCCAACAGTAGATTGGCCACCAGAAAAAGACACGTTGTAAAACGAAAAGGCCAAAGGAACGTCGCTGTTTCCGCCGTCCTCAAGGAACACTCGATACTCATACAAAGGCGCAAGAACACTCGGCGCCCCAGTTGTCACGTTAGGCAAAGGCTCAGTCTCGTTCCTAAACTTCACATACACAACATAATACGTCGAAGAACCCATATGGTTACCAACCCCAACATAAACCAAATAACTCACGCCAGCAGTAACGTTGAACGGATAGTCCTCAGCCATGTGCCCAAGACCCAAAACCCAAAGCTCCGAAAACTTTTCACCGCCCGGCAAATGCAGCACCAAGCCCAGCGTTGGCGAAGCAAGAATCAAAACGCCAATCAACCCTACAGTAGCAAAAACAATCTTGTAGTCTTCAAGCTTCATCAGCAGCCACCTCAGGCTTCATACCCAACATCTTCCTAACATGGCCGCGCTTGAACCAGCACCAAACAAACTCCAGAACAACAACAAACACGGCAATGCCCCCCACAGAAAAAGTGAGAGACGCCCAAAAAACCGTCCGAGCCCCATCCAAAGCTGACGCCTTCAAAACATCAGCGTCGCCCTTAACACTTTGAGCAATCTCAACACACTGTCCAGCCTTGCTGGCAGCTTCGCTTGAATTCCCGTTTCCAAGCGCGATTTTAGCTTCCGTCAGAACCCCTCCAGCCTCATTCAGCCTCACAATCAAACCAGAAACGTTTGCCCCAGCCCTCTCAGCATCCAAAGTAGCGTTGAAAGCCTGGCGAACCGCAACATCAGCCTCCCCAACACTCGATGAAGCCTCATCAGCTCCACGAACAACGAAAACACCATGCGAAAACAGACCCGCCAGAGCAAGAACCAACAAGAAAGAAACAGAGCCCCTCAAAACCCGTTTCAACACACCCTTTTCACCTGACGTTTCCGCCCAGCCACCGTCTTGAGCTTACGGTTCTCCAAAGGCTGACACATTCTCTTCAAGATTTCCCTTTCAAGAATAGCGCTCTGGAGTTCGCTCTCCAACTTCGAGTATCTACTAGAAAAATCCTCGTATTTTTCGAGAAAAGCCTGACCCTTCTCCGTAACTTCATAGCCCTCATCGTTCAGGCGTAAGAAACCAGTCTGAACCGTTTTCCCCAAGTACTTCTCCAAAAGCCTGTAACTCAAGTTTGCAAGACCCATTATCCGCGTCTTCTTCGTACCGCTGCCTGCAGCATGCAGAATATCCGCTATGATACGCAGCCCGTCTCTGTACTTAGCCATCTAGAACACAACCAAACACAAACAGAACAGCGGAAAACAGTAAAACCTAAGACAAGGCACACGTGCTACTTGTGAAGCCAGCCCCTGCCGCCCTTCTTCAATTGCTGCTTCTCTTTCTTACACTTGGACTGACCGTTAACATAGGTTCTGGCTCTCGAATGAGTAACCCTGTTCAATTCAGTCCGAACGAACTTGCCCCATCCGCCAACATCAGGATCAGGAGAATAAACCAAGCCCTGAGACGCCCAAACCTCCATTATCTGCGAAAAACTCGGAGCCTTAGCATCCCTAGTTGCAAATATAACGTGGCCGCGACTTGTAAAAAGCAAGGGGTAATCACGAACAGAAACTCCTTCAGCCCTAACCCTGTCATCAAACCGCTCCGTCCACAGAAACCCCCACTGCTCCTTAAGCTTGCTCCGAAACGCATCCCGCTCAACCCGACTCTCAGACTCCACTAAACCAATCCCTCCCTGACAGGAGCGGAAACGAAGACACTGCTACTAACGTTCACCTTGTCACCAACGTTCACAGGTCAGTCTCGACTTCTCCTTCCTCAACCCTTCAATTGAAACCCTAGTATTTAAGCGATATTCTACATAACATATATACAAATGTTGTAGAACAATAACCCACATCTTCCACAAAAAAAGTTTCTTTCCAGTGTCACATGGTTTGGAAGCTGATTTGAAGTATTTTTGGGTTTCCGAGTTTGTAGACGATTCTTTTACGCTGTCTTTGGTAGCTTCGTTTATGGACGTCGAGGTCGTACGATCCGAATATTTCTTCCCAAGCGATTTTTCTGTGTTCCAAAGCGCAGTTTGTTGTTCAGTAGAGTCTCTCGCGGAGGCTTGTCTGATGTTTTCGCGTGCGGCACCCGTTCAGAGTCCTCAAGAGTTTAGCTGTAGCCTGCTAACATTCCCCAAATTTCACAAGAGATGCGAATGCCTCCTCAACAACCACTACTGATTATCGACCAAACGATACATTAACAAAAGCTCATCAGGCCTTAGACGCGACCTAACATATTCTTTCTCAACCCAAACACTTTCCTCAACCATTCTCCAACATGCCGTTCACTAACGAATAGTCACAGCTAAACATGTTTCAGCAACCCTTTTACGACAAGCAGAATGTTGTTTCGGCGCCACTTAACATTTTTGCACGACAAAACAAACGGCAATAGTCACGACTATAGTACAGACAGAGAAGATAATTGGATGCACCCTCTTCTGGACAGGCTCCAAAAACCGACCACCAACACCTAAACCCACCGCTGAAACACACACCACAATCACCACAACCATACTCCTAGAAAACTACGAAGAATACGACACTAACCCGCGCTCCTCATTAGAACACTCCAGCAAGACACATCAACGATTTTGAACCGCTCTCTCAACTTTTTCACCGGCAACTACGGCGTAGCCAGCTTCTTTAAAGAAGAGGCTTTCCGCATCAGCCTTTCCACCTTTATGGTGACTTACCTTTTTTCTTTTGTTTTCGTCACTTCTTTTACGATGTTTCTTATTTCCATTGTGATTATTAGGCTGGCTGGTAATAGAATGAGCGGTATGAAGCCTATTGGCGTTCTCACAAAATAGCCTAAGTATCCGATGTATGGTGCGGTGAATATTGGAGAAGTAAGGGATAAGTGTTCGAAAAACTGAGCGCCTGTTCGAAAAAATGAACATTTATAAGCTTGTTTTTACAGTGTTCAAATTATGTCAGAATTGCTTACTCCTAAGGTTATCCTAATTCTAAGAACTATGAGCAAGGACTTGAGCAAGTGGTATTATACCAGAGAGCTCGCTAAGCTGTCAAGAGTAGGTGTAGGAACGGTCTCTTCAGAATTTAATAAGCTCGCAAAGGAAGGCTTAGTGAAGCAAAAGACTGAGGGACAAGAGAAATACTATAAGCTTAACTTGACAAGTCCGAGAACAAGAAAATTGTGTGAACTTTTTGAGACCGATAAGAGAGAAAAGCTTTACAAGGAAAAAAGAAGGCTTGCTTGGGTTCTGGAAGATTTTACAAAAAGGGTTTCTGACTTTGCTCCTGAGGTTCAATCGGTAATACTGTTTGGGAGCGTAGCTCGAGGCCAAGCCACTCCGAGAAGTGACATAGACATTCTCGTCATTACACCAAATTCTGGAGAAGAGCGGTTTAACGAGTTAATGAACGCTGTTGATAGATTAGCTGCTGAAGTTAGTGGAAGACATCCAGCCAAGTTAGTGCCAATTGTTATGATGACAAAGGATTTTGAAAAAAGCATAAAAGACAAAAAAAGGTTTGCTGCTGATATATTAAAAGATGGCGTTGTCCTCTTTGGACTAGAGAGGTATTATCATGTGCTGTCGAGAGTGATTTGATGACAAGGCTACCAGCATGGCAAGACTGATGTCAAAGTGCTAAGCTTTGCGAAAGGTCCATGAAGTTTTTTGAAAAGCCAAGAATTGCAGCTATCAAAACTTTGTCAAAAAGAATCGCCCAAGATAGTGTTTTGGGGCATTTGAGAAAGGCATATCACAATTTAGATCTAGCAAACAAAGTTTTTGATATGCATGAAGGCGAAGCAGCTTTTAGGTATGAAAGTGAGAATTATTTCGATTGGGTCATTACCATTTGTTACTATGCAATGTACCAAGCTTCCTTATCTGCGTTAGCTGCTGTCAGAAAGGAAGGCGAGACTCATGCAGCAACGGTTTGTGCGTTGATTTACTATTACGTGCATAAGAGGAAGAGGCTTGGCGAAGAATACTTGATTTCTTTGGATATAATCGCAACTTTGGCAAGGCAAGATGTACAAAAGCTTGTTGAGAAGAAGGGGAAAGGGAGAAAGCTTCGTATGATACGAGCTTCATAACACAAAAGGGACTTGCTGAAAGGGCTTTAACCGATGCAAGGGAATTTGTGGCAAAAATCAGAGAAATCCTAGAAGAAGGAATGGGTAGAGAGTTTTTGTCTGGAGTCTGATTCTTCTGCAGGAAGAAATGTTTGTGAGCATCACTGCTAGCGTGTGCTATTTTGTTTTGTATTGGTATTTTGTGTTGTTGTCTATTATGTAGAAGATGTGGGTGGTTTCTTTTTTTGGTGGCGTTGGGGTTTTTTGGATGTAGAGGATTGGTTTTATTAGGGCTTCTGAGATTTTTGCTAGGTCTTCCATGGTTGCCATTTTTATGATTGTTGTGTCTGGTTTGATCAGCGGTTCTTCTGTTGTTTCTGCGATGATTTCTTTGTATTCTTTTAAGATTTTTTTTAGTGGTTTTTCTTTGGGTTTTGGTGGGGTCGTTGGTTTGGTTTTTATGTATATGAGGGCTGTGAGTACTAGGCTTGAAAGGGCAGCTACGCAGAATGTGTAGGATGCGTTTCTTTGGTTCGGTACCCATGGTAATGGTGTTATCGTAGTTTGGTCTATTATTGTGAGGGAAGTTTCCATCCTTCCCTACGCTTTTTCATTATGACTTCTTGGATTGTTGGCACTTTTAGGGCGAATTGGATGTGGCGGCAGCTGCTTGTTTGGCAGTAGTCGCACCAGACGCCTTCAGGCTTGAAGTAAACGTCTATGATTCTTCCCTTGGATATTCCATTTGCGAGGGTTCTGTCTAAAATGCGGACGCCGTTTTCGCTTAGGTTGAAATGTTCAAGTTGCGGAAGTTCAGGTGTGGGTGTCAGGATTTTTAGTTGTTCGCATTTTTCGCGGATGGCGTCTGTTATGAAGTCTGCGAGGCTTGTGTAGCCCATTTCTGGATAAGCCTTAATGTATTCTTCTATTTTGTTTACGAGTTCTCTTTGGAGGGTTACTCCGCGGTATTTTCCTATGGGCATATACCTTACCTTTACCCTATCTATACATCAGTCAAGCTCTAATAAAATTTTCGCTTTTCACATGTCACCTTTTGACTTGGTTGAGTCGACAACTCTTAAATCAAACCACATGAACACCATATTAAAGAAGTCTGAGTGGGGTATAAAATGCCAAAGGGAAACTACAAAAGTGTCACACTCAAGGAAGAGCTTGTCGACCGCGTAGCAAAAGCCATCCGCAGGGCAGGAACATACCACAGCATTGCAGAGTTTGTATCAGAAGCCGTGCGTTTAAGGCTTGAAACCATAGAGAAACAGATGAAGGCAAGAGAGGCGGAAGATGAGCCTGAAAAGTGACCCGCGATTTTAAGCCTTTCTTGTTTCGCCGCCTCAGCGTGGTGTTAGGTGATTTTATGCATAGGAGAAGCGAGTTGCAGCGTCAGAAGCGGAGTATTCGCAGAATCATTTTCACAAGCAGCTTCCATGACAAAATTTTATGCGAAACAATTTGCAGACTTTCGCGTGATGAAGTCTTAGGCTTGCTCCGCGAGCCTGTTCAGGTCAGCCTTGTTCCAGACGTGGAGAAGGGTGAAGTGTTGCTTGACTCTCGTGGTACAGGAAGCTTTCAGAAGGTGCGTGCGTGATGGCTGGAGGAAAGCCTTGGACGCAAG
>CAZHWZ010000023.1:0-21321 GCA_964535965.1 uncultured Candidatus Bathyarchaeia archaeon | reverse complement strand
GTTGAGTCTTTAGCCCCCTATATATAGGTTGAATAGCTCTTGAAGTATGCTTCGTTTGGAATTGAGGTCCTGAGGCAGGTTATCCTTAGATTTTCCTCCAAACTTCGAACGACATAAAACCATGAATTCAGGCAACAGAATGCGTTCTGACATTAAAAAAGCCTCCGGTGCGAAGGTGGTAGAAAGGACTCAAAGTGTATTCTCGATGAAAAAGGGGGATTTTGCGGAAGATATCTCCACTTTGGCCTAGAGTACCTCACCCCGGCCACTTTCAGGTTTTTGTTATTTCTGAAACACGTTTTTGTACTTATTTATGTTTTCTAATTTGCTGTTCACAACAGAAACTGTTATTGAGAAGGGAGTTGTTAATCGAGATAACATTTGCGGATGGATGCCCTGTTGCAGCAGTCGTCAAAGAAGAATAATCATTTGGCATTGTTGGGGGCTGCTCATTCACTTAACCATTCACTGTTTGTCATCGCGCCACCTTTGCTAACGCTGATAATGGCTAGCTTGAGTGTTTCAAAATCCGAAATAGGCCTCGTGTCGATGATTGCATCTCTAATATATGGTGTTGGTGCACTTGTAGGCGGACCTTTAGGCGAGAGGATTGGGGAGGCAAAAACAATCACAATATGCCTTGCCTTTTCAGGAGTTTCCACGTTCATAATGCTTGCCGCAGGAGCTACACGGACTATTTACGTTTATGCTTTGGCTTTAGTTTTGATGGCTGCTTGGGCGAGCCTTTATCATCCAACGGCGAACTCGTTGATCTCAAAGGCTTTTAAGGGCAGAGTCTCTGAAGCTATGGGGCTGCACGGCGTAGGCGGAACAATAGGCGTTGTACTGACTCCTACGATTGCGTGGTTTATAGGCGCAGCATTTGGATGGCCTTTGGCTTTTGTCTCCTTCGGCATCTTGTGCATACTGTTTGCTTTACTTTTTGTTAGGAGCTTTGGAGAGGCTGAAAAAAGGAGCGAGAATGGTGGAACGATACTTGATGCTTTAAAGATTCGTGAACTCTGGATACTCTTAGTTTTCAATGTGGCAATAGGGCTGTTTATGAAGGGAGTAGAGTTGTTCTTTCCGACGTATCTTGAGGAGAATAGAATGATTGATCCGATGTGGGCTTCAATAGCTTACACATTGGTTTTAGCGGCGGGGGTTCCAGCCCAATGGGTTGGGGGAAAAGCCGCTGACAAAGTTGGCTCTAAAAAGGTTTTGATAGCAACTTCAGCTGGCGTTTGCGTAAGCTTGGTTTCGCTTTTACTCTTTCCAGTTTACATTGTTGGAATAATCTTTTTCATCATTTTATATGGCGTATCCTTCTACGCACATCAGCCGGCATTAAACTCCCTAACAGGTTTTCTATCTCCGCAAAACCAGAGAGGAGCAGTTTATGGCATATTCTTCTTCACATCCTTCGGAATAGGCTCTCTTTCACAGTTTATGGCAGGATACGTGGCTGACGTATATGGCTTAGACAAAGCGTTCTACTTGCTTACAGCATTCGCCTTAATCGCTTTACTTTTGTCTTTCAAACTTCCAGAGAAGAAAGAAAGTAGATGAAAAGAGCATTTTAAATAATTTTCAAAACATAACGACCAAAAAGAAAAAAGAAGTTTGTGAGATACCTGTCTCATTTTAGTCTATAATGTGAAGTCGCTTGGATAGTTGTCGTAGAGCTGAGGCTGTGAATCTGGCTGCTCTGCGACCACACGAGGATAGGCATAGGCGTGGGCCGCTTCGACTGAGTTTGCGTTATTATCCCGAAGCCCCTCATCTATAAAATAGTAGCCCCACAAAGTGTTGCCTAACAGCAGATAATCCCAGCCTAACTGATCGGCTTTGCATGCTGATGCAATGACTCTGCCAGTGCCTTGCAAGTCATCGTCGTCATCGAACATGCCTCCGGAGTAACATGAACCAAACATTAAGGCGAACTTTGTGCTTTCGATAGCTTCGAACTTATTCTTTAACCAACCGTCAGGTAAACCGTAGAAGTCGTAGGTGACAATAATCTCATCATATCCATCCGTTTCTATGTCGGTGTCCCAACCCTCGCCGTCTGGTGCCCTATAGCCGTGGCCACTGAAGAAGAAAACAACTTCGTCGCCTGCTTTCTCGTTTGCTACGAGCCAATTGATTGCACTTGAAATGGCAGAGGCAATCGCTCCTTTGTTTGTCAACAATTTCACATTAGTCCTTGGATAGCCCTGCTGTCTCACCAACTCATTATACATCTCTTTTGCATCCTCATCAGGATGCCACAGGTCAGAGCCAGTACCCTGATAGTTTGCGATACCAATCACAACAGCCCATTTGGCTCCGGCTGATGGGTCGACTGGGGGTGTTTCAGGTTCAGCGTCAACATTGGTTTCATCAAATTTCATTGGGTTTCTATGGCTTAAGCTCGATTTCCACGACGCAGTTGCTGATGGAGCAAACGCAGCAACCAAAAAGATAATCGCAACAACAGCTGCCACAAATGAAGATTTCCTCATCATTTTTCCCCGTACAAAAAATATGAAACGAGCCTATAAACCTAACTAGAAGAAATCTCTATCTGCACCTCTTGGTTCAAGACTTTATTTTGGAGAAAATAGTACTTTTTGGTTACGATTATAATTTTTTCTCTGTTATGACGCCATTACTAATGATAGTAGTCTGTAGGCTAATCCGCCGAGGAACAGGGCAAGTGCCATGTCAATGGTCGTCACTGCAAGGGCTTTTTTCCATCCAAATTCCCTTTTGAAGGCTGCAATAGTTGCGAGGCATGGAATATAAATCATTGTAACCATTGAAAAAACAATCATCTGAATAGCAGTTAAAGATTCTAGTGGCATAAGTTCTGAAAGCAAAATAAGTGTCAATTCTTTGCGGAGAACTCCAAAAATTAATGGAATTCCTGTTATTGGCGGAAGCCCTAGCCAGCCGTTAATCAAGGGGCTCGCAACCTCTGCCATATAGCTCGTAAATCCTGATAAGGCTAGAGCTTCTATGACTACGCTTCCAACTATTATTATTGGAAAGGCGATGTATGCAAAGTCCCTTGTTCTACTCCACGTTTTTAATAAAATGTTTCTGGTTGAGGGTTTTTTATAGGGCGGCATTTCCATAATCAAACCGACAGGCTCGCCTGGCAAAGCTTTGAAGGCTATTCTGCCTAGGATGAAGACGAGGATTAGGTCGAAGGCGTAGAGGGCTAGAGCGACATGCAATCCTACAAATCTTCCAACAAGTCCAAGGATTACGACTGTTCTGGCTGAGCATGGAATTAAAGCAACCACAAAGGCGGCTAGGAAACGCTCCCGCTCGGTTTCCATTATTCTGCAGCCAATGCATGCAGGGACGTTGCATCCGTAACCTAGTATTAGTGGGATGAAGGCTTTGCCATGTAACCCTATTTTATGCATGAGGTTGTCCATTAAGAAGGCGGCTCGCGGTAGGTAACCGCTATCTTCAAGCAGTGCAAGGATGATATAGAAGGGCACAATGTATGGTAAGGCTATTGTTATTCCGGCTATTATGCCAGCTAAAACTCCTTTGTTGATTAAGTCAACCGCAATTGCTGGTAGAAATGAAGAAAGCATTTCTTTAATGTATATGGAGAAGTTATTAAACAGAAACTCCAGACCAGATGACAGAAAGTTTCCTCCAATAAAGATTAACGCGAACATAGATGCTAAAACACTGGCTAAAATTGGGTATCCAAAAATTTTATTCGTAGTTATGGCATCCAGCTTCTGTTCTAGGCTTATTCTGGGAGGAGCCTCAATGGCTGTAACTTCTTTGGCTAGCTTGTTTGCAAGAAAATACCTTTCTGAAGCTATAACAATTGGGGAAGGTTCTCCATGTATCTTCTCCAGTTCTGTTGCCCATTCCTCAGCATAATTTAGGACTTCTTTTCCATTTTCATGGTTCTTCAGTTTTCCAGCAACATCTGTATCTTTTTCTAGGAGTTTGATGGCAATCCATCTTGGCGGATAAACTGTGCAAAGCTGTGGAAGCTTAGCGCCAACAAGTTTTTCAATGGAGCGTACTTTTTTCTCGATTTCTTTGCCATACCTAACTTTTAGCGGCTTAAGTTTCTCTTCTCCCTCTGCTACCGCTATAACTGTTGAAAGAAGCTCGTTTGTTCCACTTCCAGTAATGGCAACTGTGGGGACGACAGGCACACCTAAGGCTTCAGAAAGCTTCTCCACATCAATCCTTATGCCCCTCTTCGCCGCAAAATCAACCTGATTCAAATCAATTATTAGTGGCGCTTCAAGCTCTAAAAGTTTAAGCGTAAAGTACAGGTTGCGTTCTAATGCCGAAGCATCTATAACATTAATTATAATGTCTGGTTTTTCAACCGCTATGTAGTCTCGTGAAGCGATTTCCTCCATGGAAAAGGTGGAAAGTGAGTATATACCGGGCAAGTCAATTACACGGATTTTGTAACCTTTAAAATGCAGAGTACCCTCTGCCCTTTCAACGGTTTTTCCAGGCCAATTTCCAACATTTTGATTCAAGCCTGTGAGCTGGTTAAAAATGGCACTTTTTCCAACGTTTGCGTTTCCAGCCAGGGCTATCCTTAACTGCTTAGCCATTTGATTCTGCCTTCAAGGGCCTGACGAGAACTTTTGAGGCTACACCATAGCCGAGGGCAAGCGCCACTCCTCTAACCTCAATTTCCAGAGGTCCACGGAAAGGACATTTTCTTAGAATTTTTACCTCAACACCCGGAGTTAATCCCATTTCAGCCAGTCTTCGGATAAGCCCAAAGCCTCCATGGGCGTAGGCGATTACTCCTTTTTTCCCTTCGCTGAGACTTATTAAAGAAATTAGGTCTTCACTGCCTTGTAGATTTCGTCCTTTAGGGTTTCCTCTATTTCTGAATTGCATGCTTGTTCCTCCCAACAATTTTGACCCATACACTTGAGGCAGCATCATAACTCAAAGTGCACTCTTTTCCAGCTACACACAGAATCATGCTTGACTTTTGCCTTTTAACAACATGAACAGGGACACAGGGTTTTATTCCCTTGTTGGCTAAAGTCAGCAGTCTTTCCCGCTTTTCATCAGTTATCTTTGCCACGATGCAAGCTTCATTCAAGCCAATTTTTGTGAGCGGATGGCATTCTTCTTCCATTTCGCCATATTCTGTTGGAATCGGATTTCCATGAGGACAAAATCTTGGATGTTCAAGTTTCTTTTCTAAAAGTGCAATTACATCTTTGGTTAGGGCGTGTTCAAGTTTGCAGGCACCTTCGTGAACGTCGCTCCATTCAGCATTTAAGATGTCTGTAAGCAATTTTTCCGCAAGTCTATGTCTTCTCAGAACGTCTAAGGCTAGCTTCTCACCTTTTGCAGTAAGCCTTACGCCTCTATAAGGCTCGTGCTTCACCAAATCATGCTTTTCCAAATGCTCTATTGTGTTTGTGATGGAACCTGGCACGACATGCAGTTCCTCTGCTAACTCTTTTGTTTTGGCGACGCCGCTTCGCTTTTGAAGCCTATAAATTGCCTCAACATATTCTTCGGCTTCGGAGGAGAGTTCCGTTTGCAATTGCTAGCACCTGATTTACGAGCTCTCGTAACTTTATATCTCGAGCACGGCAATAAACCTTTCGCAGCAACCGAAAACCAACGAAGCTTATAAAACGCGCAAAGACCACAGTGTTGTCATCATATTCAACAAATAGAAGCACTGCAGTATTCGTGTTAAGAGAATGCAAATGGGAAGCAAAAAGCTAGGAAAAAGATGAATTCTGCACGGAAATAAACGTAAGCACGCTATTTATGAAGCACGAAAAAGAAGCGAATAGACATAATTTACAATAAAAAATTAAAAAATTTGCATCAAGCAATATGAAAAAGCTTCTAAGCTTTAAATCTAAGCATAACTTATTCATTTCTAAAAGTAAAAGAAAAGCGAAGTACAGCCTTTTATGTTTTTGCTCGTCTGCTTTTACCTTAGATGGGTAAATTAAATATCCCAAGACACTTCTAAATCAAGAAGAGGATTTAGTCTTGAATGTCTTGGAAAACCTCTATACCCGAAGAACTATACGAAAATTTAAACCAGACCCTGTTACTGATGAACAAGTAAGAACTATTATAGATGCAGCGAGATGGGCACCAAACGCTGGGAATTTTCAGCCATGGGAATTCATAATAATCCGGAACCCAAAAGCGATCAACAAAATAAGAGAGATGTTTCAGGCATCTGTGAAGGTGTCTCACCTTACATTACCAGAAGGCCATCCTTACCGAATAGCGAGAGAGGAAAAACTTCGCAAAGGCGTGTATGATGATTATTATTTGGGCGCTACCGTGTTTATTGCCGTTTTCGTCGACCCAGAAAAGACAGACTCTCCGATTCAGGATGGCTCAGCGGCCATAGAAAATATGATGCTTGCAGCATGGAGCCTAGGTTTAGGTTCTGCTTGGCTAGATACTATACCACAAGATGAAATCAAGCGACTGTTGGAAGCACCTAAAAAGTTGAAGTTCATTGCGTGCATCCCGGTTGGTTATCCTTCAGAGATTCCGGCGCCTCCTCCGCGAAAGTCTTTGGACGAGATTGTGTATTATGAGAAATATACTCGGAAACAACATTAATGGTAATTTGGTTTGGCTGAGTAGCGGTAAAGCATTTTATTGTTCGCCTATGACTTGAATTATGACTGTTCTTCTTCTTGGATGTACGTCTGTTTCCACAAAGACTAGCGATTGCCAAGTTCCAAATTCTACTCGACCGTCAATTACCGGCAAGGTTTTGTCTGGCGGTAGAAACACAGACCTTAAGTGAGCGTGGGCATTGGAAGGATGTCTGTACGCGCCACCTCTTGGGATTAGTTTTTCGAGAAGAGCCTTAATGTCATTTAGCAAGCCATATTCGCTTTCTGTTAAAATGAGTATACCTGTGGCATGGGGAGCAAACACATGGACCAATCCATTTTTTATGTCTGATTTAGAAACTGCTTCTTGAACCTTATCTGTCAGCTCTATAAAGTCTATTTCACCTTTCGTTGAAAAGCTATAACTTGTGTTAAAAACTTTGAAGTCTGACATAGCTTTTCACTCCAACAATTTAGTCATTATAATTTCGTCTATGTACTTGCCTTCTTTAAAATGCTTTTTTGGAACCCGTCCAGTCTGCATAAACCCCACTTTCTCGTAGAGATGAATTGCGCTGCTGTTCGTTGCGAAAGCTGTCAGCGTTAAAACCTTCAAGCCCGTAACCCGAGCTTGATCAATCAACGTCTGCATAATCTCTGTTCCAATTCCAATATTTCTGAAACCGCTTCTGATGGCTATGCCAACTACACCCACATGTCTCTCGTAACCGCTCCGTCTGTTAATCTCGGAAACTGCAACAACTTTCCCATTCACCTCGGCAACCACGTAAAAGGTCTCATCCTTCTCCAAACGGCTAAGCACTTTGGAAAGCCAATCAATCTCCTCCTCCCTCAAAACCTTCTCACTTCGGAGTATGTCCGCCCTCTCCTCCACTAGCGAGTTGATAAGCTCCAGCATATCGTCTAGGTCCTCCCACTTAGGTGTCCTTAAAATCACTCTACGCCCGTCCTTAGCGGAGAAGTCTCGAATAGTTTTTCCAGCCTTCATGCTCTGCTACTAATGCCATAAAAGCTTTAATACTTTAGGGCTTTGAGCAGGGGATTGTGTTGATGCTTTTGTATACAGCGTTCTGGATGTGTGCCTCTGGAGAAGGCTGGTGAAACGTAAAAAGCTCAAGTAATACTAAACTCACTAAAATCACCGACCAGAAAAAATCAAATCTGAAGAGGACGAAAACATCAGCCATTTAGCCTACATAAAGAAAACAACTTTACACATCCATATAAAATAAACCAGAAACAGCCCCCTTTCAGAACACAAAAAACAACGCAAAAACTCAGTGAAAAAACCTTTACAACAAACTAAACCCGTATACAAAAGCATCAACGAAAGTCAGAAAACGCATCTCTCAAAAGAATAAGAGCAAACAAACAGTCTATTAGAAGTTCAATCTATATCCCAAACCCAAACGTGAGAATTTCAAGGCTTCTCTGTATTAAATTTCAGTGACTTACTTTTATACATTCCACCTATGGCATCTTTATAAATATCCAATCAAACTTATTTTGCCAGAATATCCTCCTTTATTAAGATCCTTAGCAAGTTCTTCGGTCTCAATCCAGACATTACAATCCTTTCCTTCAGGAAGGTCGTAAGGAAAACTCACGTTGCTTTTCGGATATAGGAAAGCGAGATATTTTTTATCTGGCAGAACTAAACCCATTGAAGATAATGTAACAGTCTTTCTTCCAGTGTTTTTTGCGATATTATGAGCACTGACGATACATCTGAAGTAAGACCTGCTCTTAGAAATCCATAGGACAGCTCAACTTTGATCTTACGTCTCTGCTCTTGTCTTTTATTCCAAACAGAATATGTTGAGAGTAGTGCTCCATAGGACGCTATTATCAGGGTAATAACTACGTCCCATTCGATCTCCATAGGCTCCTCATAATGTATGTAATCAGACTGAATATAACTCTTAAAGAATTGCGATTCTAGGAACCCACGTTAACGTTTGAGTTGAATATTTTGCTTAAAGATGAAACGGATTTAAACATCATGGGATTTGGTTATTTGGCGTGGAAATAGTTTCATTTCTTCTTGTAAAATAAGCAGTGCCAGAAACTTGAAAAGTTATTCCTGCATTAGCTTCTTGTTGAAAGTTTACACCCCATCCATCAGACGTTTCATACGGGTATGCTTTTCCACCCTTACTACTGATTTCCATGGATTTAGAAAGAGCTTTTCTCCAGCTTTCAGCAAGCCAAGCTTGATATTGACTGTTAAGAAAATTTGCGTAGAATAAAATAATGCTGAGAAAGATTGATATGATTGGAAGATAAACCTTCAGCTTGGTGCCAAGTCGTTCTAATCTTTTACTTCTCTTCATTTTGCTTCTTGCTTCTCTCTTATTATTATAAAGTCTAGATATAAAAGCTCTGGTCAAGTTTGGGTTTGGGGTTTTCTGCATTCTTATGGCGAATTTCATCAATAAGTAACACTACTGTTAAGAACAAACCCAAAAGAACCAAGGGAAAAAGAGGAGAAAAGGGATTAGGAATAAGACCATAATCGATAATGAGTCCTTCATATTTCTCCTCAACCAACTCCTTGTAGGCAAGCACTGATTTCCACAGCATTTCAGACATTTGCCTAGAGCCGATAAATCCGCCAACTATTGTTAACACCTGCACTACGGCTATTAGAAAAAGTAACCCAACTTTTATAATCTTTTTCATGGCTCGCTCTCTCAACAACTAATACGCTAAGACGAAATCTATAAGGTTTGAGTTGAAGGAAGGAGTTCAATCTATA
The DNA here is from genome assembly GCA_964535965.1 of uncultured Candidatus Bathyarchaeia archaeon. Classification (GTDB taxonomy): domain Archaea; phylum Thermoproteota; class Bathyarchaeia; order Bathyarchaeales; family Bathycorpusculaceae; genus CAZHWZ01. The sequence goes on along the minus strand of CAZHWZ010000023.1, from coordinate 11,934 downwards.
TATAAGGGGGCTAAACTCGCTTCGCACAGACTAAGCCTTCGCCACACAAATAATGCAGAATTCTAGAGGGAATCCATTCTATCAATCGTGCGAACCACTCAAAAGTTCGAAGCAACCCCGAAGCAGAAGCTCCAAAACTTCGCATGGAGATTTTCGTCGGTTTTTCTATGAGGCCCTAGTGGTTTCCATGCTTAAGGTTTGATGGTTCAAATAAAAGGGCTGAAATGGGGTTCTTTAATCATTTTAAGCCTAAATTGGGATTTCTAATTTTAAGGTTGTGGGAGATGGGTTCTGCGATTTTAGATTTGTATTTATTCGATTGAAAACAGGCCAAAAGAGTGACATTTACAAGAAAAAAGAAGCGAGAAAAGGCTAAAATTTTGAAAGAGACAAATCGTGCATTCGTTCATTTCAAACGTTAAACCGACTTATGTTATCATTTTCTTCATATTGCCAGTTTTGAAATAACATCTTTAATTGTTCATGGCATTTGTTCTGACAGAGAATCTGAAGGTGCTGTGCTTGCCCCTCGACCATTTTGGAGAAAGCTTGGAAACATTTGAAAGGAGCGTCAATGGACGAAAGGTTATAGTAAAATGGAATTGGGGAAAATTTGAAAGCACTGAAGGTTTTCCAGTTGATGACAATCTGATAAATTGGGTTATTGGGCAGGAGCAAGCGCTAAAGGAATGTTTCTTATGCTTGGACGAGTGGGTTCACAAGCTGAATTGGCTTGAAAAAACAAAATGGTATGAAAGCTGGAGCCACCCAGATAAGCCAAAACCCTCAGCCAGAACTGTGATAAGCCCAGGGCCATACCTACTTCTTTTAGGCGACCCAGGAACTGGTAAGTCCTTAATCGGCAGAGCCTTAGCCGAAAAGCTCACGCAAGTTTACAAGGAAAATGGCATAAAGCTTTTCGATGTCCTTTGCTGGAATAACTCTGCTTTGCCGAGTCAGCCTAAAATTTCAATTCATAAGGCTGGTGAAGGAAAAAAGGTTCTGCAAATTGAACAGCTTAAGGAGTTCAAAAGAAAATTCACCACTAAGGTAGGGCTTAAAGCATTACAAACTTTTATGATTGTGATGGGCTTATTTTTGATGTTTCTAGGTTTTTACTTCATGTATCAGACCTGGCAGACTTGGGACGCAAATCCAATGTTTGGGGGAGAGCCTCTCCAAAACTACTACAATCATAACTTCATAGATTACCTTATCGGAAAGTTTGTTAGCTTGGTACCATTAACCCTCATTCCCGGCGGAAGCCTAATCTTCTTTGGCGTCTTCATATGGTGGCTCTCCAAGCTTACCGGCTCAGGTGGTCTGAAAGGCATTTCAGGTGCCCAACAGACAGACGTTCCAAAACTGTTAGTTGACAACAGTTCAGAGCATGCACCTTTCGTGGATGCTACCGGACATCGAAGCGCTCAGCTTTTCGGTTCAATAGCGTGGGACCCATATCAGACAGGTGGTTTAGGTACCCCTGAGCATCAGAGGGTTACTGCTGGAGACGTTCATGTTGCATCTTTAGGCATTCTATATATTGATGAGGTAAAGAACATTGACCAAGAAGAGGCTATCACGCTCTTAACGGTGCTTGAGGATGGACGGTTACCGATAACCTTGAGGGGTAGGTGGCATGGCGGGGACACAGCTGCCATGGCTGTTTCAACAGAACCTGTACCATCCATAACTTTCCTTGTTGGTGCCGGAAACTTTGACAGCATAACCCAGATTCACCCAGCCCTAATGGACCGCATTTATGGCTACGGAAAAGTTGTAAGGATGAATAATGACATGCCCAACACATTGGAGAATAGGCGTAGGTATGTGCAGTTCATAGCACAGGAAATTAAACGCTTCAACTTAATCCCCTTCAGCAGAGAAGCATGTCAAGAAATAGTGGAAGAGGGCAGACGGAGAAGCAACAAAAAGGATGCCTTAACAACAAAGTTTAGACCATTAATTTCAATTATCAAGACGGCTGCGACCCTTGCGATGAATGAGAACTGTAGAGTTGTTGAAAGGAAACATGTCTTAGAAGCCATAGAACAGCACTGCAAGACAATTCAAAGACAGATATTGGAGCACGAAATCGGAGAAAGAGGTAAACTTTTGGAAATAAAGCCTAAAGGAGTTAAACTTGGACAGATACACGGCTTGGCTGTAGTCAAGGACCCCTACAGTGGAGAAATGACGGGCAGCGTTTTAAACGTTAAAGCTCACATGATTAAAAGAAGCGAACTTCCGAGAAATTATCCAATCAAAGGTTATTATAAAGTGACTGGAGTGGCTAAGGGTCAAAGCTTCATCTCAGACAGCATAGCCAAAGTAAGAAGTGTAATTCTCCAAAAGTACGAGGTGGACATAGCGCAGGACTATTTGACGCACATCGATTTCGCCCAATCCTATGGCATAGACGGTCCGTCGGCAGGCGTAACAATGGCTATACTCTTATGCTCACTTATCGAGGGCAAGCCGATAAGGCAGGATGTGGCTGTCACAGGAGAAATAAACCTAGGCATTGGAGATTCTATTCAAATAACTGCCGTGGGCGGTGTTTACGAGAAGATTAAGGCAGCTGAAGCCTGGGGCTTCAGGAAAGTGGTTATTCCTCAAAAGAATTATGAGCACTCCATTGACGTAAGGGACTATAAAATAGATGTTGTGCCAGCAGCCGCCTTAGACGACTACTTGAAAGAATGCTTAGTTGAGAAGCCAACACTTAAGGTTACGGTTCAAACTTATAAGCATAAAAAACTCTAAGAATTTCTGCGATTAAAATTCAATTCTAAAAGGGCGCACAGCCTAGGAAAGTCATCAATGATTAGAGAGGTTGACAAAGCTGAAATTCGCCGGTGGCGAAAAAGAGGATTCTACAGCGAAAATGCCCTCGTAAAGCTTCTAACAAAAAATGGATACAAAGCCGCGCGTGTCCCAGTCAGCAACCCAAGCCTCAATCCCCTTCCAGACGTTATTGCAAGAAAGGACTCGCACATTTACGCTTTCGAAGTTAAAAACGCGGGATACTACGCTTACTTTCCAAAACAGCAAATTGAAAAGCTTTTCAGATTTCTGGACGAACTTATTCCTATGGACAAACAGTATAAACATGCAATAGTTGCAGCTCATTTTGGAAAAAAATGGGTTTTCAAGGAAATTAGCTGGAAAGAATGGGAGAAAAATAAACTACCCGAAAAAGCAAGAATCCTAAAGAGGGACAGAGGAAACTTCGCCTTGACAAAGGGAAGCTAAAGATTATGGGGAAGACCAAAGCAGTTGTTTTAGCGTCTCACCTATACAAAACATACGAAACTGGCAACGTAAATGTTGAAGTATTGAAAGATGTGAACCTTAAAGTTGGAAAAGCAGAGTTTACAGTTATCAGCGGGCCTTCTGGCTCTGGGAAAACAACTCTCCTAAACATTATCGGCGGCATTGACAAACCTACAAGTGGGATGATAGTTGTTTTTGGAGAGGATTTAGGTGTTAAGGATGAGGATTTTTTAGCAAGTTTCCGATGCAGTAATGTCGGCTTCGTTTTTCAATCCTACAACCTCGTTTCCACTTTAACGGTTGCTGAGAACGTTGCGTTTCCAATGGAATGGGCTCGAAAACCAGAGAATCACATAGAGAAGCGAGTTGAAGGGTTATTAGAGATTGTGGGTTTGCGGCATAGAGCCGACCATTTTCCATTTCAACTAAGCGGCGGGGAACAACAACGCGTGGCCTTTGCTCGGGCATTGGTGAACGATCCGCCCTTGCTTCTTGTTGATGAACCTACTGGAAATTTAGATGCAAAAACAAGCCTGAAAATTGTTGAGATACTTCGGAAATTAAAGGCTGAGGGAAAAACCATAATTGTTGTAACGCATGATGAGCGAATAATTGAGTTAGCGGACCAAAAATTGTATTTGGAAGATGGAAAGCTGGCAAACCTAAATGAGTGAAAGTGCTTTTCCGGTAAACGATTTACTGCGTAGAAAACTTCAAACAAGCCTAATTCTTATCAGCTTAACATTATGCGTTGCATCAACGCTCTTTCTCCTCACCTTCAGCGAAAAAATAGGCTTTGGAATATTATCAACTGTTGAAGGTAAGATGACAATGGGTTTTTCAATAATTTTTTCACAGTTTGTAATATTTATTGGAATTTTGATCTTTATCGTTGGGGCAGTAATTATTTCTTTCATGATCTTTGTCATGATGGCTCAACGAGTTAGGGATATTGGGTTGATGAAGGCAGCCGGATGCTCAAACGATTTGATTTTTGGTTACTTCATGACTGAGCTTCTGATAGTCACGTTTGTCAGCTGTTTTCTCGGTGCTGTTTTGGGAATACTGGCAGATTTTGCCTCAAACAGTCTCTTCAACAGCCCAAGCTTCCAAATTTCGCAAAAAACAATCAATTTTTGGCTTGTTCTCCTAGTTTTCGTGCTGTTTTTTGCTCTCTCGTTAATTTTTGGAGCAAAACCGATCCTTGATACGACCAAAATTGAGCCAGCCAAGGCAATTTCGCCAACGCATTATATCGGACTAAACAAAGAACCCGGATTTAGGGTTATGTCAAAATCAAGCTTAACAATTAAGATCGCTTTGAGGAGTTTGTTCCGTCGAAAATCAGCAACAATTCGAATAGTCTTGTGCCTAACAGCAGTTTTCATTCTCGTAACTGTGGCTGTCGCAGGAGGAGTAATTGCAAACCAAACCACTAAAAGCTGGGTTAAAAAAGCCATAGGCAAAGACATAGTCTTGGTAGCACATCAAGAAATGTGCAATCAATATAACCTATTATTATCAAAATTCTACGAAGCAAAAGAGGATTCGCAGTTCGATTATACAAATGAAAAATACTCGATCTCAGAAGATGTCCTCAAACGGTTACCCTTAATATCGGGGAACATAGACGTTGAAACTCGTTTAGTTCTTGGGGCTCATGTGAAGGAGGTTCCAGGCTACATATTAGGGCCAGAAACAGGAGCTACCGTATCTGTTGGTGATAGCCGTGAAGGCGAATCAATAATTGTTGGTGTTGAGCCTGAAAAAGTTTCTAGTGAATGGTTCTTGGAGGGAGATTTTCTAAAGGGAGGCCAAGCTTTGGAAGCTGTGATAGGAGACTCCCTTGCCCAGAAAATGTTCTCCATGCCCTTAAAGCAGAGTATAAGATTGTACAATAGTACTTTCGATGTTACTGGTGTTTGTGTGGATCCGATTAACAACGGAAACGTCACATATGTGCCTTTAAAAACTCTGCAGAACATCACCGGCATACCAAAACCTAACATCATTATGGTTAAAGTTGATTCTTCAGTTAATAGATCAGAGATTTTGGACCAGATAAGAGCGAATGTTAGTTCTGTAAATCCAGAGTTTGAGGCTTTTGAGCTTAATGAAGTGTTGGACGACTGTCTTGGCTTTCTTGATTATATTTGGTCTACAGTGATGTTTTTACCGTTGTTCTCTTTGACAGCAGCGTCTTTATGCTTAATAGGCTACGTGATGCTCGCTATAGATGAGCAGCGCCAAGAGTTTGGTGTTTTAAGGGCTTTGGGAGCAAAACCTAGGACCATCGTGAAAATTGTTTCTGGACAGAGTTTCATAGTTCTGTTATCAAGCTATGCCGCTGGAATAGCCTTAGGAATAATCATTACCTTGCTAATTTTAGTTCCAAAACCACTCGTCACAAGTTACACCATAATCGAAGTGGCTGGATGGCTACTAACAGCCTTAGTTGCCACATTTGCCTTCAGCTTATACCCTGCCATAAAGTTTGCAAAAAAACCGATTCTAGAAATTATGGCTTAAACCATAGAGGGCAAGCGAAACAGATTTAAATTTTGCTGTATTTTTGAAGAAGTATTTGCTATGGTGAAAGCCTATGACTCAACAAATCCAGGGAATTATAGTCAACTATGGTGTGGGACCAAAAACTCAAAGGTCTAAGGAATGCATAATCCAATTCGCGCATGTAAATTCTGTTTCTGAGGCTAGCAGGCTTATTGGGCGAAAAGTAGCTTGGCAAAGTGGAAGAAATAGGATTATAGGGAAAATTGTGGCTTTGCACGGCAAAAAAGGCTTGGTTAGAGCCAGATTCAGAAAGGGTATTCCAGGCCAAGCTTTAGGAACAACTGTTAAGTTAGCTGGCTAGCTGCCTTGTAAAATGTTTAAGCGAGTCTACGTAAGCCGGCAGTTGGCTTAGAAAATCTCGCAGTTGAAGAACAGGAACTATGGGCACATTATTATAAAATTTGAACCTGCCAGCGACAAGCGATAAAACTGCTGGAAGAAGTTTGACGACATCCCAAGATTTGCATTCAATCCTACTAGAAAGACTTGGCAGTGATTCAGCTAGAGCAAAGGTTCGTTCTATCTGCCTCTCCACGATTTTCTTTAACGTGGAATGGCATAGTCCATGGTGCCAGTGCTTGCAGTCTATACATATTGCTACTGGTTTTTTGCATCCAACAATGTCTATTTCCCATCTTCGCCCGACATGCTTGAAGCGCAAATTTTTCTCAACAATATAGTTGTTCTGTGTTAGGGAAATAGCAGCAATGTCTTCAAACTCTTGCCATCCAAGAAAACCGACTACGCGCTCAAGATCCGCGCTAAAGTTTATGGCTTTAACAGCCAGTTTGAGACGTTGCAGGCTATCCGCCTTAACCACACCTTTCTTGAGATAAATCAAGCCCTCATTTTGTAATTTTCCAATCAACTTTTCAGCAACTTTCGATGAAATCTTCGCATCTTTATTGAGTAGTTCATGTGAAACAGGTCCATCTTTAGTCAATTTGAGAATAGAAATAATCATTTCTCTCTCAATATTCATTTAAATATTCCCCAAATTATACGGAAAAGAATTAAAAAAAGATAAAGTTAAAGTAATATTTAAAAGCTTTTCCATGAAAGCAGTGCATGTTAAAACCAAGATTAATTGCTGAATAAGAGTAGTCTCTTTTTGTCTATTTCTCTTCGATTATGTATCTCATGATTGGGCGTGTTTCTGAACGGCGAAGTATCTCTATAAATCCAGCCTTGCGAAATGCGGAAGCCAACCCGGTATAGGCAAAGGCATCGGGAGTATAATCCTTCTTAGGGTCTACGGGGTACCCTTCTAGTATTTTGCCACCCCGCTTTCTTGCATACTCTGTTGCAGCTTTTAACAAAGCAACTGTTACTCCCTTGTGCCTAAACTGTTTAGCGACAAAAAAGCAGACAATAGACCAGACTAGTTTATCATCAACCCGTTTAAGCACTCGAGACCGTTCCAAAACCGGAAAGGACTCTCTTGGAGCGACGGAACACCAGCCAATCGGCTGACCGTTGGCGTAGGCTAGTATCCCTGGAACTTCGCCGGAATCCACTATTCCTTTCAAAGCTTTCCTATTTCCTTCACCCCTCTGCTTGAGGAACTCAGAACGTTTAAGCCTCCACCACATACACCAGCAACCGCCAGAAGCACCGTGCTTGCCAAACAACTTTTCAAGGTCACTCCATCGCTCAGGAGTTAGCGGATGAAAATCTAAATCTAACGACATTCTTTCATCTCCTTTCTAAAAAACTTAAATCGGGTGAGCTTTTAATATTTCCTAATCCTTTCATAGCAACACTAGCAAATCCTATGGTTACGGAGTGAGTTGCTTGGTAGAAATAAAGGCAGTTCTATTTGACTTGCATGGAACACTAGCTTACGTAGATAACCCAATAACTGACACGGAAATTTCAGACTTCCTCTTCAGCGAGGGCTACGAAATCTCACAATATATAAGGGCAGCATGGGCCTTCGTCTAAAATATGGCTACATTTTGATTTCATCATGGCAGGCTATGAAGCTGGATGCGATAAGGCAAAACCAAGAATGTACAGAAAAGTCCTAGAAATTTTGAAGGTTAAACCAGAAAAAGCTGTTTGGATTGGGGATTATGTGCAAATGATTTAAACCAAGCCATAGAAACCGTAATAAAACAATTAAGCAGAAGCTAAAAAATGTTTCAGAGGGTCTTACATTATGGAGAAATACATTTCTAAAACCGCTAAATCCAGAGCCTTATACGAACACGCCAGAAATTTTCTCCCAGCAGGAGTTTCCTACACAATCCGATATTTTGAACCATATCCTTTCTACACAGCTAAGGCAAAGGGAAGCAAACTCTACGATGTTGATGGAAATGAGTATGTTGACTTCTGGCTGGGACACACAGCACTCATACTCGGTCACAGCCCACCAAAGGTTATGGAAACAGTTAAGGAACAACTTGAAAATGGAACCATCTATGGAACATCCCATGAATTAGAGGTCAAGCTTGCTGAGCAAGTTGCAAAAATGGTTCCAAGTGCAGAAATGACGCGGTTCACAAATTCAGGTACAGAAGCAAGCATGTATGCCACACGCTTGGCACGAGCACATACTGGCAAACGCAAAATCGCCAAGTTTGAAGGCGGATGGCACGGAGGCTATGACGCGCTTCATGTAGGCGTTAAATACCCCTTCAATGTACCAGAGTCTGCTGGCTTGACAGAGGGAGTCCTACAAGACACAATTCTCTTACCTTTCAATGACCTCGAGGGAGTTAAAGAAAAACTGAAGAACGAAGAAGTAGCCTCCATAATAATTGAACCAGTTCTAGGCGCTGGCGGAGGAATCCCCGCAGAAAAAGAGTTCTTAAAAGGACTTAGAGAATTTTGTGACAAAAAGGAAATTCTGCTAATCTTTGATGAAGTAATCACTGGTTTCCGATTAGCTCCTGGAGGAGCCCAACAATATTACGGCGTAACATCAGACATTACTGTTTTTGGAAAAATTTTGGGAGGAGGCTTCCCTGTAGGTGCCTTTTGCGCACGCAGAAAAATTATGGAGAGGTTAGATACACATATTTATGAACGTCCGCATTGCTCTTTTCATGGCGGAACTTTCGCGGCAAATCCAATAACGATGATAGCTGGCTTGGCAACACTAAAAATCTTGGAAGATGGCAGGTTGATAAATGAACTCAACAAGCTTGGGGATAAAATAAGAGAGCAATTGAAAGAAATTTTTGAAGAAAATGGTGTGGATGTGCAGGTTACTGGAGCTGGTTCCCTCTTTAACGTTCATTTCACGAAAAAAGAGGTGAAAGATGCTAATGCTACCTTTAAAGCTGACAGAAACAAACTACTGGATTACCATTTAAGATTAATTGCAAACGGAGTCTTCTTCCTACCAACTCACAACGGAGCGCTAAGCACAGCTCACACTAAGGCGGACATAGAAAAATTACTTCTAGAAACCGAAAAATATGCCGAACAATGTAAAGCAACACAAAAATAAGCTTCACTTTTCCTTGCCCTTGAGTATAAGCTCAGCCTTTTTCAGGTCTAGAGGAGTGTTGATGTTAAAAAAAGTCTTAAGCTCTGGATCAAGCTGCTTTAAAACAAGCGTTGAGACATAGCGTACACCATGCAGCCTTTCAATCATGGAACGCATATCCAATCTTCCGTCCCTTAATGCATTCTTGGCAGTCTCCAATGCTGGTTTTGTAAGGTAAACTGCTTGTAAGGGCTCTATGTAACCACTTGGCCAGCGTGGAATAGTTGCGGCTTTATTTGCGCATAAATCAAGTAGGAGCAAAAGAACATCTCTAGAGAGCAGGGGGGTATCACATGGAAGGAGAAGTGCATATTCTCCACGTGCTTCCTTGAAGCCAGTTAATGCGCCTACAAGGGGGCTCTTCACATCATCTGCATCAATAACAACATTTACGTTCAGACCTACAACTTTGGCAAAATTTTCAGCTTGAGCCTTTGAACTAACCACAACTATCTTTTCGTCAACAATATCGTTGATTGCATCTAAAACATGTTTAATAAGAGGCTTATTCACCAATGCAATTAATCCCTTGTCTTCTCCAAACCTTCTGGAAAAGCCACCTGCAAGAATTATCGCTGACTTATCCAATTAATTAACTGTCCCCATATTTTAATGAAGTATCAGAATATTTTACTGTTCTATAAGTTTTGGTAATGTATGAAATAGTACGCAAACTCAAAAATTCGCTTATGTCAAGGTTTATCTATTTTATTTGCTATTTCGTCCAAAATTTTTGTGAAGAGATGCTCCGGTCTTTCTTGAACAAAAATTGTGTTTCCTTCCGCCTTTGAAACATCACAGAAGCAAGGTATTATTCCCAAAAGAGGAGCTTGGTATGTACCCTTTATCCTGGTCTGAACTTCATCTTTTCCAGATTTCGGAGAAATATCATATAGAGCTTTGTTCAAAACTATCTCGGTCTTCTTTTCAAATAAGTCGTAAAGTTCCCGCAACATACGCTTTGTTCCCTCAACATCCGATCTGTCAAAGGTTGTTACTACGATTACTAAATCAGCGCTCACTACAGCGTTTATAGACGAATACTGTAGTCCTGGACTTGTGTCGAAAATCAAAAAGTCAAAACTCTTATCATTTAAAAGCGAATTCCTAAGAGTCAAAAGCCTTCCTAAAGCCCGCATCTCCCATTTTCTGTCCTTTGCAGAGATATCTCTGATCGCTTCTGTTGCCGGGTTGGCTAGTCCGACAAATAGTTTGCCCTTATTTTGAATCCCGCTGTTTAAATCAATTAACACTTTATCGATTTCGCATGTACCGTTTAGATAGTCATTTAGCCAGGACTCTGCCTTTTCAATTTTGAGAATTGTGGAAAGGCTTGGAGCTCGAAAGTCAAGGTCCAACAAACAGACATTTTTGCCACGCTTAACAAGCGTTGCAGCTAAGTTTATTGAGAGGAGGGTTTTTCCTGTTCCACCCTTGTACGAGTGCAAAGCTATTATTTTGCCCAAGACCATCACTCTTGACTTTCCCTATCTACGTAGAAGTAGGCTTTCCTTCCCTTTCTCTCTTTTTTCAAATGTCCCATAATCATAAGCTGGTTCAAGTAGGCGCTTTCAACAGCCCTCGCTCTATGTGTTTGTTGGGCAATCTCGTCTGCTGTGGCACGGCCAAGCCTGCACACCGCCATGGCTGTTTTTCTAAGGTGGTCGGGCATAGAAAGTAACGTCATAACGTCAAGTGGGGCTTCTGGAAGTGGTTGAACATCTTTCCTACCATGTTTCTGCAACTCAATCATGACCTCCATTTTTTCATTTAGCCGCTCAAGGTTTTCTCTGATCCTCTCCAATACTTGTAAAGGTTTTTTTCCAAGAACTTCTCGGTGGGCCACTTTGTTTCCCCATATTGTTTTACATGTATACAGTAGTGTAAAGAAAAAGCATTTATTAAGTCTTACGAAACAGACGTAATTATTCATAAAACAAATGCTAACTACTTACGCTGCAGTACATTATGTGACAAATGCGGCGTCTGCTCAGATTTCAATTATTAAATTTGAAGGATTTTTAAAATAAAAAGTGTTTCGATCTAAAATATTACATGCTACGAAAGGTTAGTTTTGTCCAAAAGTGGAGGGGATTAGTATGGTACTGGTATTCTGTTTCTCGCTTCTTCCACTAGTGGTAAAACCTGTTTCAGTTCTCTGAAGTATTTGAGTACTGTTATGCCTCTTTGGGTTATTGCATAAACAACTCTTCTCTTCCCAAAGGTTCTTTCTTCGACCAAGTTCTGTTTTATTAGAAAATCTAAGTACTCCTTTAGTACACTGCAGTTAACGTTAGCCTTGTACATGATGTGTGTTAGCTTGAGTGGTCCGCGGTGAGCTAGCACTTTAAGGATATCAATATACATTTCAAGTTTGGAGCGTCTCATCATCGAAACCTCTTTTTGCCATATTATCAGCCTTTTTATATAAAGCTTTTATGGATTCAAGCTACGTCTTTTTCCTATTTAGTCTGTATTAGTAGCTTCTTTTTGCTTGCGCTCTTATTAGCACGTTTATTCTATTTTGGAAAGCTGTCACTAGGTCATCTAGCAATATTTTTTGTAATTCGGTCGAGAGCCCCTTAATG